>CBINNO010000004.1:0-53133 GCA_966252055.1 uncultured Rheinheimera sp. | reverse complement strand
CTTGTGCGTTTTTGATTTTGTAAGCGCCGACATCGTGAACATCAAGCCCCAGCCAGTGGCCAAGCCCATGGATGAAATATTGTTTGCAGGCCTGCTCTGCGATGAGCTGGTCCAAATCGCCCTGCAAAATCCCCAGTGCCAGCAAACCTTTGGTCAGCTCACTGACCGCGGCACGCAGTGTGTCGCGGCTGCTGTTGCCGGGCTTCACTTGCGCGCAGGCGGCATACTGGGCATTGAGGACCACCTGATAAAGCGCGGCCTGTTCGCGGCTGAATTTGCCGTTAACCGGAAAAGTGCGGGTAATATCAGCGGCATAACCGGCCAGCTCACCGCCGGCGTCAATCAGCACTAAGTCGCCGTCGCGCAGCACATCGTGGTTGTCGGTGTAATGCAAAATGCAGCCGTTTTCACCGCCTCCCACAATAGTGTTGTAAGCCTGCTGCCGCGCGCCCTGCATGGCGCAGACATGGCGGATTTGCGCTTCTAACTGATATTCATAAAGACCAGGCCGGCACAGCTGCATCGCACTGATATGCGCTTGTGCGCTGATGCGGCCAACCTGCTGCATCAGCGCCACTTCGTGGGCGTCTTTGATAAGCCGGAGTTCACCCAGCAGCGGCCGTAAGTCGCAAAGAGTGGCCGGCGCGCTGTAGCCGCGTTTTGGGTACTGGCGCAGCTCGTTCAGCAAACCAAACAGCCGGTCATCCAGCGCCGGATAAGCGCCGACGGCAAACAGCAGCTGGCTTTTGCCGTTGACAGCGCGCAGCAGCTCGTCATCAGCCTGCTCCACCGACAGCGCCGGCAAACCAAACACCTGCGCCGCCTGCTCAGGCCCAAACCGACGACCTTGCCAGACTTCGGCCAGCACGTCTTTCGGCCGGCACAATAACAATTCTCTGCAGCTGCCATCGGCGTGTTTTTCCAGCAGCAGGAAGCAGTCTGGTTCCGGAAAACCGGTCAGATACAGCAGGTCGCTGTCCTGGCGAAACGGAAAATCAGTGTCGCGGCTGCGGGTGAGCTCAGCAGCCCCCGCCAGCACAATGACTGAGTTGGCGGCGACTTGCGCCAGCAGGCGCTGACGGCGTTGTTGATACACTTCAGAAGGAACAGGCAAAGTCATAGTTGTCATCATGTTGCTTGCAATGAGACGCACCAAAAGCCAGGCACGCCTGAGCGGTGACGCGCAGTGGCCAGCCGGACAAGCTGCGCACCGCCACTTTATTAATGGATGGTTTTACCGGCCACTTCGGTGCTGGCGTACTTCTTCCCTACTTCGGTAAAACAGGTCAGTGCCATCACGCGCACGTGTTCCAGCACCAGAAAATAAGACTCTTCATTGTCGGCGTCGCTGGTATCGTCCGGCGTGTAGATATCAATACGGGTCACTTCGGTCAGTTGTTCAACGGCATCCCGCACATCTTCGGCCACCAGCGACAAATCGGTCTGCTGAATGGCAAAACCAACCAGAAATGCCTGCGACCATTCGACTAATGCTTCCAGCCGCTCCGGCAACGAATCGTCGTCGCTTGGCAGCAGTGGCGCAAAACCGAAATCTTCGTCGGCCAGCTGGCGCGCCGTTTCGCTGATCAGCTCACCAATCTGGCTTTTTAATGCAGCATTGACCGCTTGCCCCTCATTTAAGAAGTCATGCAATACTGGTAGAATCTGCGCCGCATCCGCCGGCACGCCGGCACTGAGCATGCCGGCCACCAGTCCATGCAGTTCAGCGGCCGAAGCCATCAGAGCCTGCTGGTCTAAAGTACTGGTCCACAGGTCGTAATTAAATAAAGGATGTTTAGGCATAAAAGCGTCGTCCAGCCAGACAGAATGGCGCTATGCTAACACCGGGACAGGCATGCGCCAAGCGCAGGGGTCCCGCCAATTTCAATGCGGCTGTCAGACGGCCGCCCCGATGATCAAGTAAGCAGATTATTATGTATCCAAAAGCGCCAAAACCAGCCTCAGATGCCAAACCCAAAGCCAAACAACTGACCATCGCCATTTTAGGCCGCCATATGAAAGTGTCTTGTCCGGCCGGTCAGGAAGACAAATTAAAAGACGCGCTGGGCGAGCTGGAGCAAAGAGTCAGCAATACCCGTTACCAGCCGGGCGTGCATGGCGCCGAAGATGTGCTGCTGATGATTGCGCTAAATTTGTGCAATGAGTTGCTGGAAATGAAAAAGAGCACGCAAGAAGGCTGAACAGCGCGGTTCACAGTGATATACTTGCCGGGTTCTCTGGGTTGTTTGTGAACTGGCTGATGTCCCTGAGCCGATAATTGTTTACATCAGGGTTTCTTCTCCAGCGCTATTGTGCAAGCCCGGCTCGTACCGGGAAGCCTGCGGCGCTGATTGGATTCCCGCCTTGAACCTCTGGTTCAAGGGCTTACGCCGGCCACGGCAATTCGGAGAACACTTATCTTGCCTGCCGTTTTATCCCCTGAAGACTCAACCACCTTACTGAAAAAACAAATCCGCCAGCAGGTGCGGGCCGCCCGTCAGGCGCTGACACCGTTACAGCAACAACAAGCCGCAGCACAGCTCGCCTGTCTGGCACTCAACACGCCGCACATTCAGGCTGCCAGCCGCATCGCCGTGTACCTGACCCATGATGGCGAACTCTCCACTCACTTATTAATTGATGCCCTGTGGCAGGCCGGCAAACAGCTGTATCTGCCGCTGCTGCACCCGTTTTGCCCAGGTTATCTGCTGTTTCAGCGGTATCAGCCGGATACGCCGCTGCAGATCAATAAATTCGGCATCGCCGAGCCCAAACCCGACGTCAGCGCGCTGCTGCTGCCAGCCGAACTGGATATGATCCTGCTGCCACTGGTGGCTTTTGATGCGCAAGGGCAACGGCTTGGCATGGGCGGCGGTTTTTATGACCGCACACTCGCCGGCATCCCGGCCGACGCGACAAAACCACTGCGGGTCGGCCTCGCCCATCAGTGTCAGCAGGTGCCACAGGTACCGGTTGAGCGCTGGGACTTACCCTTACCTGCCGTGATGACACCGGAAAAATTCTGGCGTTTTCGCTGACATCCGCCTTTTACTGTGGGAATTTCCGGTTGATGGCGCTGGCTTTTGTGCCAGTGATTTTGCTTGTCAGCTGCCAAAACTGAAGAGCGCCTGAACAACACTATACCTGTTGAAAGTTTTTGATATACTCGGCTTTCCTCAGTCACCTTATGGTTAATATGGAAATCCTCATACTTGTTAGTCTGATCCTGTTAAACGGTTTATTTGCTATGTCGGAGATTGCGATAGTCACAGCCCGCAAATCCCGCCTGACCGCTCTGGCCCACAATGGCCGCTCCTCTGCCGCTATCGCCTTAAAACTGGCCGAAGACCCTACCCAGTTCTTATCCACAGTGCAGATTGGTATCACCTCTATCGGTATTCTGAACGGTATCTTCGGTGAAGCCGTGCTGGCCGGACCATTTGCCGAGTGGCTGATAAGCCTGGGTGTGCCGGCGACATTCAGCTCGGTGTTTGCCACAGTGCTGGTGGTGGTCGTCGTGACTTACGTCTCTATTGTGGTCGGTGAACTGGTGCCTAAACGGATCGGCCAAATCAGCGCCGAAACTATCGCCTGTCTGGTCGCCCGCCCTATGCGGTTGCTGGCAATGCTGACCCGGCCTTTTGTCTGGCTGCTGTCCGGCTCAACCCACACGCTGATGCGGCTGTTTGGTTTTGCCCAGCAACAGGAATCTAATGTCACCCATGAAGACATTCAGGCCATGTTGCAGGAAGGTTCCAGCAGCGGCGTTATTGAACAGACCGAACACACTATGGTGAAAAACGTATTTCGCCTCGATGAGCGCAGTATTTCTTCGCTGATGGTGCCGCGCTCTGACATCGTCTTTCTCGACATTGAATTGTCGCTGCAGGAAAACCTGCAACGCGTGATGCAATCGCCGCACTCGCGTTTTCCGGTCTGTAAAGGCCATGCTGACGAGCTGATCGGTGTCATTTCTGCCAAACAGCTGCTGGCCCAATCGGTGGCCGGCACTTTAAGCGAGCTGCAGGCACTCGCGCAGCCTTGTAACTTTGTACCGGACAGCCTGACCGGCATGGAGCTGCTGGAGCATGTGCGCACCAGCGGCAGCCAGATGGTGTTTGTCGTCGATGAATACGGTGACCTCAAAGGCCTGGTGACCTTACAGGATTTGATGGAAGCACTGACCGGTGAATTTAATCAGGCCGACACCGCCGAACAGGACCTGATGGTCGTACAGCGCGATGACGGCTCTTATCTGCTGGATGGCCTGCTGCCAATCATCGATTTGAAAGATTGCCTCAGTATCCGCAATTTGCCGGAAGAAGACAGCAAGCGCTACCAGACCTTAAACGGTCTCATCATGCTGCTGCTTGGCAAAATCCCGCAAACCGCTGACAAAGTGGAGCTGGATGACTGGTTGCTGGAAATTGTCGACATGGACGGCAAGCGCATTGATAAAGTGCTGGCACGGCGTAAAGATCCGGTGCTGGTTGAAGAAATGCCAGGTGCGCTCGCCGATTAAGCGCAGCTGGTCTGAAGCGACGGCCTGTTCGTCGTTTTGCAATATTTGGCAACAACCGCCCGCTTGGGCGGTTGTTTGCTTTTGTGGTAGTGTCAGTGGCCGCTCAGGCTTGTTGCTGCGCCGTTTTATCGCTGCAGCCCTGCCAGCACCCCAAACAACATAAAAAACAATCCGGGCCGGCAACATCGGCTCAGCTCTACAGGAACCCGACATGAAAACAATTCACTGGCTGACGCTTGGCTCAGCGATAGCGCTGACGGCCTGTCAGCAGACCGCACACACAGTGCCGGCGGCCCCCACAGGAGCACAGCAGCAAACTGCTGCCCGTGCCAGCGCAGAACGCATCGAAGCCCATATGCTGTTTCTGGCCGACGACGCGCTGGCCGGCCGCGACACCGGCAGCAATGGTCATCAGATAGCCAGCCAGTATATCGCCAGCAACTTTATGCAGCTGGGCTTAAAACCAGCCGGAACTGTCAATGCCGATGGCAGCACCAGCTATTTGCAGTATGTGCCAATCAAACAAAGCAAACTGGATCAGAGCAGCCCGAAACTGAGCCTGCAACTGGGCGGTAAAACCACTGAACTGGCGTTCCCGAAACAATTTATGACCGGCCCCAGCAGCCATGAAGGCAAAGTCGACGTCAGCGCCGGTCTGGTGTTTGTCGGTTATGGTCTGGTGTCCAAAGAGTTTAACTTAGACGACTACGCCGGCCTTGATGTTAAAGGCAAAGTGGTCGTGATGCTGCCGGGCCGGCCTGAACATCTGCCAAGCGAAGAAGCCGCCCATATCGGTTCATTAAAAGCCCGGCTGGCCGCTGAAAAAGGCGCGGTCGGTATTATCACGCTGAACACGCCCAAAGAAGAAGCCAAGCGGCCATTTGCACAAGGCGCGCTTTATCTGCATATGCCCAGAATGCGCTGGCTCCATCCGGATGGCACTGCAGAAGGCGATTATCCGCAGCTGAAACTGTCGGCGGGCCTGGATGTAGAACCGTCCCGACAACTGTTCAGTGGCGCGGCACAAAGTTACGACCAAATTCTGGCGGCCGTTGAGAAAAAACAAAGCCCGAAAGGTTTTGCCCTGGCAGGGACTGTGAATTTCAGCCGTCAGTCACAGCATGAAAATATCCAAAGCCCGAATGTCGCGGCCGTGCTGGAAGGCTCAGATCCAACCCTTAAAAACGAATATGTGGTGGTCACTGCCCACTCAGATCACATTGGTGTTGGCGCCGATATGCGCGTGAAAGACCGCATCAATAACGGTCTGATGGACAATGCCGCCGGCGTGGCAATTTTGCTCGAAACAGCGCGGCTGTTTGCGACAGCCCCGGTCAAACCTAAACGCTCGATTTTATTTGTGGCAGTGACCGGTGAAGAAAAAGGCCTGCTCGGCGCCGATTATTTTGCGCACTACCCGACCCGTCCGATCGACAAGCTGGTCGCCAACGTCAACCTCGACATGCCGGTGCTGCTGTATCCTTTTGCCGACATCGTCGCTTTTGGTGCCAATCACTCAAGTTTAGGTCCGGTGGTCGAAAAAGCCGCGGGTCAGTTTGATGTGAAACTGGCTGCCGATCCAATGCCAGAGCAGGCAATTTTCACCCGCTCAGACCATTACACCCTGGTCAAACAAGGTGTGCCTTCGGTGTTTCTGATGACAGGTTTTACTTCACGCGATCCAAAACAAAAAGGCGGCGATGTCTGGGGCAAATTCTTTGCCAAGCACTATCACAAAACCACCGATGATGTGGCGGGCCTGACCAAAGATTTTGGCGCCATTCGCTACGATTACGGCGCTTTGTTTGCCGACATCAACTATGCCATCGGTGCTCAGGTCGCTAACGATCCGCAGCGTCCGCTGTGGAACAAAACTTCGTTCTTTGGCACTGTATTTGGCCACGACTACAACAAAGCCAAATAAGCCGCTGGTTCAGCTATTTGACTAACAGGGCGCCCCAAGGCGCCTTGTTTTTTTGGGCCGCGGCGGTGTCAGTTCACGCCGGTTTTTGCGGGCATTGCCTGTTGAGGCCGCTTTTGCCAAGATAACCAAACCTGAGCGCCGGAACCTCACCATCATGCCTTTTACCAAAACTCTCTGTTGCTGTTGTCTGCTGCTGAGCTTCAGCGGCCAGTGCGGCAACCTGTATCAGGTGCGGCTGAAAAATGGCGACCTGCTGACCGGCGAGCTGCAAAGCCTGGCAGTCGACAAACTGACGCTGAAGTTGCCTTATGCCGGCGTCATTCAAATCGACCGGACGCAAGTGCAGTCGCATGGACCGCTCAGTGCGCCAGCAGCAACCACAGCGGTCGCCGACGCCGCGCCCGTGCCGACACAGGCCGGTTCTGCATCGCCTGCTCCCGCAGCAGCCGTTTTTGCAACACCAGCAGCGCCGGCCAAAACCTGGTCGCTGCAGCTGGATTTAAGCGCCGCCACCCGTGCCGGCAGCGAGAGCTCCGAGAGTTACAGCCTGACAGAGCGCGGCGAATATCAGCATAGTGACTGGCGGTTTCAGCTTGATGCCAATTACGATTACGAAACAAAAGAATCGGCCCGTAAAACGCACAAGTATTCGGTCAGTCCCGGCGTGGATTATTTTTATGACCCCGCATTGTTCTGGCGGCTGGATTTGCAATACGACTACAACTATCTGGCCAGCGACTATAAAAATATCGATGTCAGC
The DNA here is from genome assembly GCA_966252055.1 of uncultured Rheinheimera sp. Classification (GTDB taxonomy): domain Bacteria; phylum Pseudomonadota; class Gammaproteobacteria; order Enterobacterales; family Alteromonadaceae; genus Pararheinheimera. The sequence continues at coordinate 45,927 of CBINNO010000004.1, read as the reverse complement.
ACCGGGCCCGGTTATGCGGTCTGGCGCCAAGGCCCGACCCGGCTGGATTTGGTCTTGCTGCTGGGGCGCAAAAACGCTTATTTCCGCGATGACACCGCGTTTCGGCTGCTGCCGGATTATTCGTCACCGCTGCAGTTTGACACTGCGTCGCTGGAGTGGGATTTCAGCCATAAGTTTATCGCGTTGCCACTGGAGATATTTCAGCAGGCCAGCTGGCTGGAATTGTTAAACCAGCCATTTCATATCTTTGATTTTGAAAGAGAATTAAAATCAGAACTCGGGCTTCGTTATGCACTGAGCGACCGGGTTCGGGTCAGTTGGTCCTGGCAATACGACAGAACCGAGCTGTCGTTGTTGTTGCCCAAAGCCCTGCGTCAGTCGCTGGATATCTCCGATTCACGCCACAAAATCAGTATTGGCGCTTCGTTCTGATCAAGCCCTGCACCGGCTGCAATGCCAACCCGCACAGCGGGCAGCCTGCTCAGTCGGCAAACGATAAAACTCTCACCCTGCGAAGCCATCAGCAGCGCTCAACTGCGCGAAGTCACCGCCGGCCATATCCGCCGCCCAACAGAACGCCGATTTTGTCATCCGACATAACGCGGTTTTGACTATGCTGTGATGTCAGTCAGGCTTTCCCGGCACAGACTCCGGGGTTGATTATCACAGCGACGCAGGAGCCGTTATGAACTTTCAAAGCAAAGGCATGCCACTGGATGAGCGCAGTATCAGTCAAAGTGCCGACTTATTAAAAACCAGCCCACGCGCACTGTGGACTGTGCTGTTGACCGAAACCAATGGTTTTGGTTATCTCGCTGACCGCCGCCCGCGTATTCTGTTTGAACGCCATTATTTTCAGCGCCTGACGAGTGGGCGTTTTGATGCGGTCGCGCCTGATCTCAGTGCCAAAGAGCCCGGCGGCTACCGCGGTGGTCAGGCAGAATATGAACGGTTGACGCGCGCCATCGCGCTGGACGAAACAGCTGCGTTGCAAAGTGCGTCCTGGGGCATTGGCCAAATCATGGGGGCTAATTTTGCCATGCTGGGTTACAGCACAGTGCAACAGATGGTGCGCGACTTTGTCGACAGCGAAGCGGCACAGCTCTTTGGCATGGCCAAATTTATCATCAGCAAAAAACTGGCAACTGCGATACAGCAGCAAGACTGGGCCGCATTTGCCAAAGGTTATAACGGCCCGGATTATCAAAAAAATCAATACGATACTAAGCTTGCCAGCCGCTATGACTGGCTGGCGCAATCTCAGATAAATCTCAATTTGCGCCGCGCCCAGGCGGCATTGTTGTATCTGGGTTATCAGCCCGGCGCAGTCGACGGCCTGGCCGGTAATAAAACCAGAGCCGCGCTTAAAAGCTTCCAGCAACAAAACCAGTTAGCGGCCAGCGGTGACGCCAACAGCGCCACTTTAGCCTTGTTGGAACAACGCGCTTTCAGTTGAAGGCTGCCTGCCTGTGCAGTGAACGCTGCCAGTGATGGCAGCGGCCAGCAGCCCCAGCGCTCAGCGCTCAGCGCCGCTCAGCTTTGCACAGATGGACTGTCACTTCCTCGCGGTCATGATAGAGGTGACGGGCCTGAAACTGCACTTTCAGCCCGGCGTCGTCAAAGCGCTGCTGCATCTCGGCCAGCACTTCTTTGACGGTTTCATAGCGTTTTTTCATCGGCAGTTTCAGGTTAAAAATACTTTCCTGACACCAGCCATTGATCAGCCAGTCGCAAATGAGTGCCCCGACCCGCTGCGGCTTTTCAATCATATCGCACACCAGCCAATAGACATTTTTCTTGTCCGGCCGGTATTTAAAACCATCCACCATCAGATGTTTGACCTGACCGGTTTCCATCAGACTGTCGGCCATAGCGCCATTGTCAATCGACACCACCATCATCGAGCGGCGCACCAGCTGATAGGTCCAGCCACCCGGGCAGGCGCCTAGGTCGACCGCATTCATGCCAGAAGCCAGCCGGGTCTCCCATTCGTCTTTAGGGATAAATTCCAGAAAAGCTTCTTCCAGTTTCAGCGTGCTGCGACTGGGCGCTTCCGGCGGGAATTTTAACCGGCGGATGCCGTTTTCCAGCGAGTTGTTGTTCTCCGGGTAAGACAAACCCAGGTACGCCTGCTGACCGCTTAACATAAAAAGATGCAGCACCGGCGCCCGTGAATGTTCTTTTTGCAGCATCACGCCGGCCTGGCGCAGGCTCTGGCGCAATGGCACCGTCAACTTGCGGGCAAGTGTTGACAGCTCTTTGCCGTCATTGGTGTCCGGATATTCCACCCGCAGTTCGCCAATTCCTTTGATTTCATCAATCAGCGCCTGCTCAACCACAGGTGCCACCCGGTCGCCGGCCGGCAGCTCCAGCACATCACCCAGCACCAGTGCCCACTGGCGGATGAAAATCAGCTGATCAAACGGATAATCGCGGAAAAACTTAGCCAGCGCCTCAACGTCATAAGCTTCAAACAGCACAAAGGCGCTGTTGGCTTTCAGTTTGCAATAGCCAAAGACGCCATGTTCGGCGGCTTTGTCCTGGATTTCTGCCGCGCATTCTTTTTCAAAGCCGGCCCGGCAGTACATAAGAAGTTGTTTCATTTGATCTTTACTTTTGTTTTTGTGAAATCCAGGGGACCACAGCAAGCACAACCCAGCTAAGCAGCAGCAGTTGCCCGCCAACAGGTGCCAGCGCGCGCTGATAAAATGGCAGGCCAAACAGACCTGCCCACACAGTGTAGACAAAGAGCCAAAGCCCTAAGTGAAAACCGAAGGCGATAAAAAGCAACAGCCCTTGGCTCCAGCGTCCGGCCAGCACGCCGGCTGCTGTGCCTTCTTTTGCCACTTGCTGCGCACGGATGGCATATAAACCAAGTGCCAGCAAAGCCAGGGTCTGAAACGCCAGCACGCCAGTGCTCGACACCAGCCGGCTGAACTCTTCAGTGACCAGCTGATACTGAAAATAATGCGAAATTGCCGCGCTCATTCCCACTACCGCAGCACCGTAGATGGCCGTCAGCGACAGGCTCAGTTGCCAGAATTTTTGCATGTCAGGACTCCTTCAAAGTGAACCGGCTAATACGCCGTCAAGCGCAGCCGCCAGCAGAGCAATTGCATCGCTGCGACCGCGGCTTTGTTTAAAGTCATGATCGGCCAGGGCAATTTCCATCAAACTGACCGGACCTGCCAGCCACTGCTGCACCAACGCCGGGCTGCCAAAAGCATCGCGACTGCCCTGACAAATCAGCAAAGGGCGTTTGAGCGAGGCAAAATGCTGGCTGCGCTGCCGGCAAACTGCGCTGGCTTTATCCTGCTCTTTGGCTTTAGCCGGCGGGCAGAGCGGATAACCAAACACCATACCGGTTTTGACCACAGCGGCCGGCTGCGCCGCCAGATACAGGCTCAGCAAGCGGCCGCCCATCGATTTACCGGCCAGCAGCAGCGGCAAATCTGTCGGTAAAGCCGCAATGATGCTTTCAAGCTCCGGCAGCAGCTTTTCTGCTTTAGGTGCCACTTTGCGCTGGCCGGCCAGCGTTTGTTGCATATAAACAAAGTTATAAGTCAGTACTTCCAGCCCGCGCGCACAAAGCAAAGGCACCAACTGCTGAAAAAATGCTGACTGCACCGGTGCGCCGGCACCGTGCAGCAACAACACGCGGGCTTTGCGGACGCCATTTGCCGGGTGCAGCGCAGTACCGGCCGGCAAAGCAAACAAATCCGGCATCCGTCAGTCCGCCAGCGCAACGTTAAATTGTTGCTCGTGGAAAGCTTCCTGCTCTTTGGCGACCAGCTTAATCATCCAGTCGCGAAAGGCGGCAATTTTGCCAAGCTCAATCTGATTTTCCCGGCATACCAGATAATACGCATCTTTACTTTGCAAGACGTGGTTAAACGGCACTATCAGCCGGCCGGCCGCAATGTCTGGCCGTGCCAGTACGTTGTGCGCCAGCGCCACGCCCTGACCATGAATAGCCGCCTGCAGCACCATCGCGGTATGGCTGAAAATCGGTCCCTGATTGACATTAAAATGCTTAAAGCCCTGCGAGGTGAACCAGGCCTTCCAGGCGTCGCGGTTACCGTCGTGCAGCAAGGTGTGAAAACGCAAATCTGCTGGTTCATTCAAAGGCTTGGCGCGATTAAGCAGCAAAGGCGAGCAGACCGGCACCAGATATTCGGTATGCAGCTTATCGGCGTACAGATTGCGCCAGCTGCCACGACCATAATAAATCGCCACATCGACATCGTCCGTCAGCGAACCTTCTTCGGAATCCACAGCACGGATCCGCACGTCGATATCGGGATTAATTTCGCTGAACAGGCTTAAACGCGGCACCAGCCACTGAATGGCAAAACTGGGGGGCAAGCTGACCGTCAGCGCCCCTTTGGCCCCACGCGCCAGCAGTTTTTCTGTTGCTTCATGCAGCTGCAGGAAAATCTCTTTGATATCCAGAAAGTAACTCTGACCTTCTTCGGTCAACAGCAAAGAGCGGTTTTTACGCATAAACAGCTTGAGGCCAAGATGGTCCTCTAACGCTTTGATTTGATGGCTAATCGCCGCCTGAGTGACAAACATTTCCTCGGCAGCTTTGGTGAAACTCAAATGGCGCGCAGCAGTTTCAAAAGCTTTCAGGGCATTGAGCGGGGGCAGACGACGCGCCATCAAAGGGCTCCGTTACGACTTTTGCTGTGGAACATAACCATCGATTTGTACCTCTGCGCCTTCGAACAGGAATTTTTCCATCTGTTCTTCCAGCAGCTTGCGGTGCTCGATGTTCATCATATTGAGTTTTTTCTCATTGATCAGCATGGTTTGTTTGGCTTGCCACAAAGCGAAAGCCTCTTTGCTGATGTTGTCGAAAATCTTTTTACCCAGTTCGCCCGGATACAACTGAAAATCAAGACCTGGGGCATCTTTTTTCAAATACTGACAATACACTTCGCGGGCCATCTTGGTCTCCTGTGCCGGTGGCAATCACAAGTGGCGGCATTGTAAATCATTTCGCTGATGCTTTTCAGGCTTTCGTCGCCGCAACATATTGGCACCAGAGCGCATTTGCGCGCATCGGCGCCAAAGCCGGCCTCATTCAGCGCAGTTGTTGCAGGTAAGTTCGAAGCGGCGCCGGCAAACCAATTTCATCAAGTGCGTCGAGCGCCACAAACTGCTCGCAGACAGATTCAGTGACAAACTGCTCACCGCCCTGCCAAAGCCAGACGCGACCATTGAGTTTGTAATGAGTAAACTGGTGGCTGAATTCGCCATGCAGGCTGAGTGTTTCAGGCGCATGGTTAAGCTGCGGCAAACACCAGAGCGCGGCCCAGATGCCGGGCGATGGCCTTTTTTGCAGCAAGACCCGGCCTTGTTCCAGCCGCAGCAGAAAATGGCCGTCTTTGAGCGGAATTTGTTTTTTCGGTTTGGGATTGGGCAGCTCACTGATGCGGTTTTGCGCCAGTGCCTGACAAGAAGCCGAAAGCGGACATTGTTCACAAAGTGGCTGGCGCGGCTTGCAAATCGTCGCGCCCAAATCCAGTAAGCCCTGCGCAAAACTGCGGCAATCGCCTTCGGCGGCCGTTGGCGTCAGCTGTTCAGCCAGTGCCCACAGCTGTTTTTCCAGTTTGGGCGTATTGGGCACACCATCAAGGGCAAACAAGCGGCAATACAGACGCCGCACATTGCCATCGACGATAGGCCCATACTGCTGATAAGCAAAAGACATCACAGCGCCGGCGGTATAACGGCCAACGCCAGGCACAGCCAGCAGTTCAGTCAGGTCCGCCGGAAAAACACCAAGCGCAGCGATATAACGGGCCGCCTTTTGCAGATTGCGCGCCCGGGCGTAATATCCCAGCCCCTGCCATAACTGCATGACCTTGTCTTCATCGGCCGCAGCCAGCGCCTCTGCGTCGGGGAAGGCCGCCAGCCAGCGCTCAAAATAAGTAATGACAGTCGCCACCTGGGTTTGCTGCAACATCAGTTCAGACACCAGCACTTTGTATGGTGTCACGTCTTGCTGCCAGGGCAACTGATTGCGGCCATGTTGTTGCTGCCAGCTGATCAGCCGGTTTCTGAACTGTTCGACAAATAAAGGAGTGAGGGCGGCGGTTGACAAGATCGGCATGCTACTTTGCGGTTTTAGCAGAATTCTGGCGGCAGTCTACTTGGCTTCTTGCCCACTGCCAACATCCCACAAGCCGGCACATCACAGCGCGGTTGAGCAAAACCGGCTGAAGCTGCATAATATGCGGCCTTTTTTTGCGGAGTGCAGCATGAACCAACCAGACCAGCAGGCTTTAGACAACCTCAACCAAGACCCAGCACTGCCGCAGGATGACGAACCTAAGTATCTGCGCCGTATTCGCAGCTTTGTATTGCGCGAAGGCCGGCTGACCAAAGGCCAGCAACGCAGCCTGGAACTGTTCTGGCCTGTGATGGGGCTTGAATATCAAAACGAACTTTATGATTTAAATAAAGTTTTTGGCCGCGAAGCACCCAAAGTGCTGGAAATTGGTTTTGGTATGGGCAAATCGCTGGTCGCGATGGCCAAAGCTGCGCCAGAGCAGGATTTTATCGGCATTGAAGTGCATAAACCGGGCGTTGGGGCATGCCTCGGCGAAGCGGAAACCGCAGGCGTACAAAATCTGCGGCTGTTCGAGCATGACGCCGTTGAAGTGCTGCGCGACTGTATAGCCGACGGCTCGCTCGACACTATTCAGCTGTTTTTCCCTGATCCATGGCATAAAAAACGCCACCACAAGCGCCGCATCGTGCAGCCGGATTTTGTCCAGATGCTCAGAGCCAAACTCAAAGTTGGCGGCGTGTTTCATATGGCAACTGACTGGGAAAACTATGCCGAACATATGCTCGAAGTGATGTCGGCAGCGCCAGGTTATCAGAACCTGTCTGCTGACGGCACTTATGTGCCAAGACCAGATAACAGGCCACTGACCAAGTTCGAAAATCGTGGCGTTAATTTAGGCCATGGTGTCTGGGATTTGATGTTTAAGAAGGTGCAGTGATGCTGTACCCGCAAAGCCAGCTGCTGCTGCGCAACATCAGCGATTTAACCGGCAAAGTGTTGCTGGTGGAGCCGATGGCCGACGAGCTGGCCGGTGAGTTGCAACGCTCCGGTGTTGACGCCAGTGTCTGGTGTACCGACGCTGCCGTTGCCAAAGCGTTCAGCAGCCTGCCCTGCCACTTCGGCGCACGCCTTGCGGGTGACCCGCAGCAAAGCTTTGCGGCCAGTTTCAACAGCAAAACTTTTGACACTGTGGTGCTGTTTTATCCCAAAAGCAAAGAGCAGCTGGCGTACAGTCTGGCGGAGATCAGTGCGCTGATTGACGACAACACCCAGCTGTATCTGACCGGTGATAACAAAGGCGGCATCAAAAGCCTCGCAGCTCACGCCGCCAAGCTCGGCCTGCATGCCCATAAGCTGGATAACGCCAAACATTGTCTGTGGTTCGCGCTGTCTGGCCTTGCGGCAAAGCCGTTACCGCTGCAGCCATTTGCACAGTTCAGTGCCAAAGTGCAGTTGTCGGCCGGTCAGAGCGCCTTCACGCTGCCGTTTTGTTCGCTGCCCGGCGTGTTTAACCACGGTAAACTCGACAGTGGCACCGCTTTGTTGTTGCAGCAGTTGTCGCATATTCAAAGTGGCCGCGTGCTGGATTTTGCCTGTGGCGCCGGCATTATCGGTGCTGCGCTGAAGCGCCAGCATCCGGCGCTGGAGTTATGGGCAACTGATATCTGCGCGCTGGCAGTGGCGTCGACACAAGCCACGCTGAACCTGAATCAGCTGAGCGGTACCGTATTATGTCAGGATGGCCTGGCTGCTGGCTTGCCGAAATTTAACCACATCGTCAGCAATCCGCCGTTTCACACGGGCCTGAAAACCGACTTGTCGATTGCCGAGCAGTTTATCAGCCAATGCCGTCAGCAACTGCTCAGTGGCGGTACGCTGACGCTGGTCGCCAACAGTCATCTGCCTTATGCGCAGTGGCTGCAGGCACAATTTGGCAATGTGCGTGAACTGGCCCGCCAGCAGGGTTTTGTGGTGTATAGCTGCCGTTTGACTGCCTGAAGGCGCATAAACGAAGCTGCGCCGATGGTGGGTCATGCTACGCTGTCAGTCGCGCAGCAGGATCTGCCGGCTGGCGTAAGACCCTAAATATTCTTCGTTGCTGTCCATAAGCGCTGGCACCAGATACAAATCGCCGTCCTGTATCCAATAAATCGCGTTTTGCCGAAACACCAGCGCCAGATCGATGGCTTTGGGCTTGTCACACACCACTGCCCAGCTGCTTTCCTGAAAACTTAAATCCGGCGAGGCACCAATCAAACGCCGGTGCGGCAGGTTTTCCCGGTTCAGCCAGTTTTCAAACTGACAATCAAGGCTGAGATTACAAGGAAGATTTAACAGACGGCCTTCGGGATTGCGGGCGCTGATAATAGCAAAACTGAGGTTGGCGCCTAACGGCTGATGGCATAAAAAAACGCTGCTTTTATAACATTCCCACAAGTCCATTACCGGCTCCTGTTGCGAAAAATGCAGTCGCAGCAGACTATAAACCAGCGAAAGTTTTTTGTCAGGCCGTTTGCTTAATTACCTGAAAGTGCATAACATCAGTCTTCGACAGCGGAAAAAATCTGGCTGCTAAATCAGTGTTTTGGCTGATTTTCCGCACTGGCATTGTTGTAAGGGGCAGTGAACGGACACATGAATTCCTTATTACGCACCACCTCAATTAAAGCCGCCCTCAGTTGGGTGGTGATGTTAATTTGCAGCATCACATTATTAGCTTCGCTGACCATCTCGACCATCCAGGACATCAGTTTTCAGAAGAAAAAGCTGATAGACCAGCTGCACGCCTACGCCAATATCATTGCTTTTAATTCGGTCGCCGGCATTTTGTATGATGACCCTGAACTGGAAGAAAACCGCTTAAAATCGTTTGCTGCCGTCGAAATTCTGCACAACATCCATATCTATAAATTAACGGCTGAAACAGGCGAGCTCAGTTTTTTTGCCAGTTATAACAGACGTGACATCGGCCCTCACCCAACCCAGTTCAGTAATGTCAGCAAACTGGAGCAACCTCAGTTTGAAGGCGACATAGTCGAAATCAGCAAAATTGTTGAATTTGAAGGCAAAAAGCTGGGATATATCTATATTCGCGCCAGCATGGCAGAACTGAGCAAATATGTGCAGAGCCGGGTACTGTTTGATTTGCTGATAGCGGTTATTGCCCTGTTTTGTGCATATTTTATCAGCCGGATGCTGCAACGCCGTTTCACTTCGCCCATTGAAGCGCTGCTCAGTGCGGTACAAAAAGTCAGTAAAGAGAAAAATTATTCTGTAAGGATGCCAGTCACTGATATTGAAGAGCTGCAGACGCTCGGGCGCGCAGTCAACAATATGCTCGAAAGAATCGAGCAGCAAATCAATAAATTACAGCAGGCTGAGCAGGAAATTCGTCAACTGAACCAAGGGCTGGAAGCCAAGATCAACGAAAGAACTGTGGCGCTGAAAAGTTCTAACCAGGACTTGCTCAATACGCTGGAGACTTTGCACCAGTACCAGAATCAGATTGTCGAGACCGAAAAAATGGCCAGCCTCGGCCAGATGGTCGCCGGTGTCGCGCACGAGGTAAATACCCCGATCGGGCTTGGCGTCACGGCATCCACGCTGATGCAGGACAAACTGGTCGACATTCAGCGCGCTTTTGATGAGAAAAAACTGACCTCCAGCCAGCTGGCCCGCTTCCTCAGTGAGAGCAAAGAGAATCTGGGCATTATCTATCGAAATCTGGAACGCGCCGCCAGCCTGATCCGCAGTTTTAAACAGGTTGCTGTCGATCAGTCCAATGAAAACCGTCGTCAGTTCAACATGTTGCAGCTGATGAATGAAGTATTGTTATCGCTGCGGCCCAATCTGAAAAAGACTCAGCATCAGGTCATTCTCGATTGTGATCCGCTGCTGGAAATTGACAGCAAACCGGGGCCGGTGAATCAGATCCTTATTAACCTCATCATGAACAGCCTGATCCATGCTTTTGAGCATACCGACCACGGGACCATCAATATCAGCGTCAAAGTCGCGCAGAATCGGTGTCTGGTGCATTATCGGGACAACGGCTGTGGTGTGCCGGAGAATATCAAAAAACGCATCTTTGACCCCTTTGTGACCACTAAACGGGGTGAAGGCGGCAGCGGTCTGGGTATGCATCTGGTTTATAACCTGGTGACTCAGGCGCTCAATGGCAAAATCACCCTTGAAAGCGCTTTAGGAGAAGGGGTCGATATTCAGATAGACTTCCCTGTTATCGTGAAATCCAGCACAGCATCCACCATGTAAGTGTCTGAATTTTAATGATTACCCATCAAAAAACACTCCGCACATTAGCAAAGTCTAATTGTTAACAAAATTACTTGTTAACAATTAGACCGAAAGCTATAATTGCGAAAAAAATGACAACCGCTTGTCATTTGACCGATTTCGACCTGAGCGAAAATCCAACAAAAGTAACATAAGGTTCATCTCCATGCAGACGCCGGTGATATTGATCGTTGAAGACGAGGAAGTAACCCGTTTAAATCTGGTCCAGTTGTTTGAAGGCGAAGGCTATGATGTACTTGAAGCTATTAATGGCGACGAAATGCATCAGCAACTGACCAACAACTCAGTCAATCTGATCGTGATGGATATCAATCTGCCAGGGAAAAATGGCTTAATTCTGGCGCGTGAGCTGCGTCAGAAAGAAAACATCGGTTTAATTTTCCTGACCGGCCGCGACAGCGAAGTCGACCGTATTCTGGGTCTGGAAATTGGTGCAGATGATTATCTGACCAAACCATTCAACCCACGCGAATTAACGATCCGCGCCCGCAACCTGTTAAGCCGCACTGTGGCACAACCTGTTGTGGAAGAACACAAAAGCGTCGTTAAATTCAACGGCTGGACACTGGATGAAAACAGCCGCAACCTGACGTCGCCAAAAGGCGTGTCACGCCGGCTGCCAAAAGGCGAATACCGCGCTTTACGTCTGATGCTGGACACACCGGGTAAAATTTTCACCCGTGAACAGCTGATCCGTCACATGACAGGCCGTGAGCTGCGTCCAAATGACCGTACAGTCGACGTGACGATTCGTCGTATTCGCAAGCACTTTGAATCTGATATCGACAGCCCGGAGCTGATCAGCACTATTCACGGTGAAGGCTACCGTTTTGTTGGCAAGCTGGAAAAGTAAGCCGGCCTGAGCGACCCACATGATAAAAACGGCGACCCTGAGTCGCCGTTTTTTATGCCTGCAATCAACCCAAAAAGCATGCCGCAATCGCCTGATCTGGCCATCTTTGCGTAATTACGAAGCGGGCCGCTTGAGAGGACAGCCGTCAAAAGTAGCTGCAATATGGTCTCAATACAGCAGCGGCCGCTGGCAGCGTCAAAGTGTGCTCAGAGCACCATCAGCTAAAGTCCTGCAGGTACTGCTGCAGTAACGCCAGGTGCTCTTCAATTTTCAGGTGATAATCTATCAGCTGGCGTTCCAGCTGCGGCCAGTCTGGTGTGCTCAGCAGTTCAAACTCTTTTGCCTGTTGCTGCACCCACAATAAACCAACGGATGCGGCCGCCCCTTTCAGCTTATGGGCGGCGTCCTGAAATTCGGTCAGCTGGCCAGTTGCCACCGCTTCCATCATTTTGTTGATATAACCTGGTAACAGCTGCTGAAACAGCTGCATACTGCGCTGCATCGCAGGTTTACCGAGCGACTGCAGATAATCCTGCAAAGTCCTGGTATCCAGAATGGCATGCTCATCAAAAGAAGTCGCTGGCTGCTCATGCCTGAGCTGGCTGGGCGCAAATAGACGCGTCAGGATCTGGTCCAGGTTATTGGTGTTAATTGGTTTTGCCAGCGCGCCGGCCACTGAAAGGCCAGCCAGCTGTTCTTCGGCTTTGCGGACATTGGCACTGAGCACCACCACCGGAATAGCTGCCAGCTGCGGTTCACTTTGCATGAAACGGGCTATCTGATCACCCGTCATGTCAGGCAGTTGCATATCCAGCAATACCAAATCGATATCGTCTTCGGTATCCAGCAGTGCCAGCGCATCTTCGCCGGTTTCGGCATGGATCACGGTGTGACCACGCTGCTCCAGCAGATTGATGGCGATTTCAGCATTAAGCGGCACATCTTCTACCAGCAGCACAGTCAGTTCCGGACAGTTGAGCTGCTGCTGATCCAAAGGCGCATCCTCGGCGCGGGTCGGCAAATGCACGCTGAAATGACTGCCCTCACCGGGTTCGCTTTGTACTGTGATTTGTCCGCCCATCGCTTCGACCAGCGCCCTTGACACCGACAGCCCGATCCCCGACCCCACAATACTGAGACGCCGGCCATCACTTGATTTGTAATACATGTCAAAAATGCGCTGTTGTTCATGGGCGGAGATGCCGATGCCAGTATCACTGACCACAAAAATCAGCTGGTCGGCAGAGAGTTCTGCATAAAGGCTGACTTCACCACGTGCGGTAAATTTCACGGCGTTATTCAGCAGATTCCACAGCACCTGGCGCACCCGGGTTGGGTCCAGTCGCAGATAACCTTGCAGCGGACCGACCTGCTGCAGGCGGAATTTGAGGCCTTTTTGCTGGCAGACCAGTTCGGCAAAATTAGCGATATCAAGAATAAACTGCGCGATATCGGTGCTTTGATAGAGGATATCCAGGTCCTGCCGGTCAATTTTATCAAGGTCAATGATGTCGTTGAAAATATTACCGAGCGTCTCAGCGCTGCTGAAAATAGTATTGGCCCAACTGCGCTGCTCATCATTTAAACGGGTTTCCAGCAGGCGTCGCGTCAGACCGACAATACCGTTCAGCGGTGTACGCAGTTCATGGCTGAGCGTAGCAATAAACTTACCTTTGTCCTGATAAGCGCGCTCCAGTGCCTGTTCGGCCAGTTTACGCGAGGTGATATCGCGGCCAAACCCCAACAAGCCGATGTAGCGGCCCTGGCGGTCAAAAAATGGCACTTTGCGCATCTCGAACCACATCACCTGGGCGTCCGGAGTCTGGTACTCCACGTCGAGCGTCAGCTCGGCCTGATTCACCGACACTTCGTGGTCGGTGAGGATAGCCGCCGGCGCCATGTCCGGTGCGTAAATTTCCGAAGGGTAGCGGCCAATCAGTTCGCTGGCGCTTTTGCCAATCATCCGCTCAAACATTTTATTGCAGCTGGCAAAGCGGCCGGTTTCGTCGCGGTAATAGAATAAATCCGGCGAACTGTCGACAATCGACTTCATCAGCAGGCTTTGTTCTTCGACCAGTAACTGGGTCTTTTTCCGTTCGGTGATTTCTTTGCGAAGTTCGTCAACCGCCTGCCGTTTGGCCTGAAAAGCTTTTTTCCGCTCTTCAATTTCAAAGTTCAGCTGACGAATATTTTCCTGCAGATTCTCGTTGAGGCGTTTTTCCTGCCGCGCCGAATCCTGCAGGTAAAATAAAGTGGCATCGAGGTGTTTAATCAAATAAAGGCAAGCGGATACTAAAGGTGGCGCTGCGACCAGCGCAAACAACACAGCGCCGCTAATCAGCTGCCAGTCGACTCTGTTGTACAGCGTCAGACTCAGCACCAGTCCAATCAGGCCGGCGGCGACCGCAATCAGCAGCACCGTCAGACTGAACAACTGTAACCAGCCCCATTGTTTCAGCACCAGCGCCAGCTGGCTGACCCAGGGATGGATCCGGTATTGACTCATGCAGAATTTACCTCAGTCTGCTGGCTTTGATGCTGATCCACTGCGCTTGATGTGCCGGCAGCGCATGACGACCAAAGTCGTCAACAGGTTGAAAGCGCTTAGATTATCCTGTCTGTCGCCATTTGCCAATTGCGGGAGCGCCAGTACTGCCGGCGCTGCGCTGATCCGCCCTGCTTGTCAGGCCGTAACTTGTGAAGGTAAAATACCTGACTAATTTTATCAGGTATTCTGCCTTGCAAACGCAGCGCGTTGTCCCCATTGAGTCACGACGCGCCGCTCAAGGCCCGAATTCAGCGACACGATTCAGCGAAAAAATGGATGGCACCTTTGCAAATTTTTCATAAGACAAATTTGTGAAGCTTGATAGAATGCCGGCCTTTGCAATGACAATGTGTGCTGAGAAGTCGCAACCAGACAGTCCCGGAGTTTTCATGCCGATAGCAATGCCAGATGTCGCCAATCATTCCAGTGCCACCACCGAAGGTACACTGGACTGGGTTGGCATGAGCCAGATTGAAATGCCACTGATGCTGGCATTAAGCGGCGAAGCACCACGTCAGGTCAGTGCCAGAGTCGAAGCTTTTGTCAATCTGACCGATCCAAAAGCCAAAGGCATTCATATGTCCAGGCTCTATTTATTACTCGACCAGTTATCTAACGAATCCAGCCTGAGCCACGCCACTTTGTGCGAGCTGCTGGACGCATTTATTACCAGCCATGAAGATTTAAGCGATCAGGCCTTCGTCAAATTTGACTTTGACCTGCACTTGCGCCGCAAAGCTTTAATCACTGAGAAACAAGGCTGGAAAGCTTACCCTATTACCGTGATTGGTCAGGTGGTTGATAAGCAGCTGCAGACTGAACTCATCGTCAATGTGCCTTACTCTTCAACCTGCCCTTGCTCGGCGGCGCTGGCCCGTCAGCTGATCCAGGAAGCTTTTGTCGCCCGTTTTGCCGGTCAGCAGCAAATCAGCAGCGAGCTGGTAGTCGACTGGCTCGGCACGACCCAAGGCATAGTGGCGACCCCACACAGCCAGCGCTCTGTGGCTGAAGTCAAAGTCAAACTGGCATATGGCGTCAAAGACTTCCCATTTGTTGCGCTGATTGATGCCATTGAAGATGCGCTGCAAACGCCGGTACAGGCTGCGGTAAAACGCGCCGATGAGCAGGAGTTTGCCCGCCTCAATGGCCAGAACCTGATGTTCTGTGAAGATGCAGCCCGTCGCCTCAAGCATGCGCTCAATGGCCTGACCGAGTTCAGCGACTTCTGGTTGCGCGTCAATCACTATGAATCTTTGCATGCCCATGATGCCGTCGCAGTGACCGTCAAAGGTCTGCAGGACGGTTACCGCGCCTGAATGACCGACAAGTAAGTCAGCGCATATTTAACGCATAGAATTTCGTGATAAAACCGACAAAAAGCTGCCTCAGGCAGCTTTTTTTTCCGCTTTTTTCCGGCAGAATTCACTAATTTCTGTAATAAAATTACAAATAACCCCTCCATCGGCATTGCGCCAGATGACCAGTTATGCGCCAAAAGTCCCCTTGCAATTTTCAGTGAATATCGGTATATCTGATAGCTGGTCTTTACGTTCAGACGTCCAGACCACTCTAGAATAAAAACTCTAACAGCCATTGACCCTTGAAAGTATTGCCGTTATTTTCTTTCACACGTAAAAACCAGAATTAAAAGAATAATTATTCACTATTTTTATATTTTTATTTATGCAGGACAGGTTGGAGGAAGTGTGTCATGGCGTTGTATCACCACAGTCAGGCCAAAGAGAACTGTGGCTTTGGTCTGATTGCCCATCTTGAAGGGTTAGCCAGTCACCGGATTGTCAGAACCGCGATTAGCGGTCTGGCCCGGATGCAGCATCGCGGTGGCATTTCAGCAGACGGCAAAACCGGCGACGGTTGTGGTCTGCTGATGCAGAAACCTGACAGTTTTTTCCGGGCTATCGCCGAGGAAAACAACTGGATGCTGGGGAAGAAGTATGGCGTCGGGATGATTTTTTTAAGTCAGGACCCGGTCAGAGCAGAAGTCTGTAAAAAAATTATCGAGGCTGAAATTGCCCGCGAAACGCTGACGCTGGTCGGCTGGCGAGATGTGCCGGTTGATACCTCGGTGCTTGGCCCTATTGCGCTCGATTTAATGCCCAAAATCGTCCAGGTGTTTGTCAGTGCCCAGCCAGGCTGGAATGACCACGACCTGGAGCGCCGGCTTTATATGCTGCGCCGCCGCGCCGAAAAACAGGTCGCAGAGCAGCTGCCAGACGATGCTGATTTTTATATCCCGAGTTTCTCCAGCCTGGTCACCGTGTTTAAAGGCCTGATGATGCCGGCCGACTTGCCGGGTTTTTATCTGGACCTGGCCGATATCCGCATGGAAACTGCGATCTGTGTGTTTCACCAGCGCTTTTCCACCAATACGATGCCACGCTGGGCGCTGGCGCAGCCATTCCGTTTCCTCGCTCATAACGGCGAAATTAATACCATTACCGGTAACCGGCAGTGGGCGCGCGCGCGCCAGTATAAATTTGCCTCGCCACTGATCCCGGATATGAAAGCGGCCGCACCTTATGTCGGCAGTAAAGGGTCGGACTCCAGCTCGCTGGACAACATGCTGGAGCTGTTTTTAGCCGGCGGCATGGACCTGTTCCGCGCCATGCGCTTACTGGTGCCGCCAGCCTGGCAAGGCAATAAAGTGATGGATGACGATCTCAAGGCGTTCTACGAGTTTAACTCGATGCACATGGAACCCTGGGACGGTCCGGCGGGCATAGTGCTGACCAACGGCCAACATGTTGCCTGCAATCTGGACCGCAACGGCCTGCGGCCGGCGCGTTTTGTCATCACCAAAGACAAGTTAATTACGCTGGCTTCTGAAGTCGGCATCTGGGATTACACCGCAGATGAAGTGTTGGAAAAAGGCCGCGTCGGCCCGGGCGAGATGCTGGCGGTCGATACACAAACCGGCAAAATCTGGCGCTCAGATGAAATCGATCTCGATTTAAGAGCCCGTCACCCCTACCGGCAGTGGCTGAACCAGAACGTGCAGCGGCTGGTACCTTACGAAAAATTTGAAACTGACCTCATCGGCAAACGTGCGTTTACCGATGACGAAATGCTGGTGATGCACAAGCTGTTTAACTACAGCTATGAAGAAATCGACCAGGTGATCACTGTGCTGGCCAAAGACGGTCAGGAAGCGGTCGGCTCAATGGGCGATGACACGCCGATGGCGGTCTTGTCGCGTAAACCCCGCACTTTTTATGATTATTTCCGTCAGCAGTTTGCCCAGGTCACCAACCCGCCAATTGACCCGCTGCGTGAAGCGCATGTGATGTCGCTGGCAACCAGCATTGGCCGCGAACACAATGTGTTCAGCGAGACCGCCGGTTACGCCCGTCGCATTCAGTTTGAATCGCCGGTGATGATGTATTCGGATTTAAAACAGCTGAAAAATGCCGATCCTGAGTACTACAAACATCACATTATTTCGCTGAATTACGGTCCGGCAGAAGGCCTCGAAGCCGCCATCCGTCGCGTCCAGGCTGAAGCCGTCCAGGTCGTGCGGGAAGATAAAGTAGTTTTGCTGATCCTGACCGATCGC
Source organism: uncultured Rheinheimera sp. (assembly GCA_966252055.1). Lineage (GTDB taxonomy): Bacteria > Pseudomonadota > Gammaproteobacteria > Enterobacterales > Alteromonadaceae > Pararheinheimera. The sequence goes on along the minus strand of CBINNO010000004.1, from coordinate 28,559 downwards.
AAGATAGCACCAGGTTTTGTGCCTATTCCGGCCGCGATGGCCGTTGGCGCCGTGCATCATGCTTTGGTCGACCATCAGCTGCGCTGCGACTCCAACATCATTATCGAAACGGCCGGCGCCCGCGACCCACACCACTTTGCCGTGCTGGTTGGTTTAGGCGCCACCGGGATTTACCCGTTTCTGGCTTATGAAACCGTCGAACAGTTGGTGGAAAAAGGCAATATCAACCTGACTGCCCGTCAGGCCGTGCTGAACTACCGCAAAGGCATCAACAAGGGCCTTTACAAAATCATGTCGAAAATGGGTATTTCGACAGTAGCCAGTTATCGCTGCTCTAACCTGTTTGAAGCCGTCGGCATCAATAAAAATGTGATGCAACTGTGCTTCCCGGACGTGCCTTCGCGCCTGGGTGGCGCTGATTTCAGCGACTTTGAAGGCGACGTGCTGGTGCGCGCCAACACCGCCTGGCTCAAACGTAAACCACTGACCCATGGCGGTTTATTAAAGTACGTTCATGACGGCGAATATCATGCTTATAACCCGGACGTGGTGCAGTCGCTGCAAAAAGCCGTGCGTAGCGGCAGTTTTGAAGACTACAAAGTCTATCGCGACTTTGTGAATCAAAGACCGGTCGCGCATATCCGCGACTTGCTGGCGCTGGAAACCGGCAAGGTCAACGCCATTTCTGTTGCTGAAGTGGCGCCGCCGGAGCAATTGTTCCCGCGTTTTGACAGCGCGGCGATGTCGATTGGCGCCTTAAGCCCGGAAGCGCATGAAGCTTTAGCCATTGCGATGAACCGGCTCGGCGGGCGTTCGAATTCCGGCGAAGGTGGTGAAGATCCGCGCCGCTTTGGTACTGAAAAGAACAGCAAAATCAAACAAGTGGCTTCTGGTCGCTTCGGCGTCACGCCGCATTATCTGGTCAATGCCGAAGTCATCCAGATCAAAGTGGCGCAAGGGGCTAAACCCGGTGAAGGCGGTCAGCTGCCGGGCGAAAAAGTCACGGCTGAAATTGCCCGCCTGCGTTATTCAGTGCCGGGCGTCACGCTGATTTCGCCGCCGCCACATCACGATATCTATTCGATTGAAGATTTGGCGCAGCTGATTTTTGACTTAAAACAGGTCAATCCTAATGCGTTGGTGTCGGTCAAACTGGTGTCTGAGCCTGGCGTTGGCACTATCGCCACCGGCGTGGCCAAAGCTTACGCCGACCTCATCACCGTTTCCGGTTATGACGGTGGCACCGGCGCCAGCCCGCTGACGTCGGTCAAATATGCCGGCAGTCCGTGGGAGCTGGGTCTGGCCGAAGTACATCAGGCGTTGGTGGAAAACGGTCTGCGTGACCGCGTACGGCTGCAAGTTGATGGCGGTCTGAAAACCGGTCTGGATGTGGTCAAAGCCGCTATTCTGGGCGCCGAAAGCTTCGGCTTTGGCACCGGTCCTATGGTGGCGCTTGGTTGTAAATTCCTGCGGATTTGCCACCTGAATAACTGCGCGACCGGCGTTGCCACTCAGGATGCCACCCTGCGGCGCGACCATTTCAATGGCTTGCCGGACATGGTGATGAACTACTTTAAGTTTATTGCCGAAGAAGTGCGGGAGCTGATGGCAGAACTTGGCGTGAAGGAGCTCACCGATCTGATTGGCCGCACCGATTTACTCAGCGTCAAACCGGGTGAAACCAGCCGTCAGCTGAAACTGGATTTAACGCCAATCCTCAAGGCGAGCGGCGTCAGCTCTGACAAACCGCTGCATTGTGTGCAGAACAATGCCCCGTTTGACGACGGCCCGCTCAATCTGCAGTTAGTGGAAAAATGCGGCCCTTGGGTCAAACAAAAAACCGGTGGCCGTTTAACGCTGCCCATTCGCAATACTGACCGCTCAGTCGGCGCAAGGCTGTCAGGCCTCATCGCCACTTTGCACGGCAATCAGGGCATGGCGAGCGAGCCGATTGAGATCCAGTTTAACGGCACCGCCGGCCAGAGTTTTGGCGTCTGGAACGCCGGTGGTCTGCATTTATCTTTGCAAGGCGATGCCAACGATTATGTCGGCAAAGGCATGACCGGTGGCCAACTGGCGGTCTATCCGCCAAAAGGCTGCAGCTTTGCCAAAGACAACGCCACTATTATCGGCAATACCTGTCTGTACGGCGCAACCGGTGGTCGCTTGTATGCCGCCGGCCGCGCCGGTGAACGTTTTGCCGTGCGTAACTCCGGCGCCATTGCGGTGATTGAAGGCACCGGCGACAACTGCTGCGAATACATGACCGGCGGTGTGGTGGTCGTGCTGGGTCAGACTGGCGTGAACTTCGGCGCTGGTATGACCGGTGGTTTTGCTTATCTGTATGACGAACATCAGGATTCTGACCTGCGGGTCAATGGTGAACTGGTCGAAATGCTTGAAGTCAGTACACCGATTTTGCAGGAACACTTACGTTCGCTGATCCACCAGCACTTTGAAGCAACAGGTTCAGAACGGGCTCATCAGATTTTGTCCTCGTTCCAGAGCTGTTTGTCGAAATTCAGGCTGGTCAAACCCAAAACCAGTGATGTCAATACGTTGTTGGGCCACCGCGCCCGCTCGTCGGCCGAGCTGCGTGTTCAGGCGATGTAAGGAGTAAATGATGGCTCAGAACGTTTATCAGTTTATCGATGTAAAACGGGTCGACCCACCGAAAAAATCGCTGGAAGCCCGCACTATTGAGTTTGTTGAAATTTATCAGCCGATGACCGACACCCAGGCGGCTGGCCAGGCTGACCGTTGCCTCGATTGCGGCAACCCATACTGCGAGTGGAAATGCCCGGTGCATAACTACATTCCGCAGTGGCTGAAGCTTGCCAATGACGGTCGTATCGTCGAGGCCGCCGAGTTGTCACACAAAACCAACTCGCTGCCGGAAGTGTGTGGCCGGGTCTGTCCGCAGGACCGGCTTTGTGAAGGAGCCTGTACCTTAAACGAAGGTTTTGGTGCTGTGACCATCGGCTCGATTGAGAAATACATCACCGACAAAGCCTTTGAGATGGGCTGGCGGCCGGATTTATCGGCGGTGGTGAAAACCGACAAAAAAGTCGCGGTGATAGGCGCAGGCCCGGCCGGCCTTGCCTGCGCTGACGTGCTGGTGCGTAATGGTGTGAGCCCGGTCGTATTTGACAAATATCCGGAAATTGGTGGCCTGCTGACGTTCGGCATCCCGCCTTTTAAACTGGAAAAAGAAGTGCTGAAACTGCGCCGCGAAATCTTCACGGCGATGGGCATTGAGTTTCGCTTAAATACCACGGTTGGCGTGGATGTCAGCTTTAACGAGCTGTTGGAGCAATACGACGCCGTGTTTCTGGCGCTTGGCACCTACACGCCGATGCAAGGCGGCCTGGTGAATGAAAACGCGCCAGGGGTTTATGAAGCGCTGCCTTACCTGATTGGTAACGTCAACAATCTGCACGGCTGGCAGACTGAACACCCTTATGTCGATTTAAAAGGCAAACAAGTGGTGGTGCTGGGGGGTGGTGACACCGCGATGGACTGTGTGCGCACGGCGATCCGTCAGGGCGCCAGCAAAGTGATTTGTGCTTACCGGCGCGACGCGGCCAATATGCCGGGTTCACGGCGTGAAGTCCAAAATGCCCGCGAAGAAGGCGTTGAATTTATGTTCAACCTGCAGCCGCTTGGCATTGAAGTGGACAGCGCAGGCCGCGCCTGTGGCGTCAAAGTGGTCACTACTGCTTTAGGCGCGCCGGACAGCAAAGGCCGCCGCTCACCAGAGCCGGTGGCAGGCTCTGAGCAAGTGCTGGCCGCGGATGCGGTCGTCATCGCTTTTGGTTTTCAGCCAAGCCCGCCGAAATGGCTGGCCGAGCACGGCATTGCGCTGGACAGCAAAGGCCGGGTGGTCGCAGCGGAAGACAGCCTGTTCCCACTGCAAACCAGCAGCGAGAAAATCTTTGCCGGCGGCGACATGGTGCGCGGTTCAGATTTAGTGGTGACCGCCATTGCGCAAGGCCGTAAAGCCGCCGAAGGGATCCTGGACTATCTGGCGGTCTGAACACCGCCATGCTGCATCGACTTTTGAACTGAAGGTGCATGGGCTGGCAGTTTTTCTTGCCAGCTGCATGCTGATAAAGCCGCGTCTGACGCGGCTTTATGCTTTTGAGGTCAATATGCACCTTTATGTTTACATTTTTGCATCATCTTAAGAGGGTCCCGGCGCAACCATTCGCTTGCCGCCATGGTTCTTTTCAGGGCAAGCTTTGCAGATAAAGATTTTACAAAACAATCATTTATCGGGACGTTTTTGCAAGTATTTGCCAAAACTGTCGCCCATCAGAGCATGCCATGACAAAAAAACCTAATTATCGGGCCAGCCATGCCCTTTGCATTGCCATCGTTACCAGCGTCAGCAGTTTTAGCCCCGGCGCCTCCTCTGCCCAGCCCGCCGCCGCAGTGCAAACCGCTCAGCAGGCGCCGGGGTTGTCGGGAGCTGCGCAGCAAGTGCTGTCGCTTAACTACCTGACGGCCGGCACTGCCATCGCGCAGCTCAATGCCGGCAAACTCAGCAGTGTGCAGCTGGTCGATTATTATCTGGCTCAGATCGCGGCGCGCGATGATGCCGGCCCGACACTGGCCGCTGTCAGTGAAATCAACCCGGCTGCGCGGGCCGAGGCATTACAGCTTGACCAGGAACGTCAAGCCGGCAAAGTCCGCGGGCCTTTACATGGTCTGCCGGTATTACTCAAAGGCAATATCGCCACCGGCGATGCGCTCAGCACCACCGCCGGTGCCTTGGTGCTGAAGGGTTTTAAAACTGACCGCGACGCCAGGCTGGTCACTCAGCTGCGCCAGGCCGGCGCCGTGATCCTCGGCAAAACCAACTTGTCGGAATGGGCTAATTTTCGCGGGGAAGGTTCGGCCAGCGGCTGGTCGGCACTTGGCGGCCAGACCAAAAATCCTTATGTGCTGAGCCAAAGCCCTTGTGGTTCCAGCTCAGGCTCTGCCGTGGCGATGGCGGCCGATTTGGGCTTGCTGGCCGTTGGCACTGAAACCGATGGCTCTATTGTCTGCCCGGCGGCGATGAACAATATTGTCGGCCTCAAACCCACACATGGCAGTGTGTCTGGCGATGGCATCATCCCGATTGCCAGCTCGCAGGACATTGCCGGCCCGATGACCCGCACTGTGGCGGACAGCGCTTTGTTGCTGCAAGCCATCGCCACGCCCGAGGCCAACCTGCGTTGGGGCGATTTGAGCGTGGCTCTAGCGCAACAACAAGTACGCACGGTAACGCTGATACGACAGTATGACGGCGAGTTTCCGGCGGTGGCCGCTATGCTGGATCAAGTCAAAATATTGCTGGAAAAACAAGGGCTAAAAGTGATTGAACGCCAGCACTGGCAACTGGCTGAGCACGTGTATCAGGATGAATTTAACGTGCTGTTGTATGAATATCAGCGTGACCTGACTCAGTGGCTGCAGGATTTTAAAGCGCCGGTACGCGACCTTCAGCAAATCATCGCTTTTAACCAGGCCAACGGCAAAACCGCTTTGGCCTTTTTTGGTCAGCAATATTTGCAGCAGGCGGCGGCACTTGATCTGAAAGCGCAGCAGCAGGCTTATCAGCTGGCCCGCCAGCGCTCGCAACAAGCAGCGGCCGCCTTACTGGCAGCCGACGTCGGTGAGAACGCAGTGGTGATAGTCCCGACTACCGGGCCGGCCTGGGCCATTGATCACCACAAAGGCGACGCCTACAACTTTGGCTCATCAAGTGCAGCGGCCATCGCTGGTTATCCGTCGCTGAGCCTGCCGGCGGGTTTTGACGGCCCCTTGCCGCTTGGCATCAGTATTATCGCCGGGCCTTATGCCGAACCACAGCTGCTGGGTTTTGCCCACTGGCTGGAAGCGCAGCTTGGTCCCTGGCAGGCGCCGCAATATCAGCAAAAACTGCCAGCGGCTATTCAATCTCAGCAGAAATGAGCTGCCGCGCGCCATGTCGGTGCGCGAGCTCTGTCGCACAAATTCTGCAGCGCTAGTCCCAATGCACCGGATGCTGTGCTTTGACCGCAGCTTTAAGCATATCCAGCAGTGGCAACGCCCGGTTACGCAGCGGCACCGGTGCTTCGGCCTGCTCTGACAGATCGGTGGCCACCGGCTCTGCTGGCGGCAAATCGGCAATCGCATCCTGCAGTTGCCACAGCGCCTGCGGCACGTCGTCGGCGTATAAAGCGCCGGGTACTTTGGGTTCCAGCCCCATCAGCCGGATCAACTCCAGCGCCGGTTCGCCAAACATGGTAATAGGGTAATGATCTTTGCTGTGAAAAGTGACAAGCATAAGGACCTCCACGACACCCGCAGAATGGGTTTTAACTATAAACACAGGCACAGCTGTCGCTCAAGCGCCGCGGGCCCTGTCCAGGTAAGTTTTTATCTCCGCGCCGTTTATTTATTCTTCGCGCCAGTCTGCGCAGCTGCAGGCGCAGTTTGCCCGGCAGCGACGGACGTCTGTGGCCCTGCGACCGGCGACAATAACGCCACATTGCTGTGCGGGATGATACGCAGTTGCCGCTGCTGCAGCACAAACCAATAAGCCGAGTTACGGCTAATCAGCTGCACATCCGACAGCACCGTCTGCGGTTTTTGCTGCGAGTCCAACACTGGCGTCACCAGCTGCAGCTGATAGCGGTCGGTTTCTGCCCGTTTAAGCTCGCCCGCCAGATGATGCGCCGGCACTAAAGCGGACATCACCAGATAAAGCAGTAACACAGGCCAAATCAACCAGCCATAAGCCGAAGTGGCCGCCGGCTTGCCCCGGCGGTAGCGGGCACGGATCGCCAGCGTCGAAATCACCAGCAAAAAACTCAGCTGAGCTAATAAAAACAGCAACACCTGCGGATGATGCAAAGGTGCCAGCAACACATCCGGCAGCTCAAGGTACGGCAGCACATTAAGACCAAAAGCCGCTAATAACGCGCCATGAAACACCAGCCCGAGCAATCCGACCACCAGATAACTCAGTAACAGTGCCAGCGCCGGACTGGCCATACAGAGCGTTTTCAGCTGAAGCAGCTGGCGTAAGACCGCGTCCTGCCGCCAGTCATGCATCTGTCCTGTGCCAGCTGTGGCTTGGTTTTCTGTCGATTCTATCTGAGACATCGCAATATTCCATTTACAAATCTTGCTTATCAAACCACAGTCGCCGCCCGCCAGCAACAAGCCCGTGGCAAGTCACCCCAGACCAAAGTCGGCTCGTCAGCGCCGGTGCGGCGGCAGATACTCAAAGACAGACCGTTTACAGCAACCACAAGCCCGCGTATAACAATGAAACAGAGCAATCACTCTAAAAAAGCCAGCGCCGCCATGCAACAAGCGCAACAGATAGCAGACATCATCCTGCGCGGGTTTCGCCGCCATTTTCGTTTGTTTCGTAAAATTACCCATCATGCAGCCGACCATTTTGCCGCGGCTGACTGGACGGGTTATCAGCGCGACAGCGCCGGGCGGATCTCGTTTTATGATACCCGGGTGCAGGAAACTATCGAGGCGCTGCAAAAGGAACTGCCGGACCATGACCCGGACCAGACCTTGTGGCAACAAGTGAAAAGCCATTATCTGACTTATCTGAAGTTTCACCCGCAGGCCGAACTGGCAGAAACCTTTTACAACTCAGTGTTTTGCCAGCTGTTCGACCGTCAGTATTTTCACAACCAGAATATTTTTGTCGAATCCACTTTAAGCCTGCAGCAACTGCCGGCGCCGGTCGCTTCGGTGTATGACAGTTATTTTCCGGCGCAGGACGGCTTGCGTCAGTGCCTGCGCACTGTGCTCGGCCGGGTGCAGCCCGCGCTGGCTTTTGAAGACGTGGAGCGGGATATCCGGCTGATCCTGCGCACCTTTGTCGCGCAGTCGAGCCATGGACGCCATCCGGTGCATCAGCTGCGGCTTGATATCCTCAAATCGGTGTTTTATCGCAACAAAGCCGCCTATATCGTCGGCCGGGTGGTCAGCCCCGATGGCCAGCAGCCTTTTATTATGCCGCTGTTGCATCAAAAAGACCGCGGGCTTTGGGTCGATACGCTCATCACCGACCGCAGCCAGATGACCATTATCTTTGGTTTTTCGCGCGCCTATTTTATGGTGGATTTGCCGGTGCCTTCGGCACTGGTGCATTTTTTAAAAGAGCTGCTGCCACACAAAACGCTGGCAGAACTGTACAGCTGTGTCGGTCTGCACAAACAAGGCAAAACCGAGTTTTACCGTGAGCTGCTGGCGCATCTTGCCAGCAGCCGCGACAGTTTTGTCGCAGCGCCCGGTGTGCGCGGTATGGTGATGATGGTGTTCACACTGCCGTCTTTTCCTTATGTGTTTAAAGTCATTCGCGACACTTTTGCCGACAGCAAACCTTTTGGCCGCGACACCGTAAAACAACGCTACCATCTGGTGAAAACCCATGACCGCGTCGGCCGGATGGCCGATACGCTGGAATACTCCGACGTGGCGCTGCCGAAAAATCGCTTCTCGCCTGAACTGCTGGCCGAGCTTTATCAGAGCATCGGCAATTCACTGTCAGAAGATGGCGACCTGCTGGTGATCCGCCATCTGTACATTGAAAGGCGAATGGTACCGCTGAATCTGGCGCTGGAGCAGGCCAGCGCGGCGGAAAAACACCGGCTGATGCAGGATTATGGTCAGGCAATTAAAGACATGATCGCCGCCAATATTTTTCCCGGCGACATGCTGCTGAAAAACTTTGGCGTCACCCGTCACGGCCGGGTGGTGTTTTATGACTATGACGAAGTGCAGTACCTGCTGGATATGAATTTTCGCACTATCCCCCACACTGACGACTGGGAGCAGTTATTAAGCCCCGAGCCCTGGTATCCGATCGAAGCCGGTGATGTGTTTCCGGAGCAAATCGCCACTTTTGTTACGGCGCAGCCAGAGCTGCGCGCTTTATTGACCGAGCTGCATCCGCAGCTGCTGGACGCCACTTACTGGCAACAAAAACAAGCCCGGGTGCGCGCCGGTGAAGTGCAGGATGTGTTTCCTTATCCGCGTGAACAAAGATTCAGCGCTTTATACCCGGACGAATACGGCCGCTGACAAGACTTCACGGCGCGCTTAGAGTACACTTGCCGCCTTTGATGACCGCCAGTACGACACTGCCCAATCCGATCATGACAGACATCGCCAGCCTCACGTCTCCTGTTACTGCCCCGGCCAACGCCGTACTGGCACTGCGCCAGCGCGAGCTGGCCAAAACCACCAAACCCTTTAATGCCCGTGGCAGCAAAGTCTGTCGCTGCGAAGGTTGTCTGTTACCCAAGACCGACTGCCTTTGTGCGTTAAAGCCAGCGCCAGGCGCACGCAGTGCATTTTTATTGCTGATGTATACCGGCGAATGCTTTAAACCGAGCAATACCGGCCGGCTCATTGCCGATGTCGCCGCCGACAGCCATGCCTTTGTCTGGGACCGTACCATGCCCGATCCGGCCTTGCTGGCGCTGCTGACAGACAGCCGCTACGCGCCCATTGTGGTGTTCCCGCAGCAATATGCCACGCCAGAGCGTTGTATCGACAGCATGCCGGAGGCTGTCAGTGCGCAGGGCAAAATTCCACTTTTTGTAATGCTGGATGGCACCTGGCGTGAAGCGAAAAAGATGTTCAGCAAAAGCCCTTATCTGGATAGTTTTCCGGTGCTGGGCATCAATCCAGCCAGTGCCTCGGTGTACGCCCTGCGCGAGGCGGCCCATCTGCATCAGCTTTGCACCGCAGAAGTGGCTATTGAGATTTTACGCCTGGCCGGCGATGACAACGCCGCGATGGCGCTTAGTGATTATTTCCGCCAGTTTCGGCGCAACTATATGGCCGGCAAACCGCATCTGCAGTTTGACGAATCAGCGCTGTAAGCCGGTATTCAAAGCCAGCGTTTTAAACCTTCGGTCATTTCAGGGCAACGGCTGATAAAACGCCTGCAATTTTGCAAGCAGCCAGTCTGGCGCATCCAGCACTAAGTCATGACCCGCTGCCGGGGCCACCGCCAGCGGCAATTGCCAACAGGCCGCCAACGCCGCACTGCAGGCCGGGTCGACCAGTTTGTCTTCTGCCCCACACAACAACAGCAACGGACACTGAGGTTTTTGCGCCGGCCTGAACTGGCTGGCCGCCCACAGTTGCCTGAGTACGTTACGCCGCTGCACCGGCCTTTGCCGGGCTATCTGTACCGCCAGTGGCAATTGCCTTGTCCGCACGTCCGCGCGCTGACTGGTCATTTGCAGGATCAACTGCTCCCGCAGGCGCAGCGGTGCCAGCATAGCGGCCAGCACCGCCGGATATTGCTGCCAGCGCAGCCGCTGATAAAAAGGCGTCAGCTGACCGGCACTGGTGTTCAGCAGCGCCAGCGACGCCACTTCACTGCGCGCCCGTACCGCCAGCTCAAGTGCCAGCATAGCGCCGAGCGACATCGCCAGCAGATGCCAGGGGCCGGCATGGCGCCGGCGCAGCACCGGCAGCAGCCAGTCCGCCAGCCCAGACAAACTGGCCGGGCTTTCGAGCTGATGATAATCGCCCATGCCGGGCAAATCCTGCAGCAACACAGGCCTTTGCAGAGCCTGCTCCAGCTGCGCCGGAAAATCGCCCCAGTGGCCCTGCTCGCGCGCCAGGCCGCGTAACAACACTAACGGTCGTACCATAGCGCATTCGCCTCCACCGCATTGCGACTGTCGACACTGCCGAGCCAGTCGGCGGACGCCGCCGCAGCCTGCAGTAAAAATTCAAATAAAATCAGATGACTGCGCAGCACTCTTTTGACCCGGTGCGGTTTCATTGGATGAAACAGGCCGTGGCTTTTGAGCAACTGAAACGGATTTTTCCGCACCCAGTTCCACGACCCCATCTCCAGCGTCAGCGGTAACATCAGATGCGATTGTTGCAGCGACAAATCAAACAAATGGTCCCATAAATCGCCATGACAGAGATAATGGCGGCTTTGTGGCTCAAAAATGTAGTTTTGATGCGGATAAGTCTGAAACAGCAGTTCGCGCAGCCGGTGCATTTGTGCCAGATGGGCAATCGGCTGCGTGGAGGATTTGGCATAAGGAAACCACAAACGGTCGGTGCGGCCAAAGCCGGAATGGCAATCCAGCACCAGCGAAAATGGCGCCGGGAACAGGCAACTGCTGACAAAATCGACTAAGGCCTGACTTTCGGTTTCCAGCTCGCCTGCACTGCCGCGAAACCAGGGCAAATGATGGCTGAACCGCTGGCCGCCGACTAAAAAGGCGGCACCTTCCGGGCAATCCTGCGGCGCGTTACGCATCAAATCGACATGGCGGGCGTTGGCGCGCCAGCCAAGCGCCATGCCGGCAGGATTTAACAGCGGCAGCATGTACAGCTGTACCCGGTCAAACAAAGTGGCAAACTGGCGGTCCCAGCTGAGCCGGCTGCACAGGCTTTCTAAATACGCCAGCAGCACCTGAGTGCCGATCCGCTCCAGCCCGTGAATCCCGGCGCTCAGCAGCAGTACCGGTTTATCTGCTCTCGCCTGTCCGACCGACACCGCATAAATCGGCAGTTGCTGGCCTTTTAAAGGCACCATCGCCAGCATGCGGGCACTGACCGGTGCCGGCGCATGGCGCAGTAACAGTTCAAGCTGGTGAAGTTCAGGCAATGAGTCGCGCACGGTCGGCCAGAGTTACTGTTTTATCATCAGCTTACGCCAGAGCGAGCGACAGCTTTGTGGCACTTTGATGAATTTTTCAGCAAGAGCGGCAAAGAGCACCAACAAGTTCAGGATACGACAGCCACCTACAGCAAAATGGCCACAGGCAAAGCAGATTTTCGGCATGTGAGTGGCACGAAAGCAGGAAAATTGAACGCAGCAAGCCGTCTCGCAGACAGCGGCCGCGCGACGGTTCCATTGTTAAACTGACATGCCGATGCAGGGGCCAGCCAGAGCACGGCGTCAACTTGGGTAAACAAACTGGCAGCATGCCGACAGACTGTGGCATAGTGAGTTTTTAACTGAACCGGAGCCATCATGCGCCTGTTTTTGATTGGGCTGCTGTCAGTCCTCATGCTGAGTGCCTGCCAGCGCCCGCAGCACGGCAGTGAAGAGTACTGGTACAACAAAATGCGTGAAGAGCAAAGAGCGCAATGCCGCTTATTGCCGGCGCCGCTTTCGGAAAGTTGCGTCAAAGACGCCAACAGCAAAAGTTATCAGGAATATCTGCGCCAGCGCAGTAACAATCCACCGGCTCAGACCGATTCAAAATAATCGACCCAATCCCCCGTTGCCGGCACCTGCCGTTGCCCTGCAGGCTGCAAACCGGCTTTTTGCAGAATTTTTTTCGACGCCAGATTGTGCGGTGACACGATGCCCGCCAGCTTTGGCAACCGCAGCACAGTGCGTCCATACTGCGCCACTGCAACCGCCGCTTCAGACGCATAGCCCTGACCGGCGAAGCGGGCCAGCAATGCATAACCGACATCAGGGCAATCGAGATAATCGCGCTGAACCAGCCCACAAAGGCCCAGCGCAACGCCGTCAGCCTGTCGTTCGACCAGCCACAGACCAAAACCATGGCGCTGATAACTGCCGAGCAAGTGCTGCACCAGATATTGATGGGCCTCATCGAGCGTCCGCACCTGGCGGTCACCAATATTGCGGATAAAATCCGGCTCGTTCAAAAGCGCCAACAAGAATGCACTGTCGGCCGGCGTGATTTCACGCAGGCGCAACCGCGCGGTCGTCAGAATTTCAGTCATCGTCACTCCACAACCCGCTGATAAAAGACCTGGGTTTAATAAGAAAAGGCCTGTCAAAACAGGCCTCTTGCAAAGCGATCAGGCGCTTTTTTTCTCCTGACTGGCCTGATTGGCCAAACTGGAACTGAGCAGTTCCTCGTCAGTTTTGCCTTCCCAGTAGGCCGCATTTTTGATACCCAGTTTTTCAGGGTGAAAGACCGGGTCCAGTCCTGCCGCTTTTTGCGCTTCATAGTCCCGCAGACATTTGAAGGCGATTTTATGCAGCAACAGAATCGCGATGATATTCAGCCAGGCCATTAAGCCAACGCCGATATCCCCCAGTGCCCAGGCCAAATCTGCTGTTTTGACGGTGCCATATACCACCGCAGCCATGATGCCAATCTTCAGCACAAAAGCCAGCCAGGGTCTGGAGACTGAGCGGTTGATATAAGCAATATTGGTCTCAGCAATGTAGTAATAAGCCACGATAGTGGTGAAGGCGAAGAACAATAAAGCGATAGCCACGAACAAGGAACCAAAGCCCGGCATCACGTTCTCAAGTGCCGTCTGTACATAGCCAGGCCCGGCAGCCACACCGGCCACCCCGGTATACATTGCAGAACCATCCGGCGCCTGAACATTGTACTGCCCGGTAATTAACAGCATAAAAGCAGTCGCAGAACAGACAAACAAGGTGTCCACATAAACCGAGAAGCCCTGCACTAAGCCTTGCTTGGCAGGATGAGAGACTGCCGCGGCAGACGACGCGTGAGGACCAGTGCCCTGACCCGCCTCGTTAGAATACACACCGCGTTTGACTCCCCACTCAATAGCGAGACCCAGAATGGCGCCATAAGCGGCTTCTGTGCCAAATGCACTGTTAAACACCAATGCGATCACAGCAGGTAGCTGGTCAATGTGCAGCGCTATCACCACACAAGCAACGATGATGTAGCCCAAGGCCATGAAGGGTACGACGATTTCGGCAAATGACGCTATCCGTTTCACACCACCAAAAATGATAAAGCCCAGCAAGATCGCCAGTAAACCGGCCGTCACATTCGGTGACAAACCAACAGCCGTCTGCAAACTGGATGCGATCGAATTTGCCTGTACGCCTGGCAATAATAAGCCACAGGCTACAACAGTAGCGATCGCAAACAACCAGGCGTACCATTTCACGCCTAAGCCTTTTTCGATATAAAAGGCTGGACCGCCCCGGTACTGACCGTTGATTTTTTCTTTGTAAACCTGACCCAGCGTAGATTCAACAAAAGCGGAGCTGGAACCGAGGAAAGCCACTACCCACATCCAGAACACCGCCCCCGGACCACCAAAGGTAATCGCTGTTGCCACACCGGCAATATTACCGGTGCCCACCCGGCCGGCCAGCGTCATCGTCAACGCCTGAAAAGACGACACACCGCTGTCAGAGCTGCGGCCATCAAACATCAGCCGGACCATTTCTTTCACATGGCGCAACTGTAAAAAGCGCGAGCGCAGTGAAAAATACAGCCCCACCCCCAGGCACAGCGCTATCAGCGCTTTGCTCCAGATGATGCCGTTCACCACAGCAACAATTTCATTCATCAGCAAATTCCTCGGATTTGTTCTCGTTCAGCGCTATGGTTGCGCTGTTGTCTGGCAAGGTCAGAAAGATGTCCCGCATACCACAGCAGACCGGGCTATAAGATAACGACTAAAGTCGGAAGCGCCCAGTAATATTTCGCTAAAGTAGCGGTAGACTGCTGCCAAAACACAGGTTTGTGCCACAGGTAGGACTAGTCAGCGGCATGGAGCTGCACCGCGACAGGTTTGAGCTGACGCATTTGTTTTAAAATCCATTGCTGGCGTTTTTGAATATAAGGCGACGGCGAGCGCGCGGAAAAACGGTGCGGATTGGGTAATACAGCGCCCAGTAACGCGGCTTGCTGCCGGCTGAGCCGGGCCGCTGGCACTTTAAAAAAATGTTGGGCCGCCGCTTCAGCGCCAAAAATACCCGGGCCGAATTCGACGCTGTTCAGGTAAACTTCCAGAATACGCTGCTTGCCCCAGCCGGCTTCAATCAGCAGTGTAAAGCCAGTCTCCAGCCCTTTACGCAGCCAGCTGCGGTCACTCCACAGAAACACGTTCTTCGCCGTTTGTTGTGACAAGGTGGAAGCGCCGCGCACTTTGCGGCCTTTGCTGTTATAAACCAGCGCCTTTTCAATCGCCGTGAAGTCAAAGCCATGATGTTGCGGAAATTTCTGGTCCTCGGCCGCGACCACTGCATGCCACAGATGGGGCGAGATCTGCGCAAGCGGCCGCCACTGATGTTTGGGCTGATAGCTTTTGCCGGCCAGCCAGGCTTCGACCTGCCGCTCCAGCATTACACCGGTATAAGGCACTGGCAGATAAGCCAACAGCAGCACCAGCGTCAGGGCACACAAGGCGGCATAACGACAGCAATTCAGCAGCAATCTGAGGATTTTTGTCAGCAAGTGATTGAGTTCAGTCAGAAATACCTGGCAACAGTCTAACGCTGTTGCCAGAGCCTGACCAGCACACTGCAATGGCGGTTTTAGCTGCGCTCGTCGGCAGCTTTTTGCAATAACCGCCGGCTTTCCTGCAGGAACTGACCGGCCAGCTCGCCAAAGAACTGCTGGCCTTTGGCAAATTCGGCCATCAGCCCGTCCTTGTCACGCGCTGCCAGCAAATGCGACAGCTGATTAAATCGATGCTGGTAACGCTGCAGCAAACCGGTCACGGCATGCGAGCTCAGCATGATGTCCGCGTAAAGCTCGGCATTTTGCGCAAATAGCCGGCCGACCATCGCCAGCTCCAGCCGGTAAATCGGTGAGCTGAGCTCGAGCAATTGCTGCAAATCCGCCTGCTCTTCGGCAAGATGCACGCCATAAACCAGCGAGCTGAAATGCCGCATCGCCTGGATCAGTTGCATCAGCTCATCATGTTGCTGCGCAGTTTTTTCGGATAACACAGCGCCCCAGACACTCAATTGCTGCAGCACCCATTGGTATTGCTGTGGAGCACGGCCGTGACAAACCACCACCACTTGTTTGACGATATTGCTGATATCAGGCCCGAACATCGGGTGCAGCCCCAGCACGGGCCCGCTGTGCTGCGCCAGCATCGCCGCCAGTGGCGTCAGCTTAACACTGGTAATATCGGCCAGAATGCAGTCAGCCGGTAACGGCGGCAATTGCTTAATGACGCTGGCAGTGATCGCAATAGGGACCGCAATCAGCACCAGCGCCGCATCGGCACAAATGTCGGCGGCGGCTGGCCAGTCCTCAGACTCCAGCACAGCAACCTGATAACCGGAGCGCTGAAACAAACTGACAAAACGCCGGCCCAGTGCGCCACGGCCACCAACTACCACCACTTTGCCGCCACCTTCGCGACAACAAACAAAGCCGGCTTCCTGCGTCGAATAAGATTCCCGCATCACCCGGCGCAACACGTCTTCAACCAGCTCGGGCGATACGCCAAGCGCTCCGGCCTGCTGACGACGCGCTTCGAGCAAGGCCTTTTCGCGCTCTGGCACATACAAAGGCAAAGCATATTGTTGTTTGACCCGCCCTACCTCGGCTGTCACTTTGGCGCGTTCAGCCAGTAACTGCACCAGCTGGCTGTCGATGGCGTCAATCTGAACCCGCAGTGGCGCCAGCTCGGCCGCCGAAGCCGCCTGTGCCGCAGTGGAAACCGCCATCTCAGGCCGCCTGACAGATGCGTTGCATCTGATGATGTAAACCGGCCAGCAGCTGCGCTGTGGTCGCCCAGTCAATACAGGCGTCCGTCACCGACACCCCATATTGCAGCGATTTGCCATTCCCGAGCTCCTGGCGGCCGCCATGCAAATGACTTTCCAGCATCAGGCCAATTATCGCTTCATTGCCTTGCAGGCGCTGAGCAACCACAGCTTCAGCCACCAGCGGCTGGCGATTGTGATCTTTATTAGAATTGCCATGGCTGCAATCGACCACGATACCGCGTGGTAAGCCGTGTTTATCCAACGCAGCCACCGCAGCGTTGATACTGTCCGCGTCGTAGTTTGGTTTGCTGCCACCACGCAAAATAATATGGCCATCCGGGTTACCGGCCGTTTGCACCAGCGCCACTTCCCCACGCTGATTGATACCGATAAAACTGTGGCCACTGGCGGCGGATTGCAGCGCATTCAGCGCAATATTGAGATTGCCGTCGGTGCCATTTTTAAAGCCCACCGGCATCGACAGGCCGCTTGCCATCTCGCGATGCGTCTGGCTTTCCACAGTACGGGCACCAATCGCCGCCCAGGACACCAAGTCAGACAAATACTGCGGGCTGATGGGGTCCAGTGCCTCTGTCGCCGTCGGCAATTCCATCTCAACCAGCTTCAGCAGCAATTCGCGACCACGGGTCAGGCCGGTTTCCAGGTCAAAAGAATCATCCAGATGCGGGTCGTTGATATAGCCTTTCCAGCCGACCGTGGTACGCGGTTTTTCAAAGTACACCCGCATCACGATATACAGGCTGTCAGCGTATTGCAGCTGCAGCGCTTTTAATTTGTCTGCATATTCAAGCGCTGCCACCGGATCATGGATAGAACAAGGACCAGTGATCACCAGCAGACGTTTATCGCGGCCGTGCACAATATCGGCGATATCGCGCCGAGCCTGCTGGACAAACAAAGCACCCTCTTCGGATAACGGCAGTACTTTCTTCATGACCGCCGGTGGACTCAGCGGTTTCTGTGCAACTATCCGCAAGTCGTCAACTATTTTACTCATTGTGTTTGCGCCTCTATTTTTTGCAGCGTTCCTGACGCCACAAGTAAACATTTATGTACATCACGTACCGTTATAATTACAAAGAGTGGCATCATAAAAACACACACGATTAATGTCAATGGCAAAAGTCAATATCAATAAGCTCTGCAAGCAAAATGCAACAACGCAAGAAATCGTACACATTTTAATACACCAAAGCTAAAGATCTGTTTTTTCATCAACATAACCACTTTCCATACGGCCACTGTGACAAGCTCTGGTGCTATTTTCGCCATCCCCTTGCCTCGGCTGCAGCCGCTGTTTACAGTAAGACTTATGGCTCAACACAAGGTGTAGCAGCAGCGTGCGCAAGATTCGAATTTACAGTGCAATTGTCTGCAGTCTGCTGAGCTCCTCCTTGCAGGCCGTGCAAATCCGCGTCCTGACCGAGCATCTGCCGCCTTATCAAATCGACGAAGGCAACAAAGCAGGCGGTTTTGCCACCGAGCTGGTCCGGCAGATTTTCCAGGGGGCCGGTATTGGCTATCAGATTGAATTTCAAAGCTGGAGCCGCGCTTATCAGCTGGCACAACGTGACGACAACACTTGTATCTATTCCATCTCTAAAAGTGCCGAGCGTGTTCCGCTTTTTCAGTGGATTGGCGAACTGTCCTATAACACCACCGCAATTTACGCCCTGAAAAGCCGCGACGACATCAAACTGACGTCATTGGCAGACGCGAAAAAATACGTCACGGCCGTCACGCGGGATGATGTTACGCACCATTATCTGCTCAAACATGGATTTGCAGAGGGCCAACAGCTTTACGTGCTGGAGAATGTCGCCAGCATGCTGAACGTGCTGGCAGGCCGTAAAGAAAATATCGACCTGGTGATCATCAACGACACCATTTTGAAGTATCGGGCGCAGGAATCTGGCCTCAGGCACTCAGATTTCAAAAAGCTACTGGAACTGCATGACTTACCGCTCGATTTCCATCTGGCATGCAGTCTGAAAACCGCCGCACCTGTGGTGGCAACATTAAGAGCCAGTTTGCTGCAAATGAAAAACGACGGCCGTTTTGCGGCTATTACAGCAGGCTGGTCAGAGCGGCTCAGGTAATGACACCGCGCTGTGCAATCCAATCGGGGCCGATTGGATCTGCAGGAGATGCTACAAACTCTTTTTCGGTGGCAGAGCCACGTTCGCAAAAATAAAGCCAGCAACCAGTGACATAAAAATCAGAAAGGTTTGCTGGCCCAGATGCTCGGTCGACACCATCTGCTCGCCAGAGATCAGCGCATTGAGCCCGATGTAGGTTTTGCTGCCAGGCACCAGCACTATCATGCCCTGCAGCGAGACAATACTGGCCGGCGCGTCCATAAAGCGGGTAAACATATTGCCATAAACACCAACCGCAAAAGCGCCGACAAAAGCCCCCAACGCCAATCCCAGATAGATCCCACCGACCAGGCTGGCGCCATAAGCAATAAAACCGGACAACAATCCCCACAGCGCATGACGTTTGCGGGCCCGAAACACAATCACCAGCGAACCGCACAGAATGGCAACCGCCAGCCAGACCGTCCAGCCGGCAACCGGCGTGCCAGCCACAAAAGCGGCTTCACCAAAGGCCCGTTCACCAAGCGCAATGCCCAGAAAAGCACCAAAATACAGCTTAAACAGCAACATCACTGCATCCATGATGCGCGCGGTACCGGACACCAGATGACGCGCCGCCAGCTCGGCCAGTCCCAACGTCAGCGCAAGCCCCGGAATAAACACGATAATAGAGGACAACACCACGATAGGCACATTGAGTGTCGGTTCGATAAAAGCAGCGATCGCTGTGGCGACAAAAGCGGAAACCAAGGCAACCAAAGGCTCCAGCATGTGCGTGACCCGGCGGCTTTTTTCCGCCCAGAGCACAAAGCCGTAGACAATTAAACTCAGTAAGCTGGCGTACACCACATCATTCCAGCTGGTACGCATTAACATGGCAAAAGCGCCGCCGGCAGCCCCATAAGCAAAAAAAGTTGCCAGCCGCGAATAAGGATTAGGCATCGCGGCAATTTCATTGAGCCGGGCAGTGGCTTCCTCCAGCGTCAACCGGTTTTCGGCGACGGCGTCGACAATTTCGTCGGTGCGCGACAACGAACCTAAGTCCAGCTCACCGGGCATCACGCGGGCCACGTGGGTATATTCACTGTCATCCCCCGGGATCCAGAGTACAAAAGTCAGCACTGTGGGGGTGATCGCAAATGCAGCGCCAATACCTAAAAACTGCGCGACATTCAGCAGATGGTTTTCCAGCCGATAGGCCGGCGTACCGAACTTATGCAGCATTTTGCCGAGCTTGACGATAAAACGACGTTTTTGAATAAATTCAGCGGATTGCAATTGGACATCCTTGCACGACAGTATCTGAAACAGCAGACAAACCTGCTCCAGCATAGCCGGCTGCCAGCCTGAAAAAAAGCAGCAGAATCAAAGATACCGCGGGTTGTCGAAAGTTTATTCAAAATGGCATGCCAATCAGGCAATGCAGGACAGTCACAGCCGCGTGATAACGCAAACATGGAGCAACAGCTGCTGGGCGTACTGATAAACTCAGGCAGTAAAGATAAAAAACAGCGGAATAAAAAAAGGCTGCCCGGAGGCAGCCTTGACGTGCTTAATTAAGCTTTTCGCGGATACGCGCTGATTTACCTGAACGATCGCGTAAGTAGTACAGCTTGGCACGACGTACGGCACCACGACGTTTCACGGTGATGCTGTCAACCAGCGGGCTGTGCGTCTGGAATACACGCTCAACGCCTTCGCCGTTTGAAATTTTACGTACGGTGAAAGAAGAGTGCAGACCACGGTTACGCTTCGCGATAACCACGCCTTCGTACGCCTGCAGACGCACTTTGTCACCTTCTTTAACTTTAACCTGAACGACAACTGTGTCACCTGGTGCGAAAGCAGGGACGTCTTGTTTCAGCTGTTCTGTTTCAAGTTCTTTGATGATGTTTTGGCTAACTTTGCTCATAACAATCTCACTTTACCTGGATAAACTATCGTTGCTGCAACGCCTGGTGTTCCTGTTGGAACTCTTCCAGAAGTTTGCGTTGCTCCTTAGTCAGAGCCAGGGCATTTAACAATTCTGGCCGCCGAAGCCATGTTCTCCCAAGAGACTGCTTCAGACGCCAGCGTCGGATGTTTTCATGATGACCGCTCAATAAGATTGCGGGCACCTGTTTGCCGTCTAATACCTCGGGCCTGGTGTAATGCGGACAGTCCAGCAGTCCGGAGGCAAACGAATCCTCAACTGCAGACAGGTCATGCCCCAGTACGCCAGGTACCAGTCGCGACACCGCATCAATCAGCGTCATCGCAGGCAATTCACCGCCACTCAGCACGTAATCGCCAATTGACCATTCTTCGTCAATTTCAGTCTCGATTACACGTTCATCAATCCCTTCGTAGCGACCTGCTACCAGCAACAGCTTGGGACGTTTCGCCAGTTCAGCAGCACCCGCCTGATCTAATTTGCGGCCTTGCGGCGACAAATAAATCGTGTGGACCCCTTCACCGGCAGCAGCTTTGGCAGCGCGGATTGCGTCGCTCAAAGGCTGCACCATCATCAACATGCCAGGACCACCACCAAAAGGCCGGTCATCGACCGTTTTATGCCTGTCCGTGGTAAAGTCCCGCGGATTCCAGCACTCAACATTGATAAGACCTTGTTTAACGGCACGACTGGTGACGCCAAACTGAGTGATAGCCTCAAACATTTGTGGAAACAGCGTTATCACGCCGAACCACATCCCAGGTTGTTCCTGCATTAAAATGCCGGGTCCCAGTCGACGATGATCCGTCTTTGCACATGATCGACATTCTTCACAACAGAGTCGGTCAGAAATGGGATCAAACGCTCTTTTTGGCCAAATGCATCGGTTTTGTTGGCTTTCACGACGAGGACGTCGTTCGAGCCAGTTTCCATCAGGTCATCCACCAGGCCGAAGTCATAACCGGCTTCGTTGACTACTGTCATTCCCATCAGGTCTTTCCAGTAGAACTCACCGTCATCCAGCTTTGGCAGCAGCGCCTGTTCAACCGCGATTTCCGCGTTGACCAGCAACTGAGCCTGATCCCGATCATTCACATCATCCAGCTTTACAATCAGCCCATTACTGTGCTTTTTCCAGCTGGCGATTTTCACTTGGCGCCATTGCCCCTGAGATTGAATCTGCCAGGGTTTATAACTAAAAATCCCTTCCGGGTTTTCTGTGTAGGAGTTAACTTTTAGCCACCCGTTGATGCCGTAAACAGCACCAAACTTACCTAAGACAACTAAATCTTTACCGTTCAAGGCTCAACCCTACTCAGTTGGTCATCATTAAGCAGCTTTACGGGCTGCTTTTACCAGTGACGCAACGCGATCGCTCAGAGATGCACCTTGTGCAACCCAGTGATCTACGCGGTCCAGGTCGATGCGCGCTTTCTCTTCAGTACCGCCAGCGATTGGGTTGAAGAAACCCACGCGCTCAATGAAGCGGCCATCACGAGCAAAACGGCTGTCAGCGACCACAACTTGGTAAAATGGACGCTTTTTCGCGCCACCACGTTGTAAACGAATAGTTACCATACCGTCCTCTAATTTCAATCGTTCAGGTTTTTTTAAAGCATAATCCCCGCAGCTAGGTACGGGGACGCTGAATTGTACGCATTTTTCGCTGCAATGCAACCAATTTAAGGCCTGGCGGCTGATTTTGTCCGTGGATAAAACTGTGGATAAGCTTTTGACAAACCAATGATTCCGCATGCTGGCGCCTCAATAGATCCAATGAGATCCTGCCAACAAAAAAGCCGCATCATGCGGCTTTTCCGATTCAGCTTTAACGGCCACCGCCGAGCATGCCTGGCGGCATCTTGCCACCCATCGCCCGCATCATCTTCATCAGGCCGCCTTTACCGGACATCTGCTTCATCATCTTCTGCATCTGAGTGAACTGCTTGAGCAACTGATTGACGTCTTGCACTTGTGTGCCTGAACCACCAGCGATGCGCTTTTTGCGCGAACCTTTAATCAAATCAGGAAACTGCCGCTCTTTGGGCGTCATCGAGTTGATAATGGCTTCCATCTTTTTAAATTGTTTATCGCCGACCTGATCCATCGCACCTGCCGGCAGATTCTTCATCCCCGGCAGCTTGTCCAGCATTGACATCATGCCGCCCATATTGCGCATTTGCACCAGCTGGTCGCGAAAATCCTCCAGGCTGAAGCCCTGGCCTTTCATCACTTTGGCGGCAACTTTGGCGGCTTGTTCTTTATCGACCTTTTGCTCAAGCTGCTCAATCAGGCTCAGTACATCGCCCATGCCAAGAATACGGGAGGCAATGCGATCCGGGTGGAAAGGTTCCAACGCGTCGGTTTTCTCCCCCGTACCGATAAATTTAATCGGTTTGCCGGTAATGTGACGAATTGACAGTGCCGCGCCACCACGGGCATCACCGTCTGCTTTGGTCAGAATGACGCCTGTCAGCGGCAACGCTTCGTTAAAGGCCTTGGCGGTATTCGCGGCATCCTGGCCTGTCATCGCATCGACGACAAACAGAGTTTCAATCGGCTTCACCGCGGCGTGTAACGCTTTGATCTCATCCATCATTTCGCTGTCGACATGCAGACGACCGGCGGTGTCCACCAGCAGAATGTCATAAAAGCCGAGCTTGGCCGCCGCTATCGCACTGTTGACGATATCAACCGGCGCTTGGCTGATATCGCTCGGGTGGAAGCTGACATCGACATCTTTTGCCAGAGTTTCCAGCTGTTTGATCGCCGCAGGCCGGTAAACGTCCGCCGACACCACCATCACTTTTTTCTTTTTGCGCTCTTTCAGGAACTTCGCCAGTTTGGCAACAGAAGTGGTTTTACCGGCGCCTTGCAAACCAGCCATCAACACCACAGCCGGTGGCTGGGTATTGAGCGTGAGCTCTTCATTTGCCTCGCCCATCGCCTCTTCCAGCGCTTTGCGGACGATTTTTAAGAACTCCTGCCCCGGCGTCAGGCTTTTGCTGACTTCAAGGCCCACCGAGCGTTCTTTGACCTGATTCACAAAATCACGGACGACCGGCAGCGCCACATCGGCTTCAAGCAACGCCATCCGCACTTCACGCAAGGTTTCTTTGATGTTGTCTTCGGTCAGGCGGCCGCGGCCACTGATGTTTTTCAGTGTGCGGGTCAGGCGATCCGACAGGTTTTCAAACATGTTGCAATCCACTTCTGTGAAAAATGGTGGCGATTATAACAAAAGGCCGCGTGAGCGTCAGCCTCAGGCTCTGTCAATCTGTCAACGCTTCTCATACAATGGGGCCTTGTGCCACGGAACTGGAATTGTTTGCATGTCGGTAACCCTGATGTCTGTTTTCGCGCTGAGCTGTTATCTGGTCGCCACATTTGTAGTCTCACAGCGGCTTTATTCAGTGCAGGGGCCTCAGCTCAAACTACTGTTCAGTGCGGCCAGCGCCGGCGTGGTCTTTCATATGCTGGGACTCAGCCAGAGCCTGTTTACCGACAGCGGCCAAAACTTCAGTCTGCTTAATGTCAGCTCACTGGTGTGCTGGCTGATCACGGCGGCATTCACTGTGACAGCGCTGCGTACCCCTATTTTGTTGTTACTGCCCATCGTCTACGGTTTCTCCGCTCTGATGCAGCTTGCTGTCTTGCTGTTGCCAGCCGGCATGCAGCTGCATCATTTTGAACAAAGCCCCTGGTTGCTGGTGCACATTCTGGTGGCCTTCATTGCCTACGTGATTTTGATCATGGCGACTTTGTACTCGTTCCAGGTCGGCGTGATTAGTCAGCGGCTGAAACAAAAAACACCTTTGCCAGCCGGAACTGTGCTACCGCCACTGATGCAGGCTGAACAGCTGTTGTTTCGTTTGCTGCTGCTGGGTACTTTGCTGCTGGGCTTTACGGTGTTATCGGGAGCGCTGTTTGGTCAAGACTGGTTTGCCCGGCAAAATCTGCACAAAAACGTGCTGAGTACACTGGCTTTTGGTGTCTTTGCCGCGTTATTGGCCGGTCACTATATTGCTGGCTGGCGTGGTCGTATCACCAACGGACTGGCTATCACCGGCAGTTTACTGCTGACACTCGCCTATTTTGGCAGCCGTTTTGTCCGCGAAGTGCTGCTGTAATCTGCTTGTCGCTTGACGCTGTGGCCAAATTGACATATTAATTTGGCCTTGTTTGTCAGATAGGTTCATCTTAACTTGGACGCGATTTCGACCAGTACACTGATTATGCTTCTGGTGGTACTGGTGATTTGTTCTGCTTATTTCTCCGCGACTGAAACCGGCATGATGTCGGTTAACCCCTACCGGCTGAAACACCTTAAAAACGAACAGCACAAAGGCGCTATCCGCGTCAGCCACATGCTGGAACGTCGTGATCGGCTGATTGGTCTGATCCTGGTCGGCAATAATCTGGTCAATGTTGCCGCATCTTCGGTCGCCACCCTGCTCGGCATGCGTTTGTATGGTGACTTTGGCATCGTGATAGCCGGTATTGTGCTGACGCTGATTATCCTGATTTTTGGCGAAGTCACGCCCAAAACCCTCGCAGCTCTGCATCCCGAGCGGGTCGCCTTTCCAAGTTCAGTCTTACTCAAACCAATGATGAAACTGCTTTATCCGTTGGTTTGGCTGCTTAACCATATCTGCAATACGATTTTGCGCTGGTTTGGTGTCAGCGCTGAACAGCATCACGGGCACAGCCTCAGCAGCGAAGAGCTGCGGACAGTCGTGCATGAAGCCAGCGCTATGCTGCCAGACCAGCATCAAAGTATGCTTGTCGGCGTGCTGGACCTGGAAAAAGCCACGGTAGAAGACATTATGGTGCCGCGCAGTGACCTCGTTGGCATTGATATCAATGACGAATGGAAAGAGATCCTGCACCAGCTGTCGGTAACCCAGCACAGCCGGGTGCTGCTGTACCGCGACAGCATGGACGATGTCCTGGGCTTTTTGCATACCCGCGATATCATGCGGCTGGTGCTTAAAGAGCAGTTGAATAAAGCCAGCCTGCTGCGCTCTGTGCATGACATTTATTATATTCCGGAAGGCACCAGTCTGAACACGCAACTGGTGAAGTTCCAACAGTCAAAAGAACGAATTGGCCTGGTGGTTGACGAGTTTGGTGACTTACAGGGGCTGGTGACACTGGAAGATATTCTGGAAGAAGTCGTCGGCGAATTTACCACCGATATCGCCAGTATGCATCACGAAGAGATCAGCGCGCAGCCCGATGGCTCTTATCTGATTGACGGCAGTATCAACCTGCGGGATTTAAACCGCGAACTGCAACTGAATTTCCCCACCGATGGGCCGAAAACCCTGAACGGCTTGCTGCTGGAATATCTGGAAGATATTCCACAGGCAAATCTGAGCCTGAAACTGCTCGGCTATCCGCTGGAGATCCTTGATATTCAGGACAACATGATCAAAAAGGTACGACTGGTGCTGCCAGCTGAACGGGAATAAACGAAATATTTCGGATAATCAGAGTCTTGTAAATAAATTCAAATTTATTAAAAAAAATCTGAACTTTCGTTTATGCCATTCGTCTGATGAATAGAATGGATTCTGCCAAGTTTTTGTTTTCATCCCTGGATTCTCCCTATCCTTAGTTTTACGGCCACTGATGTGGCCGTTTTTTTATCCGTTTTCAGCTGATGCCTGTCACCCGTGGGCGAACGGCACCGAGCCGCTTAGCATGGCTTTTCGGCAAAATATTGCTGCAGGTAAGCTTCAAAACTCAGCGTGTCCGACTGTTCTATTTTTGCCTGCTCCGCCAGCGAGACCGCGGCCATCTGCGCAAAATCAGCCGCCTGATAATACTGGTAGTCTTCGCTGCTCAGTTGTTGCCGGTATTGCTCAGCGAGTTCAAGGCTGACAGACGTATTGTCTTGCTGACGGCTGACCAGTAAGGACAACAGCTGGCCAGACAGCGTACGTGATGGGTCCAGCAGGCTCAGATAAGCCTGTTTTAACACGGCCTGATAAGAAAGCCCGGTCTGCCCGGCACTGTCGTAAGCCTCGTCCAGCCACTGTGCGACCGGCGTCATGTCCGCAAATAACTGTTCTGCCCAGTCCTGCATCAGTCTGGGTGAGCCGTCCTCAATAAGCTCCAAATCAAGCCGGCGTCCGTCGGTGACGACTTTCTTCAGATTTTGCTCGGTCACCGCCTGTGCGGCTGCATCGAGCGGCGGGCTGTCCGCCAGTAAACAGAACAACAGGAAAGTATCGAGGAATCGCATTTGGTCCGCGGTAATGCCCACCGGGCTGAACGGATTGACATCCAGTGCGCGCACTTCAATGTATTCAACGCCCCGCTTGGCCAGCGCACAGGTCGGCCGCTCGCCGCTTTGAATAGTCCGTTTGGGTCTTATCGTTGAATAAAATTCGTTTTCGATTTGCAGGATATTGCCATTGAGCTGCTGATACTGACCGTCGCGCACTATCCCTATGGAAGCATATTCTGCCGACGGCGTGCTAATCGCATTTTGCAGCCCCTGAATATAATCAGGTAAGTTGTTGTAAGTTATTGATAAGCTGGACTGCGCACTGTTGGTGTAGCCCAAATCACTCATTCTGAGCGAGGTGGCATAAGGCAGATACAAAGTGCCTTTGCCAAGCTGTTGGAACGGATACTTCGGCGGTCGGCCTTGTAAAAATGAGCTGCAAAGCGCCGGCGAGGCGCCAAATAAATAAACAATCAGCCAGACATATCTTTTGTAATTGCGGATGAGGTGCAGGTACTGTGCTGAAATGAAATCCTGCAGCGGCTGGCTATCGCCGAGCAATTGCTGATAATGCTGCCAGAAGCTTTCTGGCACCGAAAAATTAAAATGCACCCCGCTGATAGCCTGCATCATGCTGCCATAACGGTTCTTTAATCCTTGCCGGTACAGCGTTTTCATCCGGCCGACGTTCGAGGTGCCGTAATAGGCCAGCCGGATCTCATCCTGATGCTGGATAAAACCGGGCATACTGACGGCGCCAAAACGTTCTTCGCCCAGGTGCCGGATAGCAAACCGGTGGATATCCGTCAGCTGCGCCAAGGTGGTTTCAATACGGTTGGTGGCCGGTGTAATAAATTCGAGCAGGCTTTCAGAAAAATCGGTGGTGATCAGCGGGTGAGTCAGCGCCGAACCCAGTGCTTGCTGATGGTCCTGCTGCGACAACCGGCCATCCGGCAGGATCCGCAGGGTTTCCCGTTCAATACCCCGGCGAATGCCGGTAATTTCAGTGCGCCAGGGCGCCGCGCGCAAGGCGCTGATTCTGGTCGAAAACAGCTGGCTCAATTGCATTCCTTAAAAGGTGCCGGGTTGCCTATGATTGGGGAGGCCTTGGGAAAAAACAAGGGGTTGCGGTCATTCCTCTTCTTCGCCACGTGAGCGGCGCAAGCGTTGGCGTTGCACGATCAGACGCAGAATATCTTTCCACGAAATAATACCCAGCAGTTTCTGCTGTGGATCAGTCACCAGCAAACAACTGATGTTCCGTTCAATCAGCAATTCAGCCGCTTTGAGCAACTGAGTGTCAGGGCCGATACAAACTACCGGTGTTGTCATGATGCTGCGTACTTTGCGACCCTGCAAAAAAATTTCAGTGGTCTGCGTTGAGGCTGAATCAGCCACCGGACTGAACGATTTGTAAAAATCTTTCACCGACACAATGCCGACCACACGCTGCATACTGTCAACAACCGGCACATGCTGAAAATGCGCCTCAGTGAAAATTTTCCGCAGCGCCGCCAGCGACGCTTCGGGCGGCACCGTGACTACTTGCCGGGTCATCACTGCAGCAACAGACATTCAGAACTCCATCTAAAAATAATCGAATTATCATAACTCTAGCATTTGGATTGCCAAGACCGCAAAACTGAAACTCAGCGTTTCTGCCGGACGAAAAAGACCGGCGCTTGCCGGACTGATCAGGTACACTGCATTCAATTAACTGAAGAAATCAGCGAAAGGGAACTCTCAGATGCGTCTTATGATTTGCCGTCTTTTTGCTATTTTGCTTATCGGTTC
>CBINNO010000003.1:0-66452 GCA_966252055.1 uncultured Rheinheimera sp. | reverse complement strand
AAATAAAACATAAACAACAAGGTCCGGTGCAGCGGTTCATTCAGCGGCGCCTGCGGATACACTTCGCAGTGCCAGTAGTTGTAGTTGCCTTTGCCGGCATCATACTTTTGCGCCTGAATAGCCCCCAGCCGGTACAGGTAGCGCATATAGTCGCCGGCTCTGGGCTCGCCAACTTCGGCATAATTTTCATGGGTCAGATTGACCGGCTGGCCCGTCACCGGATGCTGCACTGTCAGCGCCACCGGCGCTATCAGTGCAAAATGATATTTGCGGAAATACTGCTCAGCATAATGTGAGGTCACACCGATGATTTCGGCCAGCAATTGCTGATACTCGGCATGATCGTTTAAGTACAAGTCACTGCTGATCTTTTTACTGGGGTCGACGCCGGCACCGGTGCGCCCAGGCGTGCGGTGCGGGCTTTGTTCAAAAGTGCGGATGATACGCTGACAGAGCTCAGCGCTTAAAGCGTCATCATAAATTTCAATAAAATCGGGCACGGCAGACATCAGCAAGGACCTTTGGACATAACAGCATCAGAAAGCATCAAGATACTGGATTGCGCTTGCTGCTGTCAGCAGTTCATTTGCATTTTTGTCACAACGGCTGATTCAGGCCGGCGTCTGCCAGACCGCTCGCCTGCCAGACCACTGTGGCAGCCGTACGCACGTGACAGGCCTTCGCGAGTGCAGCGCCCGCATGTTGCATCAAAAGGCTGAGCGGTGCCTGATCGCTGGCCGCCAGGCCGATATGCAGCACCAAAGCCCCCGCAGCCTGCTGCTGCAGACGCGCGGCCAGCTGCAGCACGCCATCGCTGGTGCTGTCGGGTGCCAGAATAATCAGTTGCAGCCCGTCGCCATGGCCGGCGATGTCAGTCTGCCGGCACTGCTGATGCAACAGGGCCGCCAGTTGCAGTTGACTGCGGGCAAGCGCGGTATCAGCAACTGTCCCGGCAGGTTCAGGCGGCGCAGCCTGCAGTTTTACCACGGCCAGCTGACGACTGCGCTGGCACTGCAAGTCCTGCAGCAGCTGCTGCCAGTGAGCCTGCAGCGCAGCCGCCGTCAGCAGCCCGCTGGCTTCATCAGTGGTGGGTACTGTCGTGGAAGTCGCATCATGTTGGCCATCAGGGCCTGTCTCAGCCTGGAGTTTCATCCGTTCCTGTCGCCTTTGCCAAACGGATTTTCCACTATAAACCGCAGTTGCCGGCTTTGCCAGCCGGTGTTTTTAGCCGTCAGGCTGCCCGCCCGCAGCCACAAACCAGCCACTGCAATCCCCTTGGCAGATGACATTTGTCAGGCCGAACCGGTGACAGGCCGCCCTGCCGCCGTCGCCGCCACCCACGCACAATAACCCCATCAGTTTGTTGAACCGGCCAGCTCCTGCGCCGGCACTGTCCTCAAAGGAGGCAATCAATGTTGGCAATGTCAGACCTGCCAGATAGCGCAAAACCCAAAGAACTGCTGGTCGCGATTGAACAGCTCAGCCACAGCTACGACCAGACGCCGGTGCTCAGTGGCCTGCAAACCGGCATTTACAGCGGCGAAGTGGTGGCGATGCTGGGCGCCAACGGCGCCGGCAAAACCACGCTGATCCAGCTGATGCTCGGGCTGCTGGCCTGTCAGCAAGGCAACATCCGGCTGCTCGGCAGCAGCCCGCAGCAGCTGCGCTGCCAGCCCGCCCTGAGCGGCCAGATTGGCGTGATGCTGCAACAGGCCA
The DNA here is from genome assembly GCA_966252055.1 of uncultured Rheinheimera sp. Classification (GTDB taxonomy): domain Bacteria; phylum Pseudomonadota; class Gammaproteobacteria; order Enterobacterales; family Alteromonadaceae; genus Pararheinheimera. The sequence goes on along the minus strand of CBINNO010000003.1, from coordinate 64,736 downwards.
GCCTGCCGGCGCAGCTCACTGTGCTGGAACAGCTCCAGCTGTGCCGGGCTTATTACCCCGACCCGCTGCCGCTGGACACGCTGATCCGGCGCTTTGATTTGCAGCCGGTGCTGCGCCTGCGCTGTGCCAGTTTATCCGGCGGTCAGCGTCAGTCGTTATTGCTGGCGCTGGCGATGCTGGGCAAACCGCGGTTGCTGTTTCTGGACGAGCCGACCACTGGTCTGGATGCGCAGTCGCGCCAGCGCTTCTGGCAGCTGATCCGCGACGCCCGCAACGACGGTCTTGGCATCGTACTGACCACCCATTATCTGGAAGAAGCCGACGCCCTGGCCGACCGGATTTTATTGCTCAAAGACGGCCGTTTTATCGCCGACACCAGTCCGGCAGCGCTAAAAGAAAGCCAGCCGGAACGCCAGATCCGCTGCCACAGCGCACTGGAAAGCACAGTGCTGCAACAACTGCCCGGCGTGGTGCGCGTCAGTCCGCTCGCGCCGCAGCAATGGCAACTGGATTGTCTGGATGTGGAAAACTGTCTGCGCCGCTTGCTGACGCTGGACCCACAACTGAGCGGGCTGACCGTCACAGCCGCCAGCCTGGAACAGGCCTTTTTGGAACTGACCCACCCAACGCAGGAGATCACCGTATGAATGCTGGCCCTACCCCTGGCCGCTGGCTGTCGCTGTCGCGCACGCTGGCGCTCTATCAGCTCGAAGCCCGGCTCGATTTAATCACTTTATGGCGTACACCGGGTTTTATTCTGCCTTGTCTGTTGTTTCCGCTGGTGTTTTACAGCCTGTTTGGCGTGATGCTGAACCAGCACGGCCAGGGCCAGGCCGCTTATCTGCTGGTGTCTTATGGCGCTTTTGGCGTGATGGGACCGGCGCTGTTTAATTTCGGCGCCAATATCGCCAGCGAAAAAGCGCAAGGCTGGCTGATGCAAAAATTTGTCTCGCCGGCGCCGGTCGGCAGCTGGCTGTTTGGCAAAACCATGTCCTGCCTGATGCTGGCGGCGCTGATTTTACTGCTGTTATTTGGCTGTGCGGCGCTGGCGGCCGGTGTGGTGTTGCCGCGCGGTCAGTGGCTTGGGCTTTTTGCTGTGCTTTTGCTCGGCACTGTGCCTTTTTGTCTGCTCGGCTTGTGGCTCGGGCTCACGCTGTCGGCCAAATCAGCGCCGGCCACTATCAACCTGATTTATCTGCCGCTGGCCTTTTTAGGCGGTCTGTGGCTGCCCATCAGCATGTTACCCGGCCTGTTGCAACAGTTTGCGCTGCTGCTGCCGAGTTTTCATCTGGCCAATCTGGGCCGGCTGGTGGTGGAGCAGCAACTGCCGGGCGAAATGCTGGTACCGGCCTGGCTCAGTGTCGCGGTTCTGCTGGCGTACAGCCTGCTGTTTGCCGTCCTGGCCCGCCGCTGTTTTTACGGCCAAAGCCGGCAACGGCAATAAGGAGTCCTGTGATGAAAAAATGGCTGCTTTTCGCTGCAATCACCGCCTTGCTGGTGCTGTTCTTCCGGGCATTGCCGACCCCCCCTGTGCCGGTGGGGCAAAATTTTGTGCTCGGTCCGGTACGGATCTTTGATGGCGAGCGTTATTTGCCGGGTATGCATTATCTGACGGTCAAAGCGGGCCTGATTGCCGCCATTGACGACGCACCACCAACAAGCGAACTGCCGCGCGTTGACGGCGGCCAGCAGCTGCTGTTGCCCGGGCTGATTGATGCCCATGTCCACAGCTGGGACAACGCCCGTGCGCAGCAGCTCAGCTTTGGCGTCACCAGCGCCATCGATATGTTCAGCCCGGCCGCTGAGCTGACGAGCCGTCGACAGCAGCGCGCCGGTACTGCGCAGACCTTGCAGGCGGACAGCTGGAATGCCGGCATCCTGGCCACGGCGCCCAGAGGCCATGGTACCGAATATGGTCTGAATATTCCGACCATCAGCTCAGCCGCAGAAGCCGCGGCTTTTGTCGCGGCCCGCAAAGCCGAAGGTTCTGATTTTATTAAGATTGTCTATCAGTCTGAACGTGCGATCTATCGCCGGATGCCCTCGATCAGCCTAGCGACGCTGCAGGCCTTGATCGCAGCGGCGCATCAGCAGCAGCTCAAAGCCGTGGTGCATATTGCCGAACAAGTGTCTGCCGAAGAAGCGGCCGATGCCGGCGCCGATGGCCTGGTACACAGTTTTTTTGATTCGCCGATCAGCGAGCGGCTGCTGGCCACACTGGCAAGCCGTCAGGTGTTTGTGATCCCAACGCTGACCGTGTTGGAAGCGGCTGTGCGCGGCACGTCCGGGCCGGCTTTACTGGCAAAGCCCGATTTGTCATTGCCGGCCACGGCCAAAGCGGCCTTGGCAGGCGCTAAACAGCCGCAAATCCCGGCGGCGCTGTTTCGTAATCTTTTGGACAACACCCGTCGCATGCAACAGGCCGGCATCCGCATTCTGGCCGGCACCGACGCGCCGAACAGCGGCACCTCGCATGGCCTTAGCATGGTGCAGGAGCTGATGTTGCTGCAGGAAGCAGGCCTCACTGCTGAACAGGCGTTACAAAGCGCCACAGCGCTGCCGGCACAAGCCTTTGGCCTGTCGGATCGGGGACGCATCGCCGTCGGCTATCGCGCCGATTTTGTGCTGCTGCCCCAACTTGACGACCCGATAGATTTACTCAAAGCACGCCAGGTGTTTAAAAATGGTTTTGCCGTGCCCCTCAGCCTGACAGAGGACAGCCGTGCCGCCGTCAAAGCCGGGCTGCTGACCGCGCGCAGCGATGGACACAGCAACAATCCGCAGCAAAAACTGCCGGCCAGTCAGGGCGACAGTTTCAGCGTCAGCACCGATCAGTTATTTGGCGGCCAGTCCACAGCCCGGCTGGAGGTTGCTGAAGGGGTATTCAGCGTCAGCGGCCGGATCAGCCCAGAGAGCGACTATCCCTGGGCTGGTTTTAGCTGGCAGGCCGCGGCGGACTTCAGCAAAGGTCTGGATTTCAGCGCCAGTGATCGCCTGCAGTTTGAACTTAAATCGACTGCGGGCAGCCAGCAAAGTGGCGTGCGGCTGATGATTTTCAGTGAAGGCAGCAACAGACCTGTCACCGTCAGCTTGCCCATCAGCGCACAGTGGCAATCACACGACATCCGGCTTGGCGAGCTCACGGGCGTCCAGCCAGAGCGCATCACCCTGTTGCTGTGGAGCGCCGCCCAGCCGGCTGCCGGCGCGGAATCTTTTGGTTTTGCCGTCCGCCAACTGGCATTCCTGTCAGGCGGTCGCTGAAACGTCCAACGTCCGACGCCTGATGCCCGACAGCACAACCGACAGGCGGAACGTCGGGCCACCATCCCGCCATCACAGGCTGTTGTGGATCCAGCCAAAACAATCAGTTAGCCAGAGCCAGCCTGCGTCACCGGACGCAGGTTTGTTCACTGATCGCTTCTTTGTTAAAATGTCCGTTTTATGTCGATACGCCTGTCTGTTCAGGGCTGTGTCAGTTTCTTGCTGTAACGCTGCTGTTCACTGAATTTGCACGTAGTTTCAATGGATATGGAATCAGAAGTATGACTAAACCCGTGGCGATTATTGGCCAGTCGTTCCGTTTTCCCTCAACGGATGCCCAGCATTATTGGGACGATTTACTGGCAGGTCGGGATATGGTCAGTCAGGTCCCGGCCGATCGCTGGTCGCACAGTGCCTACCTGCATCCGGATAAAAAGCATCCCGGTACCGCATACACTTTTGCCGCCGGCACTGTCGGCGATGTCAGCCAGTTTGACCCGGCTTTTTTTGGTATTTCGCCGCGCGAAGCGGCACAGATGGACCCTCAGCAACGGTTGTTGCTGGAACTTGCCTACGAAACCATCTGCCACAGCGGCTACACCATGGCACAGCTGCGTGGCTCTGACACCGGCGTTTATATTGGCATTGCCAGCGCCGACTATGCCTACCGTCTGAACGACGATCTTGGCCTGATTGACTCGGCGGTGGCAACCGGCAACACCGCCAGTATCGCCGCCAACCGGCTGTCTTATGTATTTGACCTGCGTGGCCCCAGCATGGCCATCGACACCGCCTGCTCTTCGTCGCTGGTCGCATTTCATCAGGCCGTGCGGTCTGTGCAGTCAGGTGAGAGCAAGATGGCGCTGTGTGGTGGCGTCAGCCTGCATTTGCACCCTTATGGTTTTATTGTCTTTTCCAAAGCCAGCATGTTGTCGCCGACCGGTCGTTGCCAGGTGTTTGACGCCAGTGGCGATGGCTATGTCCGCTCAGAAGGCGGTGGTCTGTTTCTGCTCAAAGACTATGCCCAGGCGGTCGCTGATGGCGACCAGATCCTGGCGGTGGTCGCTGCGTCTGCCGTCAACACCGACGGGCGCAAATCCGGCCTGACGGTCCCCAGCTGCAAAGCACAGCAAGCATTGCTGGAGCAAATCTACCGCGATGCTGGTATTGACCCATGCGACATTGACTATATCGAAGCGCACGGCACCGGCACTGCGGTCGGTGATCCGATTGAAACCCGCTCGCTTGGCAGAGCCATCGGCAGTAAAAGACCGGCCGATCAGCCACTGCCAATCGGCTCGGTGAAAAGTAATCTGGGGCATCTGGAAACAGCATCCGGCGTGGCCGGGCTGGTCAAAGCGATTTACAGCCTGCAGCACCGCTTGGTGCCGGCGACCATTGGCATTCGCCAACTGAACCCGGCGATCGACTTTGCCGGCGGCAATCTGCAGGTGGTGCAACAGCATCTGCCACTCAAAGCGCAGGGCCAGCTGACTATCGGCGTCAATTCGTTTGGCTTTGGCGGTTCGAATGCTCATGTCATTTTGCAAAGCGCGCCGGCCGTTGCCGCGCCGCAAAACCGCAAGGCAACGGGCCCGCAAGCGCCGCTGCCGCTACTGATCAGCGCAGTCCAAAGCGAAGCACTCAGTGCCAATGCGCAGGTCTGGCAACAGCATCTGAGCACTCTTGACGACGCAGACTGGTACGGCAATTGTTATCAGTCGCTGTTCCGGCGCGACTGGTTTGCCGAGCGACTGTTGCTGTGGGCCGAGGGGCCCACGCAGGCCGCAGCCGCGCTGCAGCATTATCTGCGCGATGGCCAGCACCCGGCCATCACAGTGCAAAGTGCCAAAGATCAGGGGCCGCTGGTCTGGGTCTATTCCGGCAACGGTTGCCAGTGGCCGGCGATGGGCACGGCGCTGCTGCAGGACCCGGTATTTGCCGGCTGCATTGCGCAGATAGACCAGATTTTCCTGCCACTGGCCGGTTACCGGCTGCGCGATGAACTCGCCGGCGCACTTGCCGCTGAGCGGATCGACGCCACGGAATACGCCCAGCCTGCGCTCTTTGCACTGCAGCTGGGCATCACGACCATGTTGCGGGCGGCCGGCCTTCAAGCCAAAGCTGTGGTTGGCCACAGCGTCGGTGAAGTCGCCGCGGCCTGGGCGGCCGGCATTCTCAGTCTGGAACAAGCCTGCCAGGTTATTTATCATCGCAGCCGGCTGCAGGGCCTGACCCGCGGACAAGGCCAGATGAGCGCAGCTGCGATCAGCGCAGAGCAGGCCGGCGCATTGCTGCAGGAACTGCAGCTGAGTGACCAGTTGGTGATCGCCGGCGTGAACAGCGCCAAAGGGGTCACGCTGGCCGGCGCCCCGTCAGCGTTGACCATCATCGAACAGCATCTGCAGGAGCAGCGGCTGTTTTGTCGCCGGCTGGCGCTGGATTATGCCTTCCACAGCCCGGCGATGGACCCGATAGCACCCGAGCTGCAACAAGTGCTGGCCGGTTTAACGCCACAAGCCGGCGACATCGATTTTTATTCCACCGTTTATGGTCGCAAAACCAGCGGCACAGCACTGGATGCCCACTACTGGTGGCTGAATATCCGCGAACCGGTGCAGTTCCATGGGGCCGTCAGCGCACTGGTCCGCGATGGTTATCATCTTTTTGCTGAACTGGGCGGCCATCCGGTGCTCAGAACCTATCTGCAGGACGCGCTGCACGGTCAAAGCGGCGCGGTGTTCGGCTCGGTCAAACGCCAGCAGGCCAGCATTGCCGACGTCAACAAACTGCGGGATCAGTTGATCCTGAGCGGCGCTCAGGTCCACTGGCAACAGTATTTCCCCTTGGTTGCCGCCACGCATTATGACCTGCCGGCTTATCAATGGCAGCGCCAGCGTTGCTGGCTGGAACCCAGTGCCGAGTCCAATGGCAGCCTGCAACGTCGTGCGGTGCATCCGTTGCTTGGTTACCCGTTGCCACAGCAGGAACACTGCTGGCAGCAAAAACTCGACACCGCCTTACTGCCCTGGCTGAACGAACATCAGGTGGGTCAGGCAGTGGTATTGCCGGGCAGTGGCTTCGCTGAGCTGGCACTGGCCTGTGCCGATGTGTTGTGCCCGCAAGGGCCGCTGGTGGCCGAAGATCTGGAGATCCACAGTCCGCTGCTGTTTGAAAGCGGCCAGAGCCGGCTGCTGCGTAGCCGTGTGACCGCCAGTGACGGCGCTGTGGTATTCAGCTCCAGACCGCTCAACAGCAGCAGCTGGCAGCCGCATGCCAGGGCGCGCCTGTTATTACAGCCCGATCTGGCGAGCCCGGTCAGCCAGGCGCCTGTGCTGCCCAGCCGGCCGGCCGACTTCACCCGCAGCGAGCAGGACCTGGCCACCACAGCCCTCGACTTACAATACGGCCCACTGTTCCGGCAGGTGGCCCGTGGCTGGCGCGACGGCCGCACTGTGCTGGCAGAGCTGGCACAAGTGGACGGCAGCGCCTGTGACCATCCGCAGTACCTGCTGCATCCGGGCGTGCTGGACAGCTGCTTCCAGCTGATTATTCAGGCGCTGTATCCGCAGACTTCCAGCGAATTTACTTATATCCCGGTCAGTATCGGCCGGTTGGAACTGCACCAGCGTCGCAGTGTCGCCGCTTTGGGCCAACTGCAGCTGCACCGCCATTCGCCGTTTTCCATCCTGGCCGACTTCTGCCTGTATGATGCCAAAGGCGCCTTAATCGCCCGGCTCAGTCAGGCCAGATTTAAACGCACCCGGCTGAAAACAGCCCGGCAGGCCCCTGCCCTGTGGCAACAAAAGATCCGGCCGGCGGCGCTGACCACAGCCACCGCAATACCCGTGCCGGCGCTGAGCCTGCTCAGCCAGAGCCGCCAGCAGTTGTGTCAGGAACTCGACCCGCTGTTGAACGAAGTGATCCGGCGCAGTCTGCAGGAGCAGTTGCAACCGCTGCAGCAGGATTGGGCAGATCACTGCGCGGTTTTACAGTTAAAACAAAGCGCTGGCTTTGACTGGCTGGCACAGCTGCTGGCCCACACCGCGCTGGAAGTGGCAGATTTTGCTACGCCGGCTGACGATGGCCTGAGCGCTGCCGAGCTGTGGCGGGCACTGCTGACCAGCTATCCGGACTACAGCGCCCTGCTGTTGCAGACCGGTCAGTTGCTGAGCCGCTGGCCAGCCTTGCTCCATGCACAGCCTTTACCCTTACCAGGTGCTGACGCCGTCAGTGAACTGCAGCAAAACCGGCTTAGCAGCCTGCTGCCGGCGCTTTGTTCATTGCTGCTGCAATGGGCAGAAACTGCGCCCCGCCCGGTGCACCTGCTGGAATTCAGCCCGGCAGAGCCTTTGCTGTGTGCAGCGTTATTGCCACACCTTCGCGACAACTTGCAGCTGGCATTTGACAGCGCCGAACCTTCGGCCGATGCGCAGCAACTGGCCAGCCTCTATCCGAAGCTGCGACTGGCAGCGGGTACGACCGGTGTCGCCGCAACGACTGCAGTGCAGCGCGCCGATCTGATCTGGTTCTGGCCGCATTATGCCGACGAAGCCAGTGCAACCACTGCTTTACAACAAGCTGCCGCGGCTATCCAGCCTGGCGGCCGTTTGCTGATTGCGCTGCAACAAGCCGGCCTGTGGTCTGATTTATTGCTCGGCCCGGCACATCCGGCGCTGTCTTTGCTCTACCCGGCGTTCTGGCAACAACAACTGGCCGGCTGGCACACCGAATTGCAGACGCTGCCAGAGGCCGGCCTGCAAATCCTGGTCGCCACGGCCCCGGCGCCGGCACAGCTGGCCGCTGTGGCTCGCCCGGTGGTGTTGCTGGATGGCGCCAGAGCGCTGGCACAGGTGCCGGAACATAGCGCCTTGCTGCAAGTGGTGGCGCAGGCGTCTGTGGCCCAACTGCGCGAGCTGCAACCAGCCACTTGGCCCGCCGGCACCCAGCTGCTGTGGCAGCCGCTGCCAGCAGCAGGCCCGGCGCTGCAACAAACAACAGCAGCCTGCGAAGCTTTGCTGCAATTACATCAGTGGGCCAGTCAGCATGCTGCCAGCTGCCCGCTCTGGTTATTGTTACCAGGCGCCAGCCTCGTCAGTCAGCCAGTTCCCTATCCGGCCAGCGTCGCGCTTTGGGGCCTTGGCCGCACATTACGCAACGAACATCCGGCACCGGTCTGGCTGCTCGATTATTGCTCCAGCGCCTGCAGCAGCGCGAATGCCTCCAGCGCCGCCGATGCAGCCAGCGCTGCGCTCTTGTCGCTGCTGGCGCAGGAATGGCAGGCCGGCAGCCCGGCCAGCGAAGTACATTACAACAGCGCCGGTCAGCGTCACACACCGCAGATTGAACCGGTGGCGCTGCCACCGGCTGCCGGCGATTACCAGCTCGACATCAGCCAGCCAGGCCAGCTGAAACATCTGCACTGGCGGGAAAGTGCCGCACAACAGCCAGGCCCCGGCCAATTGCAGGTTGAAGTGCGGGCCACTGGCCTTAATTTCCGCGATGTGATGTATGCACTGGGTCTGTTGTCCGACGAAGCGCTGGAGCAAGGGTTTGCCGGCCCGACGCTCGGACTGGAATTCGCCGGGGTCATCCGCACGGTCGGCGCCGGTGTCAGCGGCTTTGCGCCGGGCGACCGCGTGCTGGGCTTTGGCCCGGCCAGCTTTGCCTCCAGTGTCGTGACCAGCGCCAGCGCCGTGGCCTTGCTGCCGGCTCAGCTCAGCTTCGCCGCTGCCGCCACTATCCCCAGTACTTTCTTTACCGCGTATTACGCACTGCATCAGCTGGCGCAACTGGAAGCCGGCGAGACCGTGCTCATTCACGGCGCCGCCGGCGGCGTCGGTATCGCGGCGATCCAAATCGCCCGCTGGAAAGGTGCCCGCATCATCGCCACCGCCGGCGCAGCCGGCAAACATGCCTTCTTGCATCAGCTGGGTGTGACCGATGTGCTGGATTCCCGCTCGCTGAAATTCGCCGACGAAGTGCTGGCGCTGACAGGCGGCGAAGGGGTCGATGTCGTGCTGAACTCTCTGGCCGGCGAAGCGGTCAACCGCAACCTGAAAATTCTGAAGCCTTTTGGCCGCTTTCTGGAACTCGGCAAACGGGATTTTTACGAGAACAGCAAAATTGGCCTGCGGCCATTTCGCAATAACATCAGCTACTTCGGTATCGATGCGGACCAGATGATGGCCTGCCGGCCGGCGCTGACGGCCCGGCTGTTCGGCGAGATGATGCAGCTGTTTGCCGACGACACACTCTGGCCTTTGCCGTACCAGCGGTTTGATGCCAGCCAGATTGAAGCGGCGTTTCGTCAGATGCAGCAGGCCCGCCATATCGGCAAAATCGTGGTGGAATATCCGCCCCGGCTGCCGGTGCAATACCAGCCTAAACCACTGCAGCTGCAGCCGGACCGCTGTTATGTGGTCAGCGGCGGCATGGCCGGTTTTGGCCTCGCCAGTGCCAAAGCACTGGTCGCGATGGGCGCCCGCCACTTGTTGTTATTAAGCCGGCGTGGCGCGCAAAGCCCGGATGCCGACGCGATACTGGCCGAATTTGCCGCCGCCGGCGTGCAGGTGCTGTGTCCGGCCTGTGATGTCAGCGACGAGACGCAACTGGCCAGCGCGCTGGCCACAGCACGCCAGACGCTGGCGCCGATCGCAGGCGTTATCCATGCTGCCGCCGTGATTGAAGACAGCCTGCTGCAGAATCTGAGCCCGGATACCTTACACAAAGTGCTGGCTGCCAAACTGCAGGGGGGCTGGCTGCTGGACGCCCAGACCCGCACCGATGCGCTGGACTTCTTTGTGCTGTATTCCTCAGCCACCACCTTGTTCGGCAATCCGGGCCAGGGCGCTTATGTGGCAGCCAACTATGGCCTTGAAGTGCTGGCGCAGCAACGCCGTGCCACCGGACTGCCAGCGACCGCGATGTTATGGGGCGCCATTGATGATGCCGGTTTCCTTGCCCGCCACAGTGAGATCAAAGCAGCCCTGCAAAGCCGGATGGGTGGCCAGGCCATCAGCACCGCGCAGGCGATGCAGGCGCTGACACAGGCGCTGCATGGCGACCTGGCGGAAGTGGCAGTGCTGGATATGGATTTTGCTGCGTTGCGTAAATTCCTGCCGGCCGCCGCCGATCAGCGTTTTGGCTGGCTGGCGTCGCAACAGGGCCCGCAGGAAGCAGACGGCGATCAGCAGGATATGCGCGCGCTGCTGGCAGGCATGTCAGTTGCCGACGGCGAAGCCTATCTGCTTGCTACACTGCGTCAGGTGGTGGCCGGTATTTTACGTGCCAACCCGGACAAACTGTCGCCGACCGCACCGCTGCAGGACCTGGGGCTGGACTCGCTGATGGGCGTCGAACTGGTGGTCGCCATCGAGCAGAAGCTTGGCGTGCGCCTGCCGGTGCTGACCATCTCGGAACAACCGACGCTGACCAGTCTGTCTGCCAAACTGCTGGCACTGATCACCGAGCAACACGGTGCCGAAGATGCACTGAGCGCCCAAATTAAACAAATGGCCGGCGCGCATGGTGAACAAATCAACGCGGCAGAAGTCGGCGAAATGCAACAACAACTGGCCCAGCAACCGCAGCGCCGGCTGATTTCAGATTAACCATAGAAGTTGTACAGATGAAAAAGCCTTTGGCAGCGCTGACCGGCGCCTTAAAAGACAAACTGATCCAGCAGGCGCTCAGTCGCCAGCTGGACCAGACGACACAGGCGCCGCCACCGGCCGGACCAGGTTCAGCGGCCCTCGCCAGCACCGATTTTGCCCGCCATCCGGGTTATCAGCAGCTGCGTATAATCCAGGATGGCGCCAGCCGGCTGGGGCTGCCCAGTCCGTTTTTTAAACTGCATCAGGGTGTGGCCGGCGCCCATACCCGCATCGACGACCAGCCGCTGCTCAATTTTGCCAGTTACAACTATCTGGGCCTGTCCGGTCATCCGGCCGTCAATCAGGCGGCGGCTGATGCGATCAGCCGCTTTGGCACTTCGGTGTCGGCCAGCCGGCCGGTCGCCGGTGAACGCGCCATTCACCGCGAGCTGGAACAGGCGCTGGCTGACGCTTATCAGGTCGACGCCGCAGTGGTGATGGTCAGCGGCCATGCCACCAACGTGACGACTATCGGCTATCTGTTTGGCCGGCGCGATTTAATTCTGCACGACGAACTGGTGCACAACTCCGTTCTGCAGGGTTGCCAGCTGTCCGGCGCGACCCGGCTGCCATTTGCTCACAACGATTTAGCCCAGCTGCAGCAACTGCTGAAAACGCATCGCCATCAATATGAGCGGGTGTTGATTGTGGTGGAAGGCATTTATTCGATGGACGGCGACTACCCGGATTTACCGGCGCTGGTGGCGCTGAAACAACAATATCAGGCGCTGCTGATGGTCGATGAGGCCCATTCCTTTGGTGTGATGGGCGAGCACGGCCTGGGGATCCGCGAACATTTTAACCTGCCCGGTGACGCCGTCGACATCTGGATGGGCACACTGAGTAAAAGCCTGGCCAGCTGCGGCGGTTATATTGCCGGCAGCCATGCGCTGGTCGAACATCTGAAATTTCTGGCGCCCGGCTTTTTGTACAGTGTTGGCATGCCGCCGCCGGTCGCGGCAGCCGCGTTGGCCGCCTTGCAGCAGATGCGCGCCGAACCACAAAGGGTGCAGCGTTTACAGCACAATGGCCGCTATTTCCTGACTAAACTGCAGCAAGCCGGCTTTAACACCGGTCACGCCAGCGGTTTTGCTGTGGTGCCGGCCATTGTTGGCAGTTCGATCCGCACCGCCCGGCTGGCGACTGCGCTCGAGCAGCTTGGGCTTTGCGTGATGCCAATTTTGTATCCGGCCGTGCCCGAACAGGCCGCCCGTCTGCGGTTTTTTATCTGTGAAGGTCATACGGAAACCGAACTGGATCATGCGGTGGCGCAGCTGGTGAACGCCAGCAAGGCCTGAGCGGACTCAAACGGCCAGCACAGCGGCCGCAGTTCTGCTGTCAGCGGCCATGCCTGGCCCTCAAACAGCCCGGCGGCTGCAGAGGACACGCGCTGCTGCAGCTGACAGCCCTGCTAAAAATGACATCCCTGCCGCAGATAGTGGCGGCCGTAGCGCCCCGGCTCAGCGACCAGGCTCGCCTGACATGCTGGTCTGCAGCTCCAGCAGCAGATTCGCCAGCTGGTCGACCGGCCGCTCGCGCCGCCGCGGCTGTGCGCTGACCGGCCGGGTCGACCAAATCAGATAATCGGTCAGATGGCTGTCATACTCACAGGCTTTGTACAGCGCCGGCAGAATTGGCAGATGGTCGCCGTACCAGCACAACACCCCTTCCCGGTCGCTTTGCTGCAGCGTCTGACACAGCTGTTTCGCCATCTCGCCTGCATTGGCAATATGGCGTAAATACGCGGTCAGCTCGGCCACCATCGCCGGCGGCAATGCCGACAAATAATGCGCCGGTTCGTCGACTTCTACTTTTTCCAGATGCAGCGGGCCGTGATTTTCCATGGTGATGACAAACACAAACACAGGCCCGCTGGCCTGCGCCAGGATCTGCTGCACTTTTTCCGCTACTTCGATATCGCCGACATAGTGGTTATTGCTTTGATGTGTAAAAGCTTTGCGGTCGATAAATTCATCAAAACCCAAATGCGGATAGACCCGGTCGCGCTGGTAAAAACTGATAGGGTACGGATGGACGCAGACAGTACGATAACCCTGCGCCCGTAACCGGCTGGCCAGCGTACTGACCGGCTGGCGCGCCAGCCGCCGGTACGGGTTAAAACGATGGATCCCCTGCTGATGATTGGTCAGTCCGGTCAAAAACGAAAACTCACTGCGCAGCGTATTGGCGCCAATCGCCGGTACCGCCAGCTCGCCGGCATACAGGCTTTGCTGTTGCAACTCATCAAACCACTGATAACACTCAGGTTTGATTTGCGGCCATAGTTTACGCGCGTCAAAAAAGGATTCACTTTGCACCACCACCAGATGCGGCTGATGAGGGCCGGACGGGCTCACCTGCAGCGGTTCTGCCAGCCGGGCCAGCTGCCGCTCTGCTTTGGCATAAGCGATAAAGCCGCCAAGCATGCCCATTTCAGCCTGATCAAGCGCCGGATCCACCCCAACCAGCGGCGAAACATGCAGCCAGCTGTACAAACCAACCAGCAGCATCAGCACCACCAGCAACAGCCAGCCGGCGATAAGCTGCGACCATTGCCATTGATGCTGCAAGGCCGGTTCGAGCTGAATGGCAAACGCCACCAGCACAAAAGGCAGCGCCACCGATACAATCAGCCGGCCCAGCCCGAAAAACGGCAGATAAAGCCTGGGATGGCGGAAAATATCAATGAAGTAGTGCAGATCCTGATAAACAAAAGGCTCGTACAACTGGGCCAGCTTAACCCGGTTCACCACCAGCATCAGGCCCTGCCAGAACAACAGCTGACTGGCGGCAAACCAGGGCCGCTGGAACATCAGCAGCTCCAGCACATAGACCAGCAGCAACACCGCCAGATGGCCGGCCCAGATGGCCAGCGGACGGCGCCACAAACGCCGGCCGTGCGGTAATAAACAGGCTTCCAGTAAAATACAGCCCAGTGCCGCCGGGGCAAAACCCCACCATAACTGCAGCAGCAACGCGGCGGGCAGCCAGCTATCCAAAGTCAGATCAGCCACGATAATTCAACCAGCCTAAGATCCGTTCAGCCAGCCAGGGCCGGCTGAATCCTAATAAAAAACAGCCTAAATTCAGCGGAAACGGAAAACTGATGCGCGCTTTGTTCGCCAACAGGCCCTGCCGGATATAAGCCGCCGCCCGCTCCGGGGTCCACAACCAGGGTTTGGGGCCCGGCATGGCGCGGCTCATCGCCGAGTCGACATAACCCGGCATCACCACATTGACTTTGACCCCTTGCGGTTTCAGCCAGCCACGCATGCCTTCGCCATAGGCTTTGAGCGCGGCTTTACTGGCGCTGTAGCTCGGGGTCACCGGCAAACCATACCAGGCCGCCAGCGAACTCATCAGCGCAATCTGACCCGTGCGCCGCTCACGCATCGACGGCAACACCGCATGCACCAGCGCCAGGCTGGCTTCGACATTAAGCCGCAGCAGTTGCTGCACTTGCGCCCACTGCTCGCCGGGCTGTACGCCCGCCACTGCCTCGCCATGATTGATATTGACGCCATGATTGAGGATCACCAGATCAAAATGCTGTGTGCTCAGTTGCTGACACCAGTCCGCCAGTGCCGCCGGTGCCGTCAGATCAACCACCGCCAGCTCGGCGCTGCAACCAAGGGCCGACAGCTCCGCCGCCAACTGTTCAAGCACAGCGCTGTTGCGGCCCTGCAGACAAAAATGGCTGCCGGGCGTGGCATAAGCACGCACCAACGCCTGGCCAATAGCGCCGGTGGCGCCCGTGATCAGCAACCGGTTCAGCAACGGCGCTGGCTGAGTTGTTGACATAATTCCTCCAAAGGACTGCGCTCCGCGCACAAACGCGCCACCGCATGGCGCACCAGCAGCGACAAGCCGGGCTCTGCATACAGACTGCCGTTGAGCTGGGTGCAATGACGCAGCACCGCCAGAAAATCGGCCAGCAGCGCGCGCTCTGCCGGCTCACCCTGCTGCCAGAACTGCGCCAGCGGTGGCTGAAAGGTCAGTCCCGGCAAATCATACAATGCCTTACCCAGCGTTTTGACCGGGCAACCGGCCTGCAGCGCCTGTAAGCCGACGGTGCTGTTGACCGTCACCACGCCGGCACAATGTGGCAGCAACGCGGCCAGATCGCCGGTTTGTACATAATGCACCCGCCCCTGCAGGCCCAGCTCGTGACACAGCCGGCGGATCTCAACACCATAGCGCACCCAGCCGGTATCCAGCGGATGATTTTTAATCAGCAGCTGACTGTCAGCCGGCGCGGCAGCGGCAAATGACGGCAACACCTGCGCCAGCAACGCTTTCATGTCGGCAAAAGGTGAGTGCTGGCGAATTTGGGCGTCGCCATCCAGTTGCAGCGGCAGCAGATAAAAACGGCGCTGCGACAGCCTGTCCAGCAACGGGGCTTCAAGGCGTGCCAGTAACTTCAGCGCCGGCAGACGCCACAGATAACCGAGATATTCTTTAGGCGCCCACATCAGGGCGTGGCTGCGATAACGCGGATAAAACAGCGGATTCCAGAAACTGCCGGCGTGATAGAGCACATCGTGCAGCGCCCGCAGCCAGAATGGATTCGGAAATTCTGCCGGCGCCACAGCCGGCGGCAACAACTGCGCCGCCCGCCGGTACCAGTCCGCCTCTTTGGGCAACAAAGAGCAGGCGTTCACGCCTTCAGGCTCCAGCGTCACCCAATAGGGCCGCAGGTAACCTTCCTCAAACACAAAATTGCGCACCGACGCCTGGCGGGCAGCGCGCAGCGCTTGTTGATGCAAAGGCCGCTGATCGCCAAATAACAGCTGATCGGTGACACCATATTGCCGGTACAGCCCACGCAAAAACGCTGGCAACTGCGCCGCACTGCCGCGAAAACTCAGTGCCGGCTTCGGCGCATGATACCAGCTGTCGCCGACGGTAAAATTCAGCTTAATCACCTGGTGCCCGGCCTGCTCCAGCGCACCGGCCAACTGGCGGAAAAACGGCGAACAGACGCTTTGCAGCAACAGAAAAACGCGCTGTCGCCCTATCACGGTTCCCGACGATAAATCAGTCACGGTGCTCCAGCACGATGGCGCGGATTAAATGCGCTAAAGCCGCAACAAACAAGGTAAAGAAACTAAAGACTAACCAGCTGTAACCGCGTCTGGGTTCCGTGGAATACTCAGGCAGATTGGGCTGCTGCAAAACCGACACCTGCTTCAGTTTACGCGCAGCTTCTACCCGGGTGGTTTCCAGCGCCAGCAGAGAGTTGGAGTACAGATTCAGCGCAAACTCCGCTTTGAGTTCCAGCGTCTGATACTCGGCCGACACTTTGTTCAGCGCATCGCCACTTTTGGTGGCCATCTTGCGTTTCTCATTGTCTATCTGCAGCGCCAGCGCCTGAATTTCAGCGTTGAGTTTCAGCATGTCGGGCGTATTGTTACTTTGAAAACGACTGAGGCTGTTGCGGCGGGCTTCCAGCATTGCCCGTTGCCCTTCCAGCTGGGCGACAATAGTGGCAATACTTTGTACCGACCCCGTCGGGGACACCAGGCCATATTGGTTCTGATAGTCCAGCAACGCCTGACGGGCATCGAACAGGCGTTTTTCCAGCGCACCGACTTGCGTTTCAATAAACGCCACCTGCTCGGCCGCCAGCCGCTGGCCCATTTTGTTCATGTGGGCTTCGCCTTCTTCGAGCAACGCCTGGGCAATTTGCTGCGCTTTCAAAGGCTCATAAGCCTGCACTTTTACCCGCAGCACCGCCGCGTAATCGTCGTAATCAATGGTGATGCGTTTTCGCATGTAGTCGACAAACTTTTCCTGCGGTAACTGAACATCCCCGAGCCTCGAGAACCAGTCGATACTGTCGGCGCTGTAGTGCTCACGCAGTGCCAGCCGTTGCTGCAGTTTTTCTATCATGTCGACAGACTGCAAATGATCCCGCAGCAACAGCAAATCGCCGGAGCCACTGCTGCCGGACAACAACGAACTGACGCTGAATGCTGCCGGATTAACTTCCGGGCTTTGCAACACAATATGGCTTTCAGACACATACCGGTCAGTGGCCAGCACGCCCCAATAAAAGCCTGCCAACAACAGGGCGGCGCCCGCCAGCAACCAGTGTGGCTGCGATTTCAGTAATTTTTTCATTGTCCGATACTCTGATGATAATCGCGGATCGCATCTTCCAGTCTGTCATACCAGACCGCCCGGCCCTGATCGAGCCAGATCCCTGCCTGACACAGGTCTTTGAGGATGCTGACACTGTGGGAAACCATAATCAGGCTGGCCTTGCCAACCTTTGCCTTGAATGCGTCCGTGGCTTTTTGTTTAAAGGCCGCGTCACCGACCGACGTGGCTTCGTCGGACAGATAGACATCAAAATCAAAGGCCAGCGACAGCCCGAAGGCCAGCCGGCTGCGCATCCCGCTGGAATAAGTTTTCACAGGTTTGTCAAAGGCATCTCCCAGCTCCGCAAAGGCCTGCACCTGACGGATAATGTCGTCGAGTCTGGCCTCTCCACCATGGACCCTGGCGACAAACTTAACGTTTTGCCGCCCGGTCATTGAGCCTTGAAAACCACCGGTCAGACCGATAGGCCAAGAGACTTTGCCCAGCCGGCGGATCTGCCCGCGGTCCGGCGTGTCCATACCGCCGATAAGCCGCAATAAGGTCGATTTACCCGCACCGTTACGCCCGACCAGACCGACACTGACGCCAGCCGGAATGGTCAGATTAATATCACGCAGCACCCAGTCACCACCAAATGGCCCGTGATAGCGTTTATAGAGTTGACTGATTTCAATCATTGCGCCGTGAGTCTCCGCTTATAACGCACATGCAACATCAACCCCAATAACAACACACTGCATGACCACAGCCACAGATAAGTCAGGTCCACTTTGTATGGAAGGTGATACGTCGAGAAAAACCCGAGACGGATGGTCTCCAGCCCATGCACAATAGGATTCAGGATCAGTACCTCACGCAAACTGTGTGGCAGGTATTGCAGCGGGATCATCACGCCGGATAACACATAAAACGGCACTATCAGTAAAGGCACCACTTTGCCACTTTCCGGCAACACAGTGAGCAGCACACTGAACAGCAATCCGGCGCCAAATCCCAGACACCAAAGCGCCAGCCATGCCTCTAACGCCTGCAATGCGTCAACGGGCCACAGCGGATGATCAAATAAGTTCAGTGCCCCGATCAACAACAGGATGATGGCTGTCCTGAGCATTAATTCGATTAAAGCCCGGATAAAAACCGGGTCAAACGGGTGCACCTGACGGTAAGCAAACAACGCCTGATTGGCGTTGATAGCGCTCATACTGCGCGTCATGCTGTCGCGAAACAAAAAAAAGGCCATGATGCCGAGCAGCAACCAACCAATAAAGTCAGCACCGGGGATCATCTGGCTGCGGCCAAGCAGATGCCGGATCCCGATCATGATCGTGACATGTAACACCGGCTCGATAATCAGCCATGGTGTTGCCATCCGGTCTGCAGTTACCCGGGCCATGATTTCCCGCATAAACACGGCATGCCAGACATGCCAGGTGACCTGCAGCGCACTGCGATTTTGCATCTTACAGGTCTACCGCGACTTTAGTTGCCACCGCAACCTGATAAAGAATTTGGGTAATAGCACTGGCCAGCTGCAGATTTTTGGTCGACACCGCTGGCAGAACCAGAATTTCGTCACCCGGCTGCAGCGTTACGTCCGACGCTTTTCGCACTTCACCGTTGGGCCGCACCACGAGGATATTGTCTTCATCAGCGTGCTGACTGAAACCACCGGCCGCGTCGATATAATCAGACACTGATTTACCGGCGACAAAGACGCTGGATTGCGGAATATAGACTTCACCACTGACCAGCACCGCATCGGTGCGGGCCGGCAGCGTGATGATATCGCCGTCCTGCAGGCGGATGTCCTGCAGCACGCCCTGTTCGCTCAGCACCATCCGGCCGTTGGGCCTGATTTCACGCACTCTGGCGACAAAAGCGCTGATCAATTCGGCTTCACGTACCCGGATCGCCGACTCTTCGGCCGTGGAAGACGGCGCGCCGAGGTAGGTCGTTTCCAGCCGGCGCAGGCTGTCTTCCAGCGATTTGCGCTGCTGTTCAGCCACACTGACCCGCCGCAGCGACACATTACGATAGTCGCTGGCTTGCGGGTCGACCGGGACGTTATTCAGCAACTCCCGCAGCGTAGTATTTTTCGGCACCACAAAGTGGGAACGGCCCTGATAGCTGCCTTCGAGCTGGATCACCAGCTGATTGGAACGCTGATCGGCCATAAACTGCACATCGTCGCCATTGCCCACCTGCGTGGTAGCAAAAGCTGCCAGCGACAAATATTCGGCGACCGGCTTCGCTTGCCGGCTGCCACGCAACAACACATGCGACACACTGGCGTTGAGCTGTGCCAGCTCTATCAGGGTCTGCCCATACAACGCCTGAGGCGTCAGCTCATATTGATAAGAACGTCCGACATTGCCGCTGACCGTGACCACAGGCCCGCGTTTTTCTACCACTATGGTATCGCCATCCTGCAACTGACCATGCGCCAGCCGGCCACTCAAAATAAAATCGTACAGGTCCATCACCGCAATCTGCTGCTGGCGGCGCAACAACCGAACCTGGCGATAACTGCCCAATTGCTCGTCAACCCCACCGGCCTGATCGAGGAAATACAGAATGGAATCCGATGGAATGCCGGCATAACGGCCTGGTTTGGCCACAAAACCAGCGACATAAACCGCCACTGGCTGCACGCCCTGCAGATTGGTGTAGACCTGGACACTGCCCGGATACACTTTGGTCACCGCAGTGCGCACCAGTTGTTCCAGTTGCTGATGGCTGACCCCCATCACGGCCACAGGCCCGATGGTTGGGATAAAAATGTTGCCTTGCGCATCAACCGGCAACACCCGGTCGATTTCAACCGCGCCCCAGACCCTCAACGTGATCTGATCGCCCGGCAGAATTTTATAATCAGGATTCAGGCCGTCCGCTCTGGTGCCCCGAAAACCGCCACTGAACAGCTCAGAGCCAAAAGGTTTAATGGCCGCTGATGAGGCCGCCGGCTTGTCTGCCGCCCCTTTGCCAATGGTGCCGGCCTTCCAGTTCGTTGCGCTGACGGGTTGTTGCAGATTTGAAACCGCCCGCAGTACATTCGCTCTTTGATCGGACGGCACATCGCCAAAACTTTGCGCCGTGGCTGTCTGCAATGGCAACAGACTCCATAACAGACCGACACCAAGCACGCGCCACATCTGACAGAAATTGATTGAAATCCAGGACTGCACGCAATTACTCCTGTTCACTGAGTACACGCTGCGCTGCCCAGCCTGCCTCGTTAAAATCGCAAATCAGCACCGGCTCTTCGTTCGCCAGGGCGTCGAGGCAAATGCGGCCTGTGGCAGCAAAATAACGTTTGCGTACCAGCAATCTGACATCAGTTCCCCAAGGAGAATCAGCCAGCAACAACTGTTGGCCGTCAGTGGCGACAGCCAGCTCTGTTGCGGAAACGGGACTGATGTACTGCAGATTGTCCGGCGCTTGGTCCGGCATCGCATTGGACGACTGAGGGAGCAACTGACTGCAGGAACTACAGACCAGCATTGCTCCGGCAATCCAAATTCGACTGAGCATACTGCATATCCTTATTAGCAATAAATCGCGGTAATTTATCACAAGACCCCGGCATTCCCCAACTGTCGGCAGTTTTTGTTAAAACCGACAAAGTCGCAGATAAAATTCCAGCACAGGCCGCCACCAGGGCCGGACTGATGGCTGATGGCGGCCTGCCGCCAGCTGTGTCACGATTTCAGCGGCGCCGCAGGCGCCGCCGGAAACCGGATGAAAATAGCTTGGGTACAGCAACAACGCACCGGCAATCAGCTCAGGCAAAGTCAGCCGGCGCTGACGCCGCGCCAACGGCTGCCAGTCTTCCGTCAGCCCCCAGCCCGCGTAAAACGGTTGGCCATAACAACAAACCGGGATGCCACGCAACAGCGCTTCAAAACCACTCAGTGACGTCAAAGTGTGCACTTCATCGACCTGGGTCAGCAGATGCGCCATATCCTGCGTTAACACCAGTTCATCACAGTACTGCAGCGCCTGCTGCTCGTCGCTGCCGGCTTTACGCAAACCCGCCTGCACATCCGGATGAGGTTTATAGACCAGGTAGGCATCCGGTCTTTGTTGCCGCACCTGTCTGAGTAACTCAAGATTGCTTTTCAGCACAGGCGAGCCCAACCGTATTGATGCATCGGTTTCCACCTGGCCGGGAACTAACACCACCCGCCGGCCTGGCGGCCGCTGCCAGTCGCGCTGGCCGAGGTTGTATTTGGTGATGCCAAACCCAAGCAATTGCTGCTGAAGTTGCGCCGCTTGCTCAAGCAAGGATTCGCTGAACACTGTGGTACTGAGGATTTGCTCCAGCTGTGATGGCGCAGTGCTGTCGTAATAAATACCCACCGGGTCAAACACCCAGGACAGCGGCTTTTGCAAGGCAACCCCCAGGCCGACCGAGCGCACAAAGCCATCTTCGATGCGGATCTGACCGGCACTTTTCGGATAGCGGCTACCCCAGCACAACCAGTCGGCACCGGGCGGCACTTTGTCAGGTGAGCGCACAAAGCTGAGCCGGCTGCCACGCACAAACTGGCGCAATAAGTGGCGTTTCCACCAGGAAAATCCGACCGCATACAACCGGGCAGGCAACCGTTGTTGTTCGCGGCGTTGCAGCGCCAGCCAGTTAATCAGGCGTTCCACCTCGCAGGGCTGGCGTGTTTCAGGGTCCAGATACACCGGATAATCAATCAGCGCCGCATGCAACAATTGCCACAGACTGACCGGCTGCCGCCGCGCCGGCGCTGGTAAAGCGTCCGTCGTCAGCCCCCAGCCGGCGTAGAATGGCATGCCAAAGGTGTGCACAGGTTTTTGCCACAACAATGCTTCAAAACCCAGCTGCGACGTGACACAAAACACGGCGCTGGCCAGCGGTAACAAACTGGCCGGATGAATATCCTCAGCCAGCACCAGCACACCTTGCTGCCGAAGCTCAGCTAAATCGAAATGCCCCTGCTTTTTGCCGGCCATCACATCCGGGTGTGTTTTCACTACCAGCGTATGATGAGGGTACAACTGCCGTGCGCTGTCGAGCATCTGCTGAAAGCTGTTGCCATCGGCCTGGCCAAAGCCAATGGACGCATCACCCCGCGTCTGGTCGGCGATCAGCACAAAAGGCTGTGGCAAGGGCACGGCTAAATCGCGGCTGTGGTTATATTTCGACACCGCCGCCTGCTGCCACTGCACCTGCAGTGCTGCGGCACGCGCCTGTTGGACGCTATCCAGCGGTTGTCTGATCAATGCTTCCAGTCGCGACGGCTGACCGGCATCATAGTAGATGCCCAAATCGTCAACCACCAACGACAAAGGCGGTTCAGCACTGCCGAGCCCCACTGAGCGCAAAAAACCATCCTCAAGCCGCAGTAATGGCAGCTGATGGCGCCGGGCAAAAGCCTCAGCGGCCAGCGCAGACGGTTTGCGGCCCCAGGCCAACACCAGACCGGCCGGCGCCGGTCTCAGCCAACGACGATGAAGGGGCACGACTTGTAATTGCTTTTGCAGCAACAATGGGACAGAAACGGTCGCTGCGATGCCTTTTGAGGGAGTTAGTAACAACTCAGATGTAGACAACATCCGGGTAATTTGAGTACAAAGCATCCAATGTCCTGCAGCAAACTCCATATTCACCGGGGAAACCGGCTGCTTGCATAGTCAACTGTGTCAATATTGTTTACAATAAAGCGTTTTCGAGTGAAATGGAATGCGTTTTGAAAAAACTCCGATTTGCCTTTGTCGCGTTCAGCAAAAACAAGGATAAATTTCTTGCTGATCCCTCTTATATCTATCGATGCGAGAATCTGGCGCTGGCCCTGCGCGCAGCAGGCCATGATGCAGACCTGGTGCACTACAACGATTTTTCTGCAGGTGGCGACTATGACCTGGTGATGTTCCACCGGCCAAAACGCCGGATTGGCCTGAGTTTCCTGCTGCGTCGTTTGCATAAACAAGGCGTGATCACCATCGCTGATTTTGATGATTTGGTGTTTGACCCCACCGCCGCACACCTGAGTCCGGCGGTGCTGAATGGTTTGTCCACCCAGCGAAAAATTGAGCAACAATACCGCTCACATGCCACAGCGCTGAAAAAATTCCAGCGGGTGTCCGTCTCCACCGAACCTTTGCGCCAGTCTGTGCAACAGCTGTACAGCAGTCAGGTGCTGGTGATCCCAAATACCGTCCATTACAGCTGGTATCAGGCTACGCCAAAGCGGCAACATCCGGCGCACTGGAATCTGACTTACTTTCCTGGCACCCGCAGCCATGACCGTGATTTCGCCATGATCCGGGCGCCACTCGAACAATTCCTCGATGAACATCCGGGCATTCAGTTACATATCACCGGCGTGCTGGACTACGAGCTGCGCTGCCGGCCTGCGCAGCTCGTCCAGCACGACAAACAAAAATTCAGCAAGTACCACCGCTTTGTTGCCCAGAGTTGGGTCAATCTGGCGCCGCTGGAGAACACGCTGTTTAACCAGCATAAATCTGCCATCAAAGCGATTGAAGCGGCATACTGGCATGCGCCAACACTGGCAAGCCCCATCCCCGACATGCAAAGAATGCAGCATTGCGGGGCTGTCCTGGCGACAGATCTGGATCAATGGTATCAGCAGCTCACGGCTTTAGCCGACCCAGAGTACTACTGCGAGCAGACTCAGGGGCTGCGGGACCGGCTGCTGCGTCAGTCCAGTGTTGAACAGTTTGCCACCCAGCTGATTGAGATAGCGCAGCTCCGATGAAGTCAGCCAGTCAGCACTGGAGCCGGCAACTGCCGGGTTCTTCTGAAGTTTCGCTCAGACATCAGCGCCAGCAGGCCAAACAACGGCAACAGGCCGGTCACTATAACCCGGCCACCCTGTGGCTGTTTCGGCGGATTTGGCGTCAAAGCCGGCGGGCAGCCGATTTACTGGCCTACCTGAAGTTTCGCCGTGCGCTGGGATATCCGCTTTGCAGTCGCCGCGCCAGCCAATTGCGCCAGTTGTTGGCAAGCAATCTGCTGCGTCGCTGGCAGCTGGGTATCACACCCGGCGTTGCCGCGGATCTGCGTCGTCTGCTGCAGGAAGGCGGGCATTGGCCGGGCCGCCAGCCGGACTGGCTGAAGCGGCAACTGAACCAGCAACCGCAGCTGCAGGCGCAATGGCTGCAGCGCTGCCGACAGGCCAGCCGCATTGCTATCGTGGGCAATGGCGCACAACTGCTGGGCCGTGCCGCCGGTGCAGCGATAGACGCGGCAGATTTGGTGATCCGCTTTAACCATTGTTTTGGCGAACCATGCGCACAGGCAGATCTTGGCAGCCGTACTGATATCTGGGTGGTCGCTCCCGGCTTTCGCGGTCCGGTCGTCCCCGCATCTCTGGTGATCCTGTCAGGCCCGGCGATGTTGTGGCAGCTGAAAAAGCTCAGGTATTTACAACATCTGGCGGCGCCAATCCTGCAACTGCCACTGTCTTGCTGGCAAACCCAGGTGCGCCGGTTTGCCGCACCACCGAGTGCCGCCACGCTGGTCGCGCAGTGGCTGCTCAGCGAAGGCATCAGCCCTGCCCAATTACAGCTGTTTGGCATCGGCGAACCGCATGAAGGCCCTTATCATCAGGCGCTGCCCAACCATCAGGCCAGCCTGCGCCATCATTGGCAGGCCGAACAACACTGGTGGCAGCAATTGATCGCCGCCGGAGCATGGCGATGAGCGGCGGCTATCGCCAGGCGCAGCGACAAGGCTGGCAAGTCAGCCCGCAGCCCAATGGCATCATGTTGCAACGACAAGAGCCACAAAGCGGCTGGTTTTTGCTGCAAGCCAGTGCAGCTCAGGCACTGCGGTTACAGCTCGACGGCTTGCACACCGAAATCGCCCTCTGTCAGCACAACGGCCGCCAATCTTTGGTTCTGCCGGCCGTCCAATTACAGCGGCTGAGCCTGCAGGGCGCGATACCCGCAGCATTCAGCATCCGCCGCATCCCGGCCTGGCACGCCTACAGCCTGCTGTTTGCCACGGTCAGCCGGCAGACCGGCTGGCGCCGCCTGTTCGACCTCTGTGTCGCCCGTTATCGCCGCGCCGGCATGGTGCAGGTGCGGCGCAAGCTGCTGGAAGCCTATCAGCCGCTGCTGTTGCAACTGCAACGGTACGCCAACCCGTATCAGCAATGGCAAAAACGACAGCAAGCCGCGCCGGACCACAGCGGCCCGGCAAAGCCACTGATTTTTGTGCTCAGCGCCGACGAGCAAGGCCTGTGGCAACAAAGCGTTCAGTCGCTGCGCCGCCAACGCCGGGCCGACTGGCAATTATGGTTGCAGCACAGCAGCACGCCGCCGTCCGATCCGAGGATTGTTACAGCGCACCAACTACAACCAGACGCCTGGTACTGGCCCCTGCAGGCTGGCGACAGGCTCCATCCCGATGCGGTCGGCTGGCTGCAGCAGGCTCTGGCCAGCGAGCCCGATTGCCAGTTGCTGTTCAGCGACCATGACGAGCAGGTGCCGGACAGCCCGCGCCTGGCGCATTTCAAAGCGGCGTTTTGTTATGACAGTTATCTGAGCCAAGACTATCTGAGCCCGGCCCTGTTGTATCGCGGTGCGCTGGTGCAGCAACTTGGCGACGACTGCTGGCAACTGCACGCCGCCAGTCGGCTGGCGCACGCTTTGCTTTGTCTCGAAGGGCCGCTGGCTGCGCAGATCAGGCATCTGCCCCGGCTCTTGCTGCATCATCACATCAGGCCGTCGTCGCCAGCACTCGCGGTAAAGCTCGCGGCAGAACTGGCCAATTTGCGCCAACAGCTGGTGCGCCAGCAAGAGGGGCTGCAGGTCGAAGTACAGCCTGAAGACGGCGACTTATTCCGCGTCCGTTATCCGCTGCCGCCAGACAGCGCACTGGTGCCGGATATCGCACCGGGGGGTGACACACTGACCACAGCGCAGGCGGTGCCGCCCCAGGAGTCAGCGCTGGTGACCATCATAGTGCCGACGCGCGACCGGCTGCAGCTGACCCAAAGCTGTGTCGAATCTGTGCTGCAGCACACCCAATATCGCCAGTTTGAAATTCTGCTGGTCGACAACCAAAGCTGTGAGCCCGCCACTTTGGCCTGGTTCGCCACCATCAGTCAGCATCCACAAGTACGGGTGCTGCGTTACGACGCCGCTTTTAATTATTCCGCCATCAACAACTTTGCGGTCCGTCATACCCAGGCGCCTTTTGTCTGCCTGCTCAATAACGATACCGAAGTGCTGAGCCCGGACTGGCTGGCCGAAATGCTGCAGCATGCCGCCCGGCCGCAGATTGGCTGTGTCGGCGCCAAACTGCTTTATGCCGATCACACAGTGCAACATGGCGGCGTGGTACTGGGTTTGTGGGGGCTGGCCGGCCACAGTCATAAGCATTTTCCGGCAGCGGCTGACGGCTACCAGCACCGGCTACAAAGCGTGCAAAACTACAGTGCCGTGACTGCCGCCTGCCTGCTGCTCAGGCGCGAGCTTTATCTCAGTGTCGGCGGACTGAACGAAACCGAACTGACAGTGGCCTTTAATGACGTTGATTTATGTCTGAAAGTGCAAGCCGCCGGCTATCGGAACCTGTGGACGCCTTATGCCGAGCTGTACCACCATGAATCCAAAAGCCGCGGCCGCGAAGACACACCAGAGAAAAAAGCCCGCGAACGCGCCGAAGTGCTCTACATGCAGCAACAATGGTCCGCGCTTATCAGCGACGACCCTTGCTACAGCCCACACCTGACCCGCCAGCGTGAGGATCACTCCATTGCGCTGGACGAAAAAGCAGTCGTCTGCCCGCTGTTACGCTGAAGCCTCAGACAGCAACAATTGGCGCAACACAGCCGTCAGCAGACGGCTCAGAGTCCTGTATCCGGCTCCCCTGCGGCAGCAATAGCATCGAGCAACAACTGATGCGCCTGCAAGACCGCAGGCGAGGTGCTGTTTTCTGCCATCTGCTGCGCTTTTTGCAGCAACGCAGCGCGTTCCCCGCTGCTCAGCACTGCCAGCTTTTGCCGCATCACATCCGGTAATACATAGTTAGTAACCGGCGCACGCACCACAAAACGGGCATTGCTTTGTGCCACGACAAAATCCGGCGCGAACAGGTCTACCATCGTCGGATCAATGTTACCGGCCGTGTGGATCAACGTCACGCGCCCAAACAGGCGACTGATAAAGTTCAGCATCGAATACGACGACGACGAACCAAACTGCAGGCAATGGCCGCTATGCAAAGCTTTGGGATTCTCAATCACCATGATCCGGCCAAAATTAGCCAGTTTGTTGTCATAGCGGATCAGGGTATGGCAACTAAAACTGGCTTGCAGCAATTCGTCGCTGCGTTGCTGCGGATACAATTTATTACCCAGATCACCACAATGCGACACCGTTTTGTACTGATCTGATGCGAACAGCGCTGTCACCTGCTGCCGGTCAAAACCCAGCGTCACGGCCAGCTCAATGGTCGCAAGCCCGGCACCATATGTGGTCCAGTGCGTATCCGTTTTTGGAAAAGTCGGCTGTGTCGCTGCACGCAGCTCGGCTTGCGGATAAATCAGCGGATACCCGGCCGGGCTCAACGATAATAGCTGTTCAATCGCGGTCTGTACCGCTCTCGGATATGGATGATATTGCGGGTAAATTGCTTCTTTCGATGGGGCGAGCAACATAGCAAAAGGTTTATGCCACTGCTGATGATAGTGCTGGCTGCTGGCGAAATACTGCTGCCACTGCACCTGACAATCAGGACTGAGCAATAACTTCCCCAGATGTTGCTCGACACTCTGATTGGTGTCATTGTCCAGAAACAACCAGTTCTCAAATCCTTTTAAAACTTTAAATTCGCCATTCAGTTCGCCACGAAACCAAGGCACGAACTGCCCACGCCAACGGATCCCCAGCACAAAATCGCGCGACCTTGGGCTGATTTTAAATGCGAAGCCACAATGCAGCTGCGGGTGAGCGCTGGCGTCCGTTTTCAGGATGATACGGATCACATCCGGCCGGGCAACATTGAGTGCGAAACGATCCGTGTGACCGCCATGCTGCAGCTCAACTTCGATATCCTCAAGCTGGTCGCGCAGGATCCAGCCCTGAAACCACAGCCCCTGTTCGGTCAGCTCTGCAGGGCTGCGCTGTTCTTCCTGCGCCGGAAAATCCAGACACCACCTTTTGATCCCGGCCACCTTGTCGGTTTGCCGCTGTAACATGACACGAAAAAAACTCAAAACAAATCCACCTACAAAATATCCACACACTGCCGGCTTTGCAGCCGGTCGCGCACCGCCTGGAAGACAACCTGGTGACCCGCATCATTTAAATGCACACCATCACCAGCATCGTATTGGACGGCCAGATTGCCAGCACTGTCGGCTAACAACGCGTGCAGCTCAACAAAACAGGGACCAACGACCGGCTTTAACAATCTGTCCAGTTCCAGCAGCAACGCCTGGCGCTCTTTTTCGATATTGCGGGGTTGCGATGACAACACCAGCACAGCAGCATTTTTCTGTGCCAGCTGCCAGCGCATCAGCATCAGATTAGCCGCCGACTCAATCGCCGGTAAGTTACCGGCCGCATCGTTGCTTGGATACGACAAAATAACCAGATCCGGCTGCAGGCTCAGAGCTTTCTCGATATTGTGTTCCGGCACAGTTTTGGGTCTGCTGCTATTGACCACACATTGTGTACTCAAACCACTGTATGTCGAATGCCCACCCATCGCGATGTTGTGAATGGTGGCGCCACTGGCCACGGTCGCAGCTTTGAGTAACCCAACCCAGCTGCTGGCCGGACTGGAGGCTCCGGCCCCCCAGGCCGACGACGATCCCATCACCACCCAATCAGAGGGCCGCGACAACTTCCAGGGTAACGTCGCACTTAAAGTCAGTTGATAATCACCACAACTGACCTGCGGATTGACAAAGCGGTCAGCAACCGGTGGCCTTGGCGACGTGCCATCATTGCCGCTGCTGCCGCCTGAACCACAGGCAGTAAGCAAACCTCCCAGCAGCAACACAGTAAAACACCGTGTCAGCCCAACATAACCTTTGGCGCGATAAGCATGCTGCATTTCTGCACTCCGTTGAATTAAATATCCCAGCGGGCGGTGACAAAACCCAATTCACGCTGGCTGTCCGGATCCCACTGGTTTTTTCTGAACATCAGCTCGAACATGCCGTTCTGCTGACCGGCTTTTTGCAGTGTCCGGGTCGACCGCTGCAGCTTGTGAAACACCTGAGCTGACGGCTGATGCAGGATTTTCATCCGCAGTACATGACGAATCACATCACAATAAATACGGTCAGAACGATAATGGCGTCCGTACTCAGCATTCAGCGGACCGGCTTTGTCGTATGCGTCACGACGGATATAGACACAAAAAAACGCTGCAAAACAAATTTCACTGACACCACCATCGTGAAACAACGCCGGCTCAATCACATTGGCATGATGGCGCGACAGATTGACATCGCACGCAAATTTCGGGTTGGCATAAGGTACATGGGTGGTGATGGTTTCAGTACCACCCGGCAGGATTTGCTGGGGCACCACCATCGCGCAATCGACATACTGCCATGCGGTCTGCTGCATCACTTCTAATGCTCCTGGCATCACCAGCGCATCGTTATTCAGCAGGACTATATCTGCGTCAGGACGCGCCAACGCAGCCCCCTGATTCACCGCGTAGGTAAAGCCATAGTTTTTCTGATTGCAGACAGACTGAATGCGGCCCAGCGCTGTTTGCTCACGGATGTATGCCACGACAGCAGGCTCGGACGCATTGTCTACCACGATGATTTGCAGCAACTCACCCAACGCCAGCCGGTGCAGGCCTTCGATGCATTCCTGCAGATCATCCAGCGCCTGATAACTTGGGATCACCACGGCAACCGGTCGGCTCAGTGACGCCGTTGCGACCGCCAGCTGTTGGATTTGATAATCACCCACACCTTGATGATGCGGCAAGACTGCGCTGTGCTTAGCCCGGACTTCATGCAGCTGAGCGGCATACTTCTGCTCCGCGGTCAGACTGTTGTCGGTCTTGAACAGGTAATAATTGGACAATAACACCGGCACAGAATACATCCGGTGCTGACTGGCGTAACTGAGAAACAAATCCCAGTCTTCAAACCGTTTGAACTGCGGATCAAAACCGCCTTTCTCCAGCATACTGCTACGGGTGTGGCAGAATGCATTCATGTCTATATAGTTGTTATTAAACAATAATGACTTATTAAGGCTGCCAAAACGTACTGCAGAAGGTTGTTCGGCTTTGCCCTGATACATCAGCTGACCAGAATAGATTGCGTCGGCATCCGGCAGCTGGCTGAATGCACCGACCATTGCACCTATGTAGCGCGGATCCCAGTCGTTATCCGAATCCAGATACATCAGGTACTGACCTGAAGCGAGCCGGATCCCGGCATTGCGCGCTGCCGCAGCCCCACCATTGCGCTCAAGCGCGACCAGACGGATCCGGGGATCCGTCTGTTGCTGGCACCAGGCCAAAGTGCCGTCGCTACTGGCGTCGTCGACCAGGATAAGTTCGAAATTGCGATACCGCTGAGCCAGCACTGACGCGACAGCCGCACCTATAGTATCCAGCCGGTTGTAACAAGGCATGATGACGGACACTAACGGGGGGGCTGCAAGCGCGTCTGCCAGCTGATGCAGCCAGAGCGCGATGTTTTCCGTCACGGCAAAAGCGGCTTTGTCTTCTTCACGAAATGGCGCCTGAAAATAAGGATTAGTGGCACTGGCGGCAAGAAAACCATCAAAATCGGTAAAACTTCGCTGCAACTGCCAACACATTTCAGCACTGCAGATCAACGCACCGCTTTGGGCATCAATCAGCTCTACCAGATGTTTTTTCCCATCGACCAGACTGAGCGGCAGCACGACTTCAAAAGCGTGCTCGCCCTGATTGACACCGTTTGCCAGCAAATCGTCGCGATATCCGTCCGCCAGTACTTCACTCAGCAGCTGGCCATCCAGCCGGATTTGAGCCTGCCGGGGTTCAGATTGTCCAAGGCCCGCCAGCCAACCACGGATCACCGTATCTGCCCCGCCGGTACTATTCAAATCGCCGGCAACTTTGACTTCTTTTGCTTTTTTATGACGACGGGCAGGTTTATCAGCCGTCACCGTTTTGTGGTCGGCAACAGGCACGGGTTCAGAGCTGGCAAGCGCAGAGCTGCCGGGTTCAGCAGCAGGCATGCCGGCTTGCAAAAAGTGCAGGAATGCACTGCCCTGCACTGACGGATGTGCCTGCAGATAATCAACACAGCTGAAATCCGGGCCAGGCTGGCGCTGCAGTTTGCTGCCAAGCAACAGATAATGCATCGCCGGCGACATACCACTGCGGGCAACATCCGGATAGCGCTGCTGATACCACTGACCATCAAACAACGGAGATTGCTGCAACTGCTGCAGCAGCACTTTATTCACGACCATATCAGTTAGAGGTCCATCAATTGATAGGCAGCAGCCAGCTGCCGGCTGAAATTCTCTGCAGTAAACTCCTGCAATACATACTGACGGGCAGCAACTGCCACCTGTGACAACCGCTGCGGCTGTGCCAGCAACTGCCTGACGGTCAGCAACACCGAGCTGACATCACCAAAGGGCACCAGAAAGCCGGTCTCACCGTGGCGGATCAACTCAGGCAACGCCCCCCACCGATAACCAATCACCACACGACCTGCCGCCATCGCTTCGAGGACAGAGCGGCCAAACGATTCCTGAAAGTGAGAGAGGTTCAACACGATGTCGGCCTGTTGCAACGCTTGGGCCGGCTCCGGGCAATAAGGCCGCAGTTCGAAACAGGCCGGTAACTGGCCTTGTGCCTGCAGCTGCTGCAGGCGCTGTGTCTCTGCGTTTTCCGGGCCAATCAGCAGGCATTTTACCGGTAACTGCTGCTGCTCTGCCAGTGCGGCCAGTGCAGTGAAATCATCCAGCCCTTTTTTCGCGCTATTACTGCTGATCAGCGCCAGGCGCAGAACATGACAATCACCAACCGGAGAAACATCAGAAAGATCAATCGCTAAGGTGTTACGCACCACCGCGAGCAGACGACAGTCCGGGTAATAACCGGCAGTGAAATCTGAATTGGTGATCACCAAATCCGCAAACTGTTGTACATGCTGCAACACCTGCTCTGGTGTGGCTGCCAGCCAGCGACACAACTCAGCATCCAGCGCCGGCAATTCCCGCACATGTAATATCACTTTCACCGCCAGCGCGCGGGCCGCCAGTAATGCTTCAAAATGCACCAGCGTGTTGGCATGCAACAGCTGCACCTGATATTGCTGCATCAGTTGGCGGAACTGCGCCAACGCCTCTGGATCAACAGAGCGGTCCTGCTGCCACCAGCGGTAAGGAAACACCGCCACAGCCTGACAAAAAGGTCTGAGTTGTTCGATATACGCCTGATTGTCTGCCTGAGGCAATGTGATCACTAACCGATATCCCAGTGCATCGAGAGCCCTGGCCACATCCAGCAGACTCCGTTCTGCACCAAACAACACTGAGCCGGCCGCGTGCCCGGCCAACAACACCATAGGGCCGGACCGGCTGGCCTGCCAACCGGCAAAACTACTGTGTAAAGGCCGGCCGGCCGGAGCGCCATAACGCAGATAATGCACCAGCGGATTCAGTCCCGATAGCGCTACATCCGGGTAAAGAGCCTGATAAGCCGTGGCCGAAAAGCGGGCAGAAGGAGCCCGGCCTTCCGCCGCTCCATACAACAGATAGTGCTGAACCGGGTCCATCCCTGCAGCGGCTACGTCCGGGTTCTGCGCCAGATAATAAGCCGAATCGAATAAGGCCGATTGTCGCAGCAAGCGGTCATCCGACAAGTCGTGTTCAGGTAAATCCACTGGCATATCCTTTTGATGCTGGTTCGCGGTGACGGCCGCCACTTTACCGCAAAGGCGGCGCAGCTTCACTGTCAAATTCCCAGTCACCGGCCAGCCGGTCTGTTTCAGCAGCCAGATAATGCAGCAGCGGGTTCTCGCCTGCCAGCAACTGGTGCCTCGCCGCATAACTGGCGCCGTCAAAGTCAGGCCCAGGTGCAAATCCCGCCGCCGCCCCCTGCTTTAAATAATGCCACGCGGCTTTGTCGGGAGATGTCGCCAGCACCGGATGTTGCCGGCAATACCAGTCAGCGTCAAACAACGGACAGCTGCGGATCAACAGAAACCGGTTATGTTCCTGCTGTTCCGGTGTGCCGCGACAGATCCGCTCCGGAACAGCAAAAGCCCGCCGCAGCGGCACTGCGGTCAGATACAGCGACTTGCTGTGTCGCTGCCAGGCCAGCGCTGCTTCATGATACTGACGCCGGATCCCGGCATACATAGTGCGCAAATGCGTCAACCCGGTCTGACTGAGCGACTGCCGGTCAACGCGCCCCAGCGCCAACGGAATACCCGCACACACTTCCGTAATGGCGTCGGCGCCGAATTGTTGCCGGATGCGGTAGTAAAATTCGGTGTCAGCATTCACCGCAACCCGATCCCAGAACCCTAGCTGATGATGCACCTGGCGACGGAACATCAGCGACGACACATTGCGGTACACCCAGCCGTCGTCGAGGCGCCAGCGCTGAAACTCCAGTAACGTGGTGCAACGTACCCAATGCGACACTGACGCCTGTACTGCCGGATTATCCAGCAATGCTCTCACCTGCATGGATAACTTTTCCGGATGTGACCAGTCATCCGCATCGTGGGTGGTAATATAGTCGCCTCTGGCATGACGCAACCCCAGATTGCGCGCAACATAAGCGCCACTGTTGGGTTGTTGTAACAAACGAATTTGACGGTAACGCGCGGCAAGCTGACGCACCCTCGCAGCGGAATCATCGGTTGAGCCGTCGTCAACGACCAGGATCTCCAACGCCGGCCAACTCTGTGCCAATAAGCTGAACAGCGCCGTCTCAATAGTGTGGCCTGCGTTGTACAGCGGCACTATGACCGAGATTAGCGGGAAATGCGCCGCGGGTTCTTTGCCAGATACGGCGCTGTTGGCCGCCGGCAGCTTTGCTGACACCGGCGCTTCCTGTTGCCAGGGCTCTGCCGCCATCAGTCCGGCCTGCTGCCAGATTTGTTGCAGTCCAAGCAGACGATCAGCAGCGGGCCACAGCATCGACTGTGCCAGCACTTTGTTGGTGCCGCCGGGCCAGCCCGGATGCTGCAACAGCGCAGCCGCCGCAGTCAGGTCCTGCTGCCACACTGCGCTGAAAGCCAGTAACCAAGGCAATTGCGCCGGAACCAGTTCCAACGCCGCTGGTACGGCAAAAAATTGTGGCATCAGTGTGGCAACGACTGGCCAACGCCCCCAGCTGGCATGCCATTTCGCCAGCACCAATGCGGCCAGTGCCGCTTGCAAGTGACCAAACAGCTCGCCCGAATTGTTGGCACTTAACAGTTGCTGTAATTGAATCAGTGCCTGTTTATCGCGCTGCCACAATGCAGTTTCCAGTTCAAGCGCTGGCATCGCACAGGGCCAGCGCCCTTCGCTGCGGCCAAAATCGCGGTAATGCTGAACCGCATCCAATCCGGCCATCGCCACATCCGGATATTGTTGCAAGTACCAGTCTGCGTCGACCCACACCTCTGGCAGGCTGACCTGTTCTTTATGGTCTGGCAACAAAGACATCAGCCGGCCACTCCGGATTGCTGACGAACGGTTAAGTCATCAAAATAAGCACATTCGGTACTGTAGCGACCTGCTGCATCTTTTGGTGCATAGTCAGGGGACGAGCCGCCATGGAAGGTATGAAACAGCAGATTGTGAATGGCCGAACGGTCATTTTGGCTGGCAAACAGTTGTAATTGTTGCTTTGCAACCACGAGCTGGTCACCAACAAATACTTTCAGCCAGCCGTCATGCAGTGCCGGTGAGCTGTTCAACGCCAGCTGCAGACGCAGCTGATACATCCGGCCAGGCTCAAAGCGAAAATGTTCAGCCCAGAAATGCTGGCCATAACGGCTTTTGCGTTGCTGTTGATAAACATAGGCCCCTAACCGACCTTCAGCACCAAAACTCAGTCTTACGCTCCAGCCATCCGGCTGACCTGCGCTGCCGCCAGTGACCGGGAACAGTGAGCCAAATCCAGGTAATTTGCCGCCTCTGACAAAACGAAATCCGGGACAAAAACGCAAGGCAAAAGATAATTCCGCAGCCTGCACCGGCTTTAACAGCGGCAAATTCCGCACAATCCGCTGGCTGCCACGCGGGTACCCCAGGTAGTTCACCTGCAGCGCCTGACTGGCATCCTTCCCCGCAGCCGGCACCAGCTGCATCAGGGGCAGTTGCTGCCAGCTCAGAGTCTGAGCTGTATTGCCATTGAAATTCTCTGACCACAAAGTGTCAGCCAGAGCCAGTGGCTGCCCACTCAACAAGAAGGCAGCCAGCAGAGCAAGATTCAGCGGCTGGTGCAATCCTGACTCCATTGCATCAGCGGGCGAATCACCTGTGAATAGTTATGTTGTTGCCAGACTTGCTGACGGATTTGCTCGCGTTGCACTGATGTCAGCCGTTGGTCCAGTAAATCCTGCAGTTGCTGCTGTAAATCCGTCTCGTCTCCGGCCCGGAACACCCGGACCGTTGCCGACAGCTGTTGCAGTTCTTTTAATGGCGCCACATCAGAGACCAGCAATTGCATGCCAAAAGACAAGGCCTCAATACCTTTCAGTGGCATCACCAACTGGCAAACGGGCCAGTCTTTGCGTGGTAATACGACAGTGTCGATCAGCGCATAATACGCCCCCACCTCAGCATGTGGCACCCGTCCGGTAAAACAGAGACGCTCTGCCACGCCCAGACTCTGAGCCAACTCCAGCAATACACTGGAAAAACCTGGTTGCTGATGACTGCGGGCCACGTTAAAAGGATGTTGCTCGCCGACCAGCAGCAACTTCCAGCGACTGGTCGCCGGCAGTGTCGCCAGCGCCCGGATCAGATCATCTAAACCTTCATAGGCCAGCAGACTGCCTACATAACCAAAAACATAATCGCCGGACTGCAGACCCAGTTGACTGGCAAGCACCGGATCGGCAGTACTCAGTGCCGGCAGCCGGGTGATACCGTTTGGCACCAGCGCGACACGCTCTGGCGCGGCACCACGCTGCACCAGCTCTTGTCGCATCGCTTCATTGAGCGTAAACAGCGCAATGGACTGACTGGCCAGCCAGCTTTCCGCCAGGACCTGCTGCTGATAGTCCGGTGTGTCCGCAAATTCAGGCTCGCGGGAACTGCGCGAGATCTCCCAGAATCCCCGGATTTCATATGCGAAGGGTAAGCCGGCAGCACGGGCACTGAGCAACGCTGGCAAGCCAACTTCATAGTTGGAGGCGGCCAGCACCAAATCCGGTTTGTAAACAGCTAACAGTTCCGTGTAGATCTTTGCAGAGGCAGCGGTCAGTTCTTCGCTGCTGCCTGGCTTTTCGGCCGGCCAGCGGCTGTGAATGTAACGAATGCCATCTTTAACCACTTCCAGCGGCACAGCATCGTGCGCCGCACCAAAATCCCATGGCCGGCCAGGCCGGACAAAACATAAGACTTCCAGCCCGGCCTGCTGTAATGCACAGGCGATACCATGAGTCCGGATTGCATACCCATTGCTTGCATAAGAAGCACCATGACTGACCAGATAGGCCAGTCGCTTTGGCGCTATTGGCGTTTCGCGGGGAGTTTCCTGCAGCATTCACAACACCCTGTCGGCAAAAACGCAGATACTAACATTGTTCGGCAACAAGAATCAGCCCATTGATTCCGGACTGCCTGTCATCAATAAAGGGTTTACTGCCAGGCGCCCTGATCCCAGTTGAACTGGTCCCACAGCCCCTGCACCAATGCGGCAAAACTAACTGAAATATGGCAGTTCACACTGAGCGCAGGAGTCTGCAGCACACCACTGTTGCTGGTATTGAGGCCACAGCCTGTCACGCTGAGCACCCGCTGACCCGCAGCAGGAGTTACCAGCAGGCTGGCACTTTCGCCTTTCAGCAGCGTCTGTTGCACCGGAGTAATACTGCCAAGGCCAGCGCTTATCCCGGCCGTCACTGTCACCATCTTGCTTACCTGATGGGCCACCAGGATAAACTTGATGATATTGCTTTTCCGTGTGCTGCTTGCTGCCATCGTCTGCGCGTCAGACGACAGAGGACGTGACGTTTGGACCTCGGTCGCGGGGTTAGTCGCAGACGGCAGCCTGTCGGCATCTGGCACAAAAGTGGCCTGAATTACACAGGAGTAGCGCACGGCGCCGGTGATAAAGATGCTGTCCTGATACTGGCCATCGCAGCCATGGATTTGTTTGAGCCGGTATCCGGGAGCGGCTTTGATCGCCACATGCAGCACTTCGCCGCTCACCAGCGTGGCGCGAGCCGGGAGCAGTTCACCACTGCCTTCGACCCGGCTGTTGACCTGTATTTCCTGACTCACTGCCAGCGGTGACGCCACCATGCCCAGCCACAGCAGACATGAAACAGATACCCGCATAACCCCTCCGCCGACCACAGTGCTTTTTTCCGCCCGCTCGTGTCAGGCAAGCGTAGTCAAGGGCAAGGCCGAATACAAATCAGGCCGTTCTGTTGCTGAGGACAGCTGCACTGGCGCAGAACTCAGAGCTAAAGTTGCTCCACTTCAGCTCCGGCATCGATCGGTTTGCCAATTTCTTTTGGTTGTTCCGGCGCGGCTTCAGGCCAGGGGTCGCTGTCTTCACCGGGTGGCGGCAACAGCGGACCAATATTGATTTCTTTTTCGTTGGCCGGTGCCGGCGGAATATAAGTTTCCGGGTCGAGCAACTCGCCAATTTCTTTGGGTTCAGATGGAGGCAACCCCAAATTCGGATCATCGTGTTCCGGATCAATCAACGGGCCTATATTAATTTCCGGACCACTGTCTTGCTGCAGCGGTTCATCGTCCGGTGACAACAGCGCTCCGGTGGAGTCAGGCAATGCCGCAACCTCACTGACAGGCGCAGCTGACGGCTCGGCAGCGCCGGGTAACACTGCCGGCAAGGATTCAGTCACCGGGCTGGCCGCCGGCGTGGACACAGGCACTGGCGCCACCAGCGCTTGCTGTGATCCGGCAGTCCAGAAATACAGCACGAATCCGCTCATTAACAGGAAAATCCCAACAATTATCGTTTTGGCGTTCATCCTCAGCTCCCTGTCATACAATGTCAGCTCTGCCATTGCGGCCACCTGCCAAGCACCATTGCCTGCCCCAACCCGGGCAGATAAGGCGGCCAAACGGCCCGCAACGCCGGCGAATGCTCGCCGATTTTGCCATGCTTGTCACTCAGAATCTGCGCTGTCGCGGCGGCCACTGTTTATCAGATGACAACAACAGACAAATAAGCGAGCATAAGCCTGTATTTCTCTGCTGCACCAGTGGGTTTGAGGGGCTTTCGCCCACCAGAACCGGCGCTGACAGGCGCAGCAGTTCCGGCATATTAAAAGGAGTCTGCATCATGCTGAAATTTTTATCTGGGACAATAATGTGGCTGGCGGTCGTCAGCCAGAGTGTCTGGGCCAGTCAGACACTCTGGCAAATCACACCGGCGCAGGACACATCATTCGGCCAGCAAAGCACAGGTGCAGACAATCAGTCGCTGGCAGAGCGGCATCTGCAAGCTCAGCAACAGGGTCTGTCACTGAACCTCGACCTGAGCGCCATTGACGCCGTACAACCGGCTGAATCTGTTCAGCTCGCCCTGCCCGGCGGCCCTGTCGCAGTGCAAATAACTACGGTCAAACAATATACCAAAGAGATTGTCAGCCTCAGCGGTTACATCCGTCAGGATGGCGAACAGTATCCGGTGGTGATCACCCGTGGACCCAAAGGTTTTTTTGCCCGTATCGTCAGTGCCGACGGCACTTATGTGGTGCGTGGCATGCATAGCGAAGCCAGACTTTTTTCCGAAGCAACCTTACAGCAAGACCTTGATTTTAGTCAGGATGATGCATTGGTGCCGCCTGAGCTGAAAAAGCAGCCTCAGGCCAATGAGCAAGTGCAGGCTGGCGAGACTTATCCACCGCTGACCGATGAGAGTATCGCCACTATCGATTTTTTGATGCTGTACAGCCCTGCCGCGGCCGCCATTTACAATGGCGACATCGCAACCCGGCTCTATCACCTGGTCAGTGTCAGTAATCAGATTTATCGCGACAGCGGTGTTTTTGTCGAAATGCGGCTGGCCGCCATGCGGGAAGTTGCGTTAAGTGCCACTGAGAGTCATGCACAGCTGGATGAAATGACCGATAAAACCGGCGCCTTTGCCGATCTGGATAAATGGCGTTACGAAGCAGGCGCCGATATGGTCGCATTACTGACGCCGATGACCAGCGCGAATATTTGCGGCTTGGGCTGGTACGCCACCGGTCCAAATAACGGTGGTTTTTCCTACAATAAAAACTACATGGTCAGTCTGACGCATATCACCTGTTCAGACTATGTATTAGCCCACGAAGCCGGTCACAACATGGGGCTGGCACACTCAGAACGCCAGGGCGACACTGGCTATTCCATGCCGTTTGCCCGCGGTTATGGTGTCGATCGCAGCTTTGCGACGGTGATGGCCTATGAAAGCTATTTTTCTGCGAGCAAAATCTACCAGTTCTCCAACCCGGCCAAACAATGCAAAGGCCAGCCTTGTGGTATCGACCGGCATGACGAACACGGCGCTGATGCAACTTATGCCATCAATGCCATCCGGCATGGTTTGGCCCGTCAATATCAGCCGGGCAATCTGGTGACTTTCAGCGATGCCTTGCTGCAGGTAACAGATCCGGTGTTAAAACAATGCCTGCAGCAGATTAAGTCAGCAAACCCAACCATGCATTACGCCGGGCAGCTGACCGAGTTTGGTACCTATTCATATGGCAATAACTGCGCGGGACTGGGCAGTATCAGTTCGTTAGCCGGCCTTGAACAGTTCAGCAACATCAGCCGGTTGTATCTTTCCGGTCAAAATATCAGCGATTTCAGCCCGCTGGCATCATTGCGTCAACTGCAGGACGTCACGCTGTCCGGCACTGCCAGTATTGCGTTGAGCTGGCTGGCGAATCTGCCTGAATTGACAGCGCTGACCTTATACAACTACACACTTAACGACCTGACTCCGCTGGCTGCTTTGCCGGCCCTGCGGGAACTCGAACTCCAGTACACCAAAATTGCCAGCTACCAGCCACTGTCACAACTGAGCAACCTGCGGGTTCTTTATATCAGTCATCACTATCAATCCCCTGACAACCTGCAACAGGCCACCTGGCTGAGCGGAATGAACAATCTGACCAATTTGACTATCACAACCTCCAATCTGTCAGACCTCAATCCACTGAGCTCGCTGGTCAATTTAACCCATCTGCAGATTGGCAGCAGCGTACCGCTGACTGTCGACGGACTCAGTACGCTGACCAGGCTGCAATACGTTTACCTGAGCCAGGCCAGCCAGCTGGACTGCGATTCCGCATACCGCACCTGGCGGGCTTTGATACCGCTGCGCAGCTTCCAGCTGCCTTCACGTTGTAAGTCCGGCGACACCACAGCACCGGTGTTTGCGGCATTGCCCATCATCACTATGGAAGCAACCGGGCCTCAGACTAAGGCTGTGCTGACTGCTCCCACCGCCACCGATGCCAAAGATGGCAGCATCCCGGCCTGGAGCACTGCCACAGGCAGCTACGCAGTCGGCGATCATCAGATTGATTGGCGGGCTACCGATTTTGACAATAACACTGCAGTGGCCTATCAGACGTTACGGGTGCAGGACACTACAGCGCCCGTGATCAATGGGCCGGACGTCTCAGTCGCAACGGCCTACAGTACCGCAGGGATCACCAGCGACAGTTATGAGTTCTATCAGTTTATCGAGCAATTTACCGTGGCCGATTTGGTGACAGCCAATATTGACGTCAGTTTTAGCAATCAGTCTCCCTGGGCCGCTGGCGCCCATCTGCTGACGCTCAGCGCCACCGACCAGGCCGGCAACAGCACCAGCCGTACTGTCTATATGCTGGTTAATTTCGCCTACGGCCCTAAATTTACCGTCCCTGCAGCCGTGACTTTGCCTGCGCCAGGGCCAGACGGTCTGAGTCTGTCCGACAGCCGGGTGCAACAACTGATAAGTCAATTGAAGGCCCATGACTATTTCGCTAATCAGCCACTGACTATTCGTCAGGTCCATACGCCGGCCCGGCTCAAACCCGGTAAAAATATCCTGCTGTTCGAAGCGACCGACCAAAATGGGTACACCTCGGCCGCCAGTCTGGTGATTTATCTGACCGATCAAAGCGCGCCGGTGATCCAGGTACCGGCACCGCTGCAGCTGAAAGCGGGCCGCAGTGGTATTGCCCGCACAGACCCGCGTATCCAGCAGTTTTTAAACAGCGTGACCGCCAGCGATAACTTTGACAGCTCAGTCGTGGTAAGCCACGACGCACCGGAAAAGTTCCTGCCCGGGGTGACAGTAGTCCATTTCAGCAGCACCGACAGCAGCGGCAATCAGGCCACAGCGCAATCGAGCGTTGAAATCCTGCTGAACAAAAAAGACAGCCGACTGCTGCAACTGCTGTTAATGGCGCAGCCACAGCAATAAGCAGCCTGAACGGGCGCCGGGATGCGTCATGCACCCGGCTGGCGGCTTTGTTCAGGGGTTGTGCAAGGTTTTTTGAAGGTCGTTTTGGCAGTAGACAAAAGCTTTGACGGACGTTTCTCAAACAGCAACAATGTGGGCATGGGGCCTGTTCCTGCCCGTGTTTTCAGCAGGGCCATCCGGGCAACCAGCAGACAAAACCTGAGGACAAAAACTAATGTACAGGGAGTTCACCGCGTGATGAATCAAAGGGTTATCCGCAGCGCTATCTTCACCGGCATCATGTGCGCCGGCTTGTTCAGTATGGCCGTCTTTGCCAGGCATGCTCCGGCTGAGCCGCTGGTCTGGTGGCAGGCGGTGTCTCAACCCGGCTTACCGGACTACTTTGCGCAGGTCGATACCACAACCAGCAATTTCGCTGACCTGACGACAACAAATGCCAAAGCGGCTTCACGCAGCATGGCGCACTGGCGGCCCTCTGCACGGCTCTATGCGGACCTTGCCGCCAGCCTGCCCGGATTTGACCGCCATGTCACTGAGCTGCACGCCAAACCTTTGCCGGCACTGCAAGAACCATTGACTGAATCAATGGCCCAGCCCGGCCACACCAGCAGCACCACGCTGGCAGATGTTGACTTTGCTGACCCTGAACTGCGCGAATGCATCAGCAACACAAATATTGAATTGCTGGAAAACATCACCACGCTGGCATGTTTAAACGTGGTCGATTTGAGCGGTATTGAGCATCTGACTAACCTGAAGTACCTCTATCTCCTAAAAACTTCACCTCAGTACGGCCTGCGTCTCTACAACCTCAAGCGGATTGAACAGCTGAGTCATCTTCGGGGCCTGAGCATCACCGACTTGTTTATCGACCAGGCCGAACTGGCCATCACTTTCCCGCCCAACCTCATCTCAATCACGCTAGACAACGCCAACATCACGTCGTTAACTGGCGCAAAACTGCCGGCGAATCTGTGGTACCTTGAGCTGCCTAACAACCCGATCAGCGACCTGAGCACACTGATCAATGCATTGCCGGCCCCAACGGAATTAATACAGCTGACCATCAGCTTTACCGAAATTGCCGACCTGCAAGCCTTAACTTTACTGCCTAATCTGAAATATTTAGTTGCCAAAGGGCTCAATAAAGTCAGCGATTTCAGCATATTGGGAGATTTGAACAAGCTGGAGTCTTTGGATATCAGTGGGGCCCTGCTGCCGACAAAGTTTCCGGATTTTGTCCTGCCAGCGACGCTGAAATATTTGTACATCCCCGCCTTTTGGCATGAGGATGCCACCGTGGTGGATATCGGTGATATCGTCAACATGGCGGCGCAATGGAAGCGATTAGATCTCAGCGAGCAAGTGACGATCGACTGTGCACAAATTGAAACACTTCGCAATCACCCCAATCATGCGGCTTTCAGGCTGCCGCAGACCTGTGGTGTCGAGCAAAAACTGCTCAGTGCCGCCACAGTACCAGACCCCGTGCTGCGCCAGTGCCTGGCAGAGAAGGGTTATAAAAGACTCAACTCGGTCTATGCGCTGTCCTGTCAGGGCAACGTGCATAACTGGCAAGGGATCCGCTATCTGAGCAAACTGACGCGGCTGTTCGTCAGCGGTAACCAAGAAACCCCCAGTCCGGCGCTTAACCTGGCAGAGTTTGCGCAATTGCAGGACCTGACTTTCCTGGCATTGCACAGACAAGGGCTGACAGATCAGACGATACAGGCCTTGAGCGGCAGGGTGGTGCAAAATCTTATTTTACCCGGAAATCTGCTGACACAAGCCAGTTTCGCCCAGATCACCACAGCATTTCCCTGGCTTCGACAAGTCGTGTTATCGGACAATCAAATCAATGACCTGACGAATATTTCGCAGCTCAATGTTGAAAATATCGGCCTGCTGGGCAACTCGCATATTACTGACTACAAACCGCTGCATACGCTGGGCAGTAAAACAATTGCTCTGGCACTGCAACCCGCTACCCCGGAGCAGCTGCATGGCGTCAGGCTGCCGGCCCAAATCAGCAGTTTAGAACTATCAGGGCAGGCCATTCGCAATGCCGGACAAGTGCTGGCGTTGCTGCCTCAGCCGGCCAGCCTTACCAGCCTGATCATAGATTCAGCAACGCTGGACAGCCTGGAAGGTATTGCAGCTGCCAGCAATTTGCAGCATCTGTTGCTCATTGCAGCAGATAACCGGGCCCTGCAGGACTATAGCCCCCTCCACCATCTGGACAAACTGAGGCAGCTTGAGATCCGCCACGCCGGCTTCATGTCGCTGAACCAGATCCAGACCAGATTGCCAACACTGCGCTATTTTTCGCTCATCGGCAGCGGGGTGACCGATTTCACCTTACTGAGCAACCTCAATAAAGAACTGTTGTCTCTTGGGCTACAGTATTCTGCCATTCAGGACTTGTCTCTGTTACATCCAATGACTCAGCTATATCAGTTAGACCTGACTGGCAACAGCCATTTAAGTTGCGAGGCGCTGGAAACACTACGCCTTACACTGCCTGTCACAAATATAGCGCTGCCGGAACTTTGCAGCGCGGACTCAGCTTTGCGCTTTCGCATGACCAACGATGCCGTGCTCACCGCCGCCAGTTTTGCCGACGCTGGCGACAGCCAATACGGCCGTCTCAGTGTCAGCAACGGCCAGCTTATTTTCCAGCCGGCCAGAGGCGTCAGTGGCTGGCTGACACTGACTCTGACCGTGA
Source organism: uncultured Rheinheimera sp. (assembly GCA_966252055.1). GTDB lineage: Bacteria > Pseudomonadota > Gammaproteobacteria > Enterobacterales > Alteromonadaceae > Pararheinheimera. The sequence continues at coordinate 20,386 of CBINNO010000003.1, read as the reverse complement.
CAGTGCAGGGTGGCGTCCCTCAGGTCATCAAAGTCCGGTTCTGGATTGACCCTGCCGGCCTGAAACCAGTATCAAAAGGCCTGCCGTGGTGGGTGCTGCTGGCACAGCAGGCAAGCAGCTTTGTCCACAGCACAGCGCCCTCCAAAGATCAGGCAACGACAAAGGAAGCAGAGCCAATACAAGCCACGGCGCCCGTAAAAGACTAGTTGTGTTCCTCAGTTGAAAACCGCAGCGCCAGACGTCGCCCAAAAAAATAAAAAACCGCGCTTGTGATGCGCGGTTTTGTTTTGAAAAAGAACCTTGTCAGTTCGCCGGTTGCGCGGCTGTCAGCACCCACCAGGGCAGCCCCGTCCTGGTTTTGGCAGGATTAAACAGGAATTTCACTTCGCAGTCTGCGCTGATTGCGCCGGTTTCATAAGTGTGCTCATCAATCCACTGACCGGCCGGGCAATCCCCCGCCACATTCTGCGAGACTTTAAAGCCTTCGGCTGCATTGACTTTAAAACGCAGTTTACTGCCGGCGATCCCGCTGATGGTATTGACCGCAATGCTGCCACCCTGCTGGTTATTACTGACCGCATTGGCACGATAGAGGCGGGCAAAGTTGGCCTGCACCAGCTTGTTCCTTCTGACATTGCTCAGCAGACAGCTGCTGCCGCTGCAGTCGCCACTCCAGTGACTGAACTGATAGCCACTGTTGGCCTGCGCCTGGCACTCACTCTGAGCGCCATGTCCGACCGGGTTGCTGCTGCAAGTGACAATACCACTGCCTGCCGGTGCCGCTTGGGTGTTTAAGGCATAAGACGGCGCCTGAATCCCTTCTTGCTGCAATATAAAACTGCCCTGCGCACCGGCGACAAACACCAGATAATCGCCGGTTTCGGCAGCGGTCAGGCTGAACGACTTCGACTCACCGTCATCGATGTCACGATAATCAATCAATGCCCGGCTGGGATCGATAGCAGTAGTCACCTTAAAATTAAAGCCCGATATATTGGTACGTGGTGTCAGCGCAAAACTGACTTTCTGACCAGCCGTCGCGCTGAATCTGAACACATTTTGCGGCGCCGCAACCCAATACTGCCCGCTCACCAGCTGCTGCGCAGTACCAGCCGTGCCATAAAAGCTGCGGTCTTCGTCCGTTACGCCACTGTTACGATAACCGCGATAGACGGCCAGCTGCAGCACGCCAGGGCCTGCCGGCAATTCCAGATAATGAGTCCCGGTGAGTGCCGCCTGATAGTCAAGTGCGACAGTGTCTTCGTCGTCGTACATGTCATAGAGCAGACCCACCGAGGCGTTTACGCTGTCTGGCCGGTACAGTCTGACCGACGGGTCTTTGTGAGTGCTGAGCGCTCTGCCGGCGACCGTAATATACTCACCCGCCTGCAATTCGAGTTTCAGATAGCGCTTTTCCAGCCCCAGATGCAAAGTTAGCGGCCGATTAACAGTGGGCAACGGCAGGGCGGTGCCACGGCTGGTTGCGCTTTGCCAGCTTTGCGACTGCCATTCAACCGCATCAAGACCTGCCAATCCATTCAGTCCCTCCAGCAAATCGCCGAGCTGATTGCCATTAGTATCGGGCCGGTTTGGATCCAAACCGCTCACCAGCTCAGCCGTGTTGGACAGTCCGTCTTGGTCATTGTCCAGGTCCGGCCGCAGCCCAGTGACTGATAACAGATAACGACCAGTACTCCCTTTTACTTTCAGGTAATACACGCCTGTTTGCGCGGCACGAAACACGAGTTGCTGCGTTTCTTTGTCTGAAATGCTGTAAGTATTCGCCAGCCGGCGTTCGGCATTGCGGATGCCGCCCCACAGTTCGAGGGTCAGGTCACCTCTGTCCATCAGCGCAGTCAGGGCAACACTGATTTGCTCTTCGGCCTGCATTTCAAATCTGAAGTATTGGTCCTCAGTGCCACGGCTGTATTCGCCATTCTGCAGATATCTGGCGGTATTCAGACTGCCAAAAAAGGCTGAAACCGCACCGGCACGCTCTGCATGGCTGAAGCCCTGCTCAACCAGCACAGTGACTAAACCTGCCGAACCCGACAAATGGAGGCTGTAGATCCCTGTTGTTGCCGGCTGTACCGATAAGACCCCAGATTCATTGTCAGACAAGTTGGAGCTCCAGCGGACCCGCGAATTGTCGTCCGGCGCCCGTACAGTCGCGATAACTGAACCCACATTGGTGTGGTTCAGCACTCGGATAGCGACAGGTTGGCCGGCCACCAGCGGCAGCCGGATATAAGTGTCCTGCCCGGGAAATTGCACACTGAATTTCTGGTTAAAGTAAGGCAGTAATTTACCCACTTGCGGATTTAACGCGGAGGCCACGTCCTGTGCTGTCCACTCGGTGGCATAGAGACCCGCCCGGCCGGCGGCCAGCTCTTCAGCATCGGTCTCACCGTTGTTGTTGGTATCCGGTCTGGCCGGATCCAGCCCTCTCAGGTACTCCAATACGTCCGGCAGGCCATCAGCGTCGGTGTCTTGCGCCTGTTGCACGCCATTGAGAATGACATCCAGCTGGCCGGCCGCTCCTGTCACTTTCATCAGATAAACGCCTTCCTGCCGGGCGATAAAGTCGATGCTGCGGTTTTCCTGGCTGGACAAATACGACAGATTTTTAAAGGCATTGCTGTCGCCCGGCGCAAACAACGAGACTGTCAGGCTGGAAGCAGTCAGCAGCGGTGAGACTTGCAAACTGACCTGGTCTCCGGCTTTGGCCAGAAAGTACCAGTAACTAGTCCGGCCATCGTGTGCCAAACGCCCGCTTTGTAACTGAGCTGCCGTCAGCGGCGTTTGCTGGTATAAAGACGCCTGCCGCAGTGGACTGGTCAACCCGCGGTAAATCCCGACATCCGCCAGACCAAAAGCGGCGCCGATGCGCAGATAATAAGTGCCGGTTAAACGCGCGGTGAATTCATAAGACAAACCCGACGCCTGGCTGAGATAGCCAAGACTTCGGATCAGCACAGGTGAGCTGCCGGGTCCATACAAATAAGCCTGACTGGAACCAGCGCCGCGTAAAGCGCGGATATCCAGCGCAACCGATTCGCCTTGCTTCAATTCAAAGCTGACATATTTGTCAAAGCCATCCATCGGTACACTAAATGGCTGATCAAAATAAGGGACAGCTTTGGCTGTTTGCAATGTACTTGCCCCTGCCACATCGGCGCGTTGCCATTCGGTGGGATAAAGACCACGCTGGCCGGCCAGCGCCTGCTGATAGTCATTACGACCATCACCATTAGTGTCGGCTTTATCCACGGCAGAGCCGCGCGACCACTCTGCACTGTTGGCTAAACCGTCGCTGTCGTCATCGACGTCGGCCCGCACACCGGACAAACCGACTTCAAAACTGCCGGCACCATCGCGGTCAACACGCAGGTAATACACGCCATTGTGATAGGCAGTGAAGTTGAAAGCCGCTCTTTGATTTAAAGACAGATAATCATCATATTTGGTCAGCAGCTCATCGCCCGACGGCACATAAAGCCGGAATCGGGCGCTGCCGCCATTGGCTGGCAGGCTTAACAGATTGATATTGATCTGATCACCAACCCGGCCTTCAAAGCGGAAGTACTCAGTGCGGCCACTGAAGGCATAAGCACCGCTTTTCAGATAACGCGCCGTGTTCAAACCCGGATAAATACTGCGGTGATTGTCATGAATGCCGGGATTGGCAAAACCGCGCAGGATTTGCAGGCGCACTGTCGCCGCAACCCCGCGGATTTTCAGCGTATAACGGCCTGAGACGGCCGGGGTAAACTCAATGACGGAATAACTATTGTTATAAAAGTAGCCCTCAGAGCGGTACACCTCAGTGTTGCTGTCCGGTTGGTAAATATCCACCGCCACACTGCCACTGATTTGCTGGCTCTGGACCACCACGCTATAGCTGTGCCCTGCAACCAGATCGACAGCATAAAACTTATCAGCAGTCGCTTTCTGGACCACCGTTTCCTGCTCAAAACTAAGGGAAGTGGGCTGATTGAAAAAATCACCGGCCCAGGCGACAGAAGCGCTCAGGATTGAGCCAAACACAGTGCCAAACACAGTACAAAAGCACAGCAGACACCCCAACATGAATTTTCTGAATAAAACGGCAGGAGAACAACAACCTGATACAACTGGTTTCATAGATACCCTTCCTTGCACAACATTCCATGATCAGGCTGACACCTGATAGTTAAACACCGATAATTTACAATAAAATCATAGGAATGGATACAACAGCGCCCTGTATTGTACCCATTAAGCCCTGGTTTGGCATCAGAGTCCGGACCTTGAACCCACAACAAGGTCCGGCACAGTGTGGCTGACCAGGACTGGCACAAGTGGTGCTTTCCCTTTCTTATGGCGACTGCGGTTGGCTCAGCAAGATAATTTTCATCATCCTTGATTTGCGCGGTTTGGCCGCAACCAGCTCCAGCGTGACGGTGGCGGTGGCTTTAGAAATATTGCCGGCCTGATCTGTCGCGGTGAACGTCAGCAAGGTCTGGCCTATGGCAAAGCGGGCCGGGGCGTCATGGCTCAGCTTGACATGCAAATCCAGATTATCCACAGCCTTTACCGCAGCCAGATAATTTGCCAGCTGCCAGTTTGTCGCTGGCAAGCCGTCGCTGTGTGGTGTCTGAATGGTCAATACAGGCGGCAACTGAATCACCGGAGCCGTTTTATCCTGCGGCAATCCTGTCGTGGTTCTGTCGTAAGCCAGGCCAAAAGCGATGGCATAGGCCAGGCTATAACTTTGTGCCACCCCATTGACCGTCGCCTTGGCAGTTCCGTCAATGCCGAGCTCGCGCAACAAATCTTCAACTTCATCAGGCACACCATTTTTATTGGCGTCACGGCTGTACCTGTTATCCTCTGGAAAAGCGTCCACATCATCGCGGCGTCCATCACCGTCTTTGTCGGCAAAATCGAGTGCCAGCGGCAAATACTGTGCGCTAATTACGCCTGAACGGGTATTTTCCAGCAGCACAATCAAATTAATCATGCTGCTGCGGGTCAGTTGCAGGTTATTGGTATTAAGCAGCAATGGCTTAGACGCCAGCTGATCAATCATCCGGGCTGTCCCGAGTGCAGTACCATCATCCAGTGTGATGCCAATTCTGACGTAGCTTTGCGCCGGGTCCAGCCATTCCTCTTTAATCAGCTGGCCCTGCTGCGAAATTTCAGACACCGCCAAACCGGTCACGCCATTGATTTGCAGCGTTTGCCCGTGCTTCACCACCGGCATCTGCTGGCCAAAGCGCTCGGCAAGCTGCACTTGCTGGCTGGTCAGGCCAACAACAGTGGCCGTGCGCAGCACCCGGGCCGCAATCACCGCAAAGTCGCCGCGGTTGATCGGATCTGCCGGCCGGAAATTCTGTCCCAAAGTCCCGAGGTAACCGAACAACGCCGTTTTTAAAGCGGCCTGATAATGCGCTGGCTGCGCAAAAGCTGTTGCATCGCTGAATTGATAACGATCGGTCAGACCACGCGCTTTGAGCACCGCCAGCGGGGATTCCAGTTCCAGCAACTGTTCCAGCCAGTACGCGGCCTGTTCACGGCTAAGCAAAGCCGCCGGTTCGAACAACTGCAGGTTATCAACCATGCCCAGTTGCTCTGCTGTGTAGGCATAGTCAGCCGCCCAGCTGTAGTCGAACAGCTGGCCGTTCTGGCTGATCTGGTTCTGATAATGCTCAGGAATATAGGGAGCTTGCTGCAGCTGGACAAAGCCACGCTCCTGCGCTGCCAGCAACAACATTTTTAAAGCTTCCGCCTGAGTGGCTGCGCGCGCAGGTTCAAAATATCGCTCACCCGCCTGTGTCGATGCGCCCATCACAATGCCTTTGCCAGCCAGGAAGTGCACGGCACTGTAAACGCTGTTGATATCGTCAGTGCCCGGATATTGCACATCGGCAAAAAAGTTCGCCAGACCACTACCGGTGTAAATCACCGCATCGATATTGATCAGATCCTGCTCCAGCCCGTCCGAAACGGCCAGCTGTAGCGGCTGTACCCCCGCCTGCGCAAAGCTACCCTGCCAGGCTTTGTTGCTCACGCGGCTGACTTTATCAATAATGCTGCCACCGCCGAATACCACTGAAAAAGTCAGGGCGTCGCCGTCAGCATCTGTCGCCTGTAAAGGTAATTGCAACAGATTGCCGACCTCACCGCCCAGTGCCGTTTTTTGCAAGGCGGCAAACTGGGGAGGCCTGTTTGTCCGCAGCGACAGCCAGAAGGTATTGGTTTTACTGTTGCTGATCTGCACGTCTTTACCAGTACCATCAACCAATTTCCACACCGAACGCGCCACCGCCTGATTGCCACGGCTAACCTGCAGCGGCAACTCGACCAGAAACTCGCTGTTAGCCGCGACATCGCCCAACGGAATTTCGGCAGTTTGAATACCAAGCGCCGCATCCGCACTGACCCGCACGGCTTTTAAGCCAGCAACAGCCACATCGGCTGTTTTAAAACGCCAGCGTTTGGTAGCGGCCCCCAGCTGATAAGTGCCATCGGGCAGGTTTTCGGAGAGGAAGGTGGTTGTCGGTATGCTACTATCATACTCCGAGCCTGCCTCTACAGTGATCCAGTCAATTAGATGCTGATGAAATGTCCACCATCCATATCCATCCATGTAGATATGGTCGACATCCGCCCGATACTCCGGCGACAAAGTTACCTCAAAATCGATTGACTTATCATTTCCGAGATCTAACTGTATCAGACCTGTTGCCGGATCGAATATAAGAGTTGTTTCCACCCATTTATTGTAAAAGTCAGAAGAATTTACTGCATAATAAAAATTACAGTGACTCTCAGATGTATAAATCGAGATTTTATTTGCATTTCCATAATCCCCACAATTATCTGCAAAATAATCTGATTTCATAAACATAGCACCTAAATATGTTCCATTCTTAAGACCTAAAGATAATTTCGGAAAGAAATAACTCCCCCCAGGTGACATATAATGCTTAATAGTCACCTTGATTTTTCCAGATGGAATTGAAATTTTACTTTTAACTCTACCTGTATTATCGGTGACATTGGCATACATTCCTAAATGACCATTAGACACAACCACATCATATCCTGAAGCAATCCAATGCTCCGGATTTGGACCTCGCTCAGCGCCATTAAAGTCATCACGAAAAAGGAGTTTGCCAACCCCTTGCTGAAACGAACCCGTAACAGAAACATAGCCCCTATAAAAATAATCCAAGGTCGTGTACACAGACTGATTTAAATCATCCCGAAACACCTCAGCATCCACCCGGATCAACTTAAATCTGCCCGTTTCGCTGGCGGTAAACTCCATGCAACCGGTCGCATCATCATAGCTCGGCGCTTGAAAAGTAATCCTTCTGCCCGCACCGACAACATCAACCACTAACTGGATATTGGTGACCTGAGTCAGTTGGCGCGGACTGTTGCTTAAACAAACTGAGAATTTTTCGCCTTGTTGCAATGACAGCATGTGTTGGCTGCTGTCCCAGTCCGTTTTGCTGCTGTCCTGAAACCGTAAGCGGGTTGGCTGGTATTGCCACAAGTAGTCCACGTCATCTGCTTCCAGATGAATGTCTTGCTGCCAGTGAAAAGTGTCTGAGCCGTTATCAAATAGATGTTTGGTATTGAATGCAGTGATCTGTAAAACAAAATCCTGCTGACCGGTGCGTTCGGTATAAAAACTCTGTGGCAAATTATCTGGTAAAAATTCTGGCAGTAATGGCTCATCCGAGGTCGCTGCGCTCACGGTAAAATCACGGCGGTAAAACTTTTTGCCAGTGGCTTTATCTTTGACCTCAATCACGATACCCGCGCCTGTCAGATCCACTGTTTTTGTGGTCGTCACAAAAAGGCCTTTTAATGGTGGTAGCCCGAGTTTAATACGCATTGAACCATAAGTGGCAGATTCGGCTTGCAACGTGACTGGCGCACTGAGCTTCACCTCGCTGTTTTTCAAACGGGTCAGACCAAAATGAAAAACGGTCGGTACGTAAGCTTGTTGAGCGCGCTGGACGCTTCCATCAATATTGCAGGCGGGTGCTGTGCTTAATTGATGATTCTGCGCCACATGGCTGGCGTATAAAACACTGCTATGTTCGGCAAAGACCTCAAACACCCGATCTGAGGTCAGCATGTTCAGCACGTTCCAGTCCGTAGGTCTTAACACAGTTGATTGCCGGGCATCCAACTGTTGTCCGTAATTCGCGACTGCAGATGAGTGAGCGCGCAGAAAACCAATTTGTTCGAACCGATGTTTAAACACCGACATGGCAGTCTTGCCTGCCAGGCATCTGACAAAGTTTGCCGCCGGATGACCAGGCTTAAAGGATGTCGCTGCACAGCGTGAGATTGTGAGTTTGTCTATATCCAGGTAAGTGACATAAGGGACTACATCATCCTGATTCCTCACGCGGAAAATATTAAAGCCTGTGGCAAAGTAGGGTTCGTAACGACTTACAAATGCATCGTCACCGACTGCAGGTGCTCCGAAGGTATAAACTTGCAGCCGTCCCTTTGACACCCCCATTTCCCGAAATTTCGCCGCCAACAAGGTTACGACAGCGCCACCGAGGCTGTGACCAGTCAGAAAAACATCTTTTTCAGAAAGCAAAATTCTGTTGAGTATCTGTTGCCCTTGCTGTGTTGCTTGAAGTAATTCAATGAGTCGATCCGCATAAAAATTAAAACCCATATGAACCTGAACTCCCGGTACGCTCTTGTTTTCTACGCTCAACGGGACTCTGTAATTTGTCAGATTAAACTCCCAATCGATCAGCTCATCAGTTCCTTTTACAGATACAATTATTTTGTCATCATTTTCCCAGACGAAAGCCTGCATATCACCTTGTAAATCTTGGCTGTTCAGCACCAATGCGTTTGCATAGCGGCCATTCATCAGCTTTTCCAACGCCAGTTTGCTTTGTGCTAACGTTTGTTCGCTTTTAATGACGTAGACATCCCGGGCGAATTCGGCAAGCACCTTCGCGGCCTGCGCGTCGTAATGAAAATTAGACTGCTCATGGAAATTTTCCGGACACATCAGGTCGGTTCGGAAATTTTTGACTGAAGACGCGTGCACCGATGCACTGAGAAACAGTGAAACCCACAAGATCGCGTTTAAAAAAAAGTGTGTGATACCCATAGGGTTCCGTGTGCCATATCGGGCACATTCAGTAAAACGAAAACTCTTGTTAGTCGCAGACATAGTTGAGCTCATCCGTTGCGTTACTTCGTGGGAAAAGTCAGAAAGTCCCCGTCTTGTTGTGAATAGCGCAATCCACAGCAACTCAGGTAAGTCACTCATTAATTTAACATTCCACCTGTTTCCGGCTGCGACAAATCCGTGCCTGATGGCGACAGTTTTGTGCAAGATGCGCGCTGCAGCCCCGTCGTCGTGCAACTGCTGACGACATCGGCCCTATAGCCGAAACGCACAGCCGTACAGAAGATGCATGGGCCTTTACAGGCCCATGGCGGGATTGCTTGTGGCTGCAGGGCAACCGGTGGTTGGCTGTGGATTGGCTAAGGTGCCGGGGCAGAATTACAGCCGCTCAGCACACCGATAGTGCTGGCAGCCGTGGCGGACCACCATTCAATAAAGCCGCGGTTTGCATAACATTGCACTGTGGAGTTTTTCATATCCACGCTGGCATTTTGCAAACGCAGCACGCCGTTGTTGTTAAAATGTTTGGTCACGGTCAGCGATGAGCCATCCAGATACATCATAGAATTGGCGCCGATGTTGTAATTTTGGTCGCCCCAGTCGGTAAATCCTGCGCCTGTCAGTTTTGACTGGTAGAAACCCGCGGTACTGCCGCCATCCACATGCACCAGGCCAATCTTCGAACGGTCAATCCGGGCTTTACTGCCAGTATGTGCCGACACCACGGATTCAGTGAAATCACAATCCAGTAACTGCAAACTGCTGCCTTCCAGATTAAAGTAACTGTTACCTTTGCAATTGGCGGCTCTCAACGAACTGCCCATCGCCAGCTGGAAGTAGGTGTTGGCGGTATTACCGTAGTTATTGTTGCCGCTCTCGCCATCGATATTCAAAGTGCTTTGCATCAGCAACACTTTGCCTGCCGAAACATTGGACTGAAACAGTCGCCAGGTTGAGTTACTGCTCAGATTGGCCTGGTAGGGATTGTTGGCGTCGCGCGCAAGCCCGAGAAAGTTAGATTTTTCCATCGAAAATGACGAAGCTTCCATGTTTAAATCAGTATTCAGCTGGGTCCACAGCGCTGAAACCCGGGCATTGTTCAATACCAAATAGCCGGTCACATCGAGCTGCATCTGAGTCGCATGCCGGCCTAAAGTCGCCTGAGAACCGCCCGATACTTCCAGTACCATATGCTCATCGTAATTTGCTGATGGTGGGTCCGTTGCCCGCATGGAGCCACTCAGGACCGTAAACTGTGCGCCATCGAACAACCGGGTGTTACCGACAATGGTGGCTCTGTCAGCAAACAACGAGGCCTGCCGCATCAGAATTGACCCCGTCACAGCGATATCCTGCGCACTCAGCTGACCGCCGGTAAACATTCTGGTACTGCCCTGCAGGATCAGTTGACGGCCAAAGTTGACTGCTAAGGTTCCGCCGTTACGCAATTCCAAAGCGACTGGCGCTTTAATTTCAGTGTTCGCCATACTGGCGCCCGCCAGATCGACTAACAGGCCAATTCCTGAGTGGGTCTCAATCAGCGCACTGTTGTCGCTGTTGCCGGTGAATCGCAGCGAACCGCCGGTATAAGCTGAGATGCCTGTCTGGCTGGTGTTGCGTATTTTGACATTGGTCAGATAGACCTGCGCTGTCGCCTGCACTACGACGCCATTACTGCCTCCTTCAATCGTCACATTGGTCAACGAGCCCTGTGACGACCGGGAAAACAGCACGGCATCGGCGTCAGATGGCGGCAACAACGTCAGATTATTGAGATAGAGACCGCCGTTAAAACCACCCAGCAAATTCCACTTTTGCACCGCGTCAGGATCGGGGATCAGACGGGCGCCCGCTTCATCGCCATTGATAAACAGATTAAAGCCGTGGAACTGCGTAGTCATCACTGCATGGCAGTCACCTTTAATAGTGACGCGCATAAACTGGTTATGCCTGCCTTTAGTCTCTATCACATTGACCAGAGCCGCCGGGTCTTCGGTACAATCAACCTGCAGCCCGTCAATGACCCCGCCGGCGCCGACCGCATTTTTCAGCGCCTGGATTTGGGCCTCGGTCAGGTCGCTGAAATTTTTGGCGGCTGCCAACTCATCATTCAGCGCTTTAAAATTGGCATTCACTTCCGCCGCTTTGGCTGGCTGGCCGGCACTGAACTGCACCAGATTGGCGGCATGCGCGACCGGAGCCGTCACAGCCAAAGCGAGAACCAGCTTTTTTACCCAGTATGTCATCGTTGATATCTTCCTTTTTTCTGCGCTTTGCTGTGCTGCCAGTCATTGTGGTGTGCCGGCAGGCCGGCACACCGCTGGACGCAGCTTTTGTTTGAACATGCAGTTGCCTGACTGAGCAGACCGGGGACTAACCCCAGGTCGCCTGATCCCAGTTAAATTGGTCCCACAGGGCATTTTTCAGCTGGACAAAAATCACGTCGACCACGCAATTGGCGCTGACAGACGGGATCAGCAGCGGGCTGATGGCGCTTTGTTGACCGCAGCCCGATATGCTTTGAATGGCATAACCAGCGGCCGGCGTTGCGACGACTGTGGCCGGTTGATTTTTTTGCAGCTGTTGCACCGCAGGCAGCACGGTACCGAGGCCCGCAATCACCCGGCTGGTCACGCTGACCTGTTGCATGACCTGGTTTGCCACCAGAATAAACTTCAGCATCCGGCCGGCTTTTTTGGCGGTCTTGGCGGTTGCCAGCGCCCCCGGATTTTGCGTTTGTTGGATGACAGAGCTGCCCGTGGTTTGTGTCGGGGCTGGCGAAACCAGTCTGGCATCGTCCGGCACAAAACTGGCCTCCACCACACAGCTGTATTTGGGGTTCTCAACAATAAAAATGCCGGCCTGATACTGACCGTTGCAACCGGATATTTGCCGCAGCCGGTAACCGGGCTCCGGCTTGATCAACAAATGCAGTGCCTCGCCCGGTTCAACCACCGCCAGCGCGGGCTCCAGCATGCCGGGGCCGTCGACACGGCTTTTTACCTGAACAGATTCAGCCAGTAAGTCCTGACTGAACAGTACAGCAACCAGTAAAACGCAAAAGCTGTTGATTGCGCTGATTCGCACACGAGTCTCCCTTTCTTGCTGGCGCCGGCAACATGACAATAAAGCAATGCGACAGGACCGGCCTGGCGCACAATGCACATCTCACTACTCATCTCATTCCGGCTGCATTTTTATGCGGACATGACCGGCAGATTTGACTTTTCGCCGTGGCTTTAATGTACCACTGAACAAACTGATGGCTGCGACAAAAAGCGGCATCCAAGGGACAGAATTGCGCAAGACACAGACCCCGATTGCAAAGCTGGAATCGTATTCGGGACGCCTGTCCCTGAATCCGCTGACCTGACCACCACTGTGCTGGCAGCGGCTCCTGAACCCCTTGCCAGCGCTATGACAGTTCTGGCACATTTAAAATGATGAGTTCTACAACGGACGTGAACCACTTTGCGCAGTACCTGGCTTTTTATCATCCGTGTTCTTTGCCTTTGGCTGTGTCAACAGGCGACAGCACAAACTCATGACTTCAACAAGTTTCCACTGAGCCTGCAGCAAGGCTCTGTTGCGACGGTTTTGCAGGATAAATCAGGTTACCTCTGGCTGGGCACCGGCACCGGCCTGGTCAGATTCGACGGCTATCAGAGCGAAACCTTTATGCGCGAGCTGGACAGAGCCGACTCCCTGACGCACAACTATGTCAATGCGCTGCTGGAAACCCGCCAGGGCGTGCTGTGGATCAGCACCTGGAATGGCATCAGCCGTCATCTGGGCGGTGGTCGTTTTGCCAATTATCTGCGGGACGACACCGCGACCGAAAAGTCGCTGCGGCATTTTTATCCAATGCTCGAATTTGGCGAGACCATCTGGGCCGCTGCCGCTCATGGCGTCTGGCGCTACAACAGCCAAACCGACCAATTTGAGCCGATCATGGTCGCCGCCAACCAGCCATTTTCAATGATCAACCGCCTGAAGGTGGTACAAGATCAGCTGTATGTCGCCACAGATAATGGCTTGTACCGCTGGTCGGCACAGATGCAACAATTTACCGCGGTATTGACCGGCTACCCGGTGATTGACTGGACCCAGCTGGCCGATGGCACCCTCTACTTCAGCACGTCCATGTTGCAGGGTTCGCCTGTCATGCGACAGCATGGCACCCGGCAGGCCACTGCCGTGGAGGCGCTGCGCGGTGGCAGGATTTTTTATCAGGACAAACAAGGGCGACACTGGCTGTTTGGCGATGGGCTGATCCGGCTCAACGACCTGAAATCCTTTGCGCTTGACGTGCAAAACGACCGTTTTTTTAGCGTCGCCAGCATGCTCGATACCGCCAATGAACTGCTGGTCAGCACTGGCACTCAGGTGTTTCGCTACAACGCAAAGCAGGATACTTTCAGCCCGATGAGCGTGGATATGCGGGAACTGACCGGTCGGTTAGATACCTTATATCAGACCCGGGATGGCACAGTCCTGCTCTCAGCTTCACAGTCGGGCCTGCTGCGCTGGGTGCCCACCGCACGCAAGTTCTGGCACTATAACCCACCGCGTTTCGCCAGCGACCAATCGATCGGTGGCCGTGGGGTGCGCAGTATTTTCGAAGAGCAGCGCCAGGGCCAACAGTGGTTGTGGACAGGTCACGACGCCGTGCTGAAAAAGCAACGGCTCGGGCCGGACGGCGCCCCGACAGCAACCACTGAGATGTATGCATTACCACTGCAAAAGAATCAGGGTATGGCTATCCATCAAATCACCCGCAGTCGTCAGGGCCTGTTGGTGCTCGCTACCAGCTTAGGGCTACTGTGGCTCGATGAACCCGAACGTCAATTCAGGCCATTGCCGTTGCAAGGCCTGCTGCCATCCACGGCAAAGGGCCAGCCTGAAGTGCTGAGTCTGCTGGCCACTGATGAGTGTCTGTGGCTCGCCACAAATCAGGGCATTGGCTGCGCCGACCCAGATCTGCAAAGCATCAGGCACTGGTATTCCGCCGAACAATATCCGGCTTTCGCCGGCAACAGCATCTGGCAAATCTATCAGGCGTGGGACCGGGCCTTGTGGCTGTCCAGTGAGCAGGGACTGTTACGGCTGGCACCTGACAGCGGGCAACTGACCCAATTCCGGCATCAACCACAAAACCGAAACTCGCTGGGACACGACTGGGTGCATGGTGTCTGGCAAACATCGGCAGAGACTTATTGGGTAGCCACCCGTGAAAGCGGACTGAACCGGCTGACCTGGCGGCAAGGCAGTTCGCCGGAATGGCAGCGTTACGGCGTTCGGCAGGGGTTACCAACCGAAGTCATTTACAGTGTGATGGGCGACAACAATGGTCGTTTGTGGTGTGCATCCAGTCATGGCATCTTCAGTTTCACCCCCGCGAACGGACAAATCCGTCACTACCAGCTGGCAGACGGACTGCAATCAACCGAATTTAACTACAGCGTGTCTCACCTTGGCCCCTCAGGCCGGTTCTATTTTGGCGGAGTTAATGGCGTGAATGGCTTCAGGCCCCAGGATGTGCAGGACAACACAGCGGTCCCAGCGTTACAACTGCGCAGCATCGAGGTCAACGATCAGCAAGCATTGCCAACGGACTCGTTCGCCAGCCTCAGTTATCAGCAGAACGCGCTGACATTGCGGTTTACCGGCCTGCACTATGCGGCACCGGAGCGAATGCGCTACGCCTACCGTCTGGCGGGTACCCAACAAGACTGGCAATATGTTTCAGAACGCAGCGCCCGCTTTCCGGCATTGTCTGCCGGCCAGTATCAGTTCTGGCTCAAAGCAGCCAACCCCGACGGTCACTGGAGCGAACCCCAGGCTTTATTCAGTTTTGAAATCCGGCCACACCCGCTGCTCAGCGGGCCTGCTTATGCGATTTATATCCTGACCGCAGTTCTGTTGCTGTGGGCTTACAAAGCGCTGCGCGACCGCACAGAGCGACAACAACAACTGCGGATTGAACAGGGTATCGCCCGTGAGTCGGTACTGGCACGTAATCTGAAACTTCAGTTTCAGTTCACTGCCCACGAAATGAGAACACCGCTGATGCGATTACGCTTGCAGCTCGAACAGGCCGGACAGCTCAGCGCGGCAACAGTGCAGCCGGATACAAGTTCACAGCAACCCGCTATGCAGCGCTGCCTGGAGCGTGCCAGTCTGGCTTGCCAGGACCTGCATCAGCTGCTGCAGCGTCATCTTGAAGCCGAAGCATTACGGCTGGCACATAGCAGCGAAGGACAACACCTTGCCGCCCAGCCGATTGTCGAACAGGAAGTGCAGCGCTACCTGCCCTACGCCCGCGAAAAGCAGCTGGAGATCCGGTTACAACTGGCCAGTGTCGCGTTTTATGGTCAACCCGGCGTACTGGAACTTGTCACCGCAAACCTGTTGAGCAATGCCATCAAGTACAGCCACGATGGAAACACTATTGAGATTGAACTGACCGCCCGCGCAAACAAACTTTATTTTTCCGTACGTGATTACGGCCCGGGCATTGCGCCGCATGAACAGCCTTTGGTGTTTCTGCGTCACTACAGAATCAGCGGACAGGAAAATATCCCCGGCAGTGGTGAAGGGCTGTTTCTGGTGAAAACCTGCGTCGAAGACGCTGGCGGTACTGTCACCCTGCACAGTGAACCTGGCCGGGGTTGCCAGTTTGTCGTTTGTCTGCCACTTGGTGACGAGCAGCAGCTGACGACTCCAAACGCTGCAGGCCCCCTCGACACTCTGTTGCCTTGTGTACCAGTTGTCCGGCCGACATTGCCGGAAGCTTCCGCGACTTCGGCTGGGACCGCCGGCAGCATCCTGCTGGTTGAAGACAATGATCAATTGCGGGAAGATTTGGCGGCGCTGCTGCAACCCCACTATCAGTGTTTTACCGCCGCAAACGTCGCCAGTGCTTTTGCTCTTGCCAGCACACACCTGCCAGACCTTATAGTGACCGATGTCATGATGGAACAGCAGGACAGCGGTTTTAAGTTAATCCAGCTACTGAAATCTCAGATGCAAACCAGTCATATTCCTGTCATTGTGCTGACAGCATTGCAAAGCGAAGAAATTCAGCTGCAGGGATATCAAATCCAGGCCAGCCTCTGCCTGACCAAGGCGGTCAGCGGTAAAGTGTTACTCAGTGCCGTCTCAGCCGTCATGCGACAATATCAGCAACTGACCAGCCGGGTACGCCAAAATCTGCTGACGCCGGCCGGACAGCCAGCCGATGAATATCAGTCATTCCGCTTGAAACTGGATGCCGTCTTTGCGGTCGTCTACCCGGATGCGACCATCAAAGCAGAGAGTCTGGCCAGCCACTTTCATAAAAGTACCTCCCAACTCAATCGTTTGTGCAAAAGCGCCATCGGGATGACAGTGCTTGACGCGCTGAACGCTTACCGCCTGCAGCAAGCTTGCCAGTTGCTGGCCAGTCAGCCCCACGCCAGTATTGAGTCGATCAGCGAACAATGTGGTTTTGGCACAGTGAAAACGATGCAGCGTCAGTTCAGCAGCCAGCTGCAAACGACCGCTGCTGAGTATCGCAAACAACAGCAGCTCGTCAGAGCATAACGGGTGTCGCTCATCGAGGCTGACCGCCGCCCTGACCCGACAATGATTCAAACAGGGACTACGGATACAGACGCTTGCTAATTCAGGAACAAATACAGCATGCGATCGCAACTCACGTCAAAAAAAACTGCGGTTGCACAAAATTGACGCACGAACGCCGGAAAATGTCGCAGGCACACCACGGCAATCATTCTATATTGTCGCATCGCATGAATGCATCGACAGGGAACAGAAGCTTCCGTTTATCCGGAGCTTTGGTCATTTCAGCAAGATACCGCATTGTTGACGGCATCGCTGCCTGTCTCAACCCGTGCGACAGGGAGGTTTCATGAATAAGCAAGTTGTGGCAGTTTCCCTCTTACTGCTGTCTCTGACCGCGACGGCCCGGCAAGCGCAGTCGCCACAGTCATTGACGCCCGGGCAGCAACCGCCTTTGTTCGCCAGTGGAAAGGCAGGCCTGCCGTCTCCATTTGCACCGACAATAGCAAAGCCCGACAGCAGGCCGATTGAGCTGCAGAATGCTTACCCCAAGGTGCAGCCTCCGGTCAGCCCCACTAAAACGCAACACACTGAGCGGCGCGTCATCCACCAGACAGCTGCCGGCGAACAAATCGAATGCCGGCTGAGCGGCGGTAAGCCGGATCAGTGTGTGACCAGAGCCTCTGTGACCGGTAAGATCAAAGCGCTGACTGTCACATCACAGCAGGACCGCGTCTTGCTCAGCAGCCTGAATTTCACCGACCCCCAGTTAAAACAATGTCTTACTGAATCTGCCAATAGCGCCGGTTTCTTGTATGTTGACCAGATCACCAGCCTTTATTGCTTTTATCATTATCAGCAACCGGCGGTCAGTGATTTAACCGGCCTGAAAGCGCTGACTGAACTGCGCCAGTTTTATGTCGGCGGCGCCAGCGCAAATTCACCGCTCAGTGGCCTCAGCGAACTGACTGAACTGCCGCATTTACGGGATTTGACCTTAGAAAGATATCAAATCAGCAGCCTGAGCTTTTTATCCAATATTGCAGGGTTGAAACACCTGAGCCTGCACCGCTTAAAAGTGACTGCCGGTTGGCAAATTCTGGCGTCGCTTGATCAATTGGAGACATTACGCCACTCCGATGATGAACTCAGTGACAAGCCCGATATGGTTGCATTGATGAACCAAATCAGCGGCTTGCGCAGTATCTTCCTGAATATCAGCAATCCGGCAGCTATCGCTGGGCTCAACCATCCGGGTATTGCTGACGCTTATTTGTATGATTTGAGCAACCTCAATTTTATCAGTCAGTTACCGGCACTCAATAGCCTGACACTGGAGCAATTTAATCACAAAGATATTGATATCTCAGCACTGAACAACCACCAGCAGTTAGTGACACTGGCACTGAATGGGGCAAATTTTACCGCAGCCCATCAAGCGACCATTGAGAGCCTGCCGAACTTAATGCACCTGGTGATTGGCAGCACACCAAATATCACCAACCTCGGCTTTGTCAGCAAACTCAATAAGCTCTACAGCCTGAGGCTGTTTAACACCGCTAACAGCGCCAACCTGGGCACCTTAGTACTGCCGGCATCGTTAAAAATACTGGATCTATCCAGATACACCCAGTGGGCATACAGTTATGCCCGCATCAAATCTGTTGCCGGCCTGATCAATCAGCCCGGCACTTTGCAGGAACTGGACCTGCAAGGCCAGGTCGGCATTCCATGCAACGAGCTGGACCAGATAGCATCCAAAGTCGCGCAAGTACGCAGGCCTGCCAGTTGTGGCGTTACTCAGACATTGCCAGAAGAAATCACGGTCGCCGACAGCCGGTTACAGGCCTGTATCGCTGATTTTTCCGACACCTATGTCGAAGATATCATGCAGCTGAGCTGTCAGGATGTGCAGCAACTGGACGGCATTGAACAGCTGAAGAATCTGCAGCTGCTGGATATCACGCCAGGGGCATTGCAACTGAGGCTGGGCAGTCTCAAACCACTGGAAAAACTCAGCAGTCTGACTGATCTGGAATTGTCCGGGCAGCAGCTGACGGACTCCGCCGCCAATATTCAGTATCCGGCCACCCTGCGCGCATTAAACCTGCGACAAAATCAGCTGACCAATGCCATCATCCCTGTGCTGCAACCACTGCTTGGCACCTTACAGGAACTGACCCTGAGCTCTAATGCTATTAATGATTTCAGCTGGCTTAGCGGCGCCACCACGCTGCAGCACCTCTACATCCGCAGCACACAAGCGAACAATTTCACCTTCCTGAACCAGTTGCCGAATCTGCGCTCACTGGATATTGGCGGTCACAACATCGGCAGTTTAAGTGGTCTCAGCCTGTCAGCACAGTTGAATTACTTAAACCTCAGCATGACTAAACTGACCAGTTTGTCGTCCGTCGTCAGTGCGCTGCAAAACCCAACAGCCCTGACAAACCTGTATGCTGAAACAACACCACTGACCGATATCAGTCATCTGAGCGCATTGCCGAATCTGACTATGCTGTCGCTATACAATAACAGCGCCCTATCGGACTACAGCGTGCTCGGCAGCCTGCAACAACTGTTCTGGTTGAATCTGCAGGATAATAATCTGCCGGTAAAATTCCCCGATTTCACGGTGCCAAACACCCTGCAGTACCTGTATATGACAACCAACAAAAGCCCGGTCGTCAGAGATATCAGCGAGCTGATTAAAGCAGCCGGTCAGTTCCAAAGCCTGCAGTTGCAAGGTCAGCTTGCCATTGACTGCGCACAGATTGACACCCTGCGTAACCACGCCAATCAAAGCAGATTCATATTGCCGGTCAGCTGCGGGCAGCTGGCAATCAACGCCACGACAGTGCCGGATGCGTCCTTACGAAAATGCCTGACCGACAGTGGCTACGGCACTTTTACCAACGTGACCTATCTGTACTGCAATGCCAATATTCTGGACTGGGCAGGCGTCAGCCATATGACAAACCTGACCACTGTGAATGTGTCTGGTACCGCAACTTTGGCACAAGCGGTCCAAAATCTGGCCGGCTTTAATCAGCTCAGTAAACTACAAAATGTCATGCTGCGCGGTCAGGGCCTCACCGACAGTACACTGTTAACTTTCAGTCATTCCGGGCTTACCTATCTCAATCTGTCGGCAAACCCGCTGACACAGGCCAGTTTTGCCCATATCAGTCAGAGTTTTCCACAGCTCCAGACTATCGCCCTGGAACAGACCGCTATCAGCGGCCTGAGCAATATCGCAGCACTGAACGTGCCTTTCATTTTGCTCAGAGACAATCCACAGATCACCAGCTACAGCGCCTTGAACAATCCGGGTATTAAAACCATTGGTTTCTATCTGGAACCGGTCAACAGTGCCGCCTTAACAGGCGTCAAACTGCCTGCGCAGATTATCTATCTGGGGCTGTTTGGCAATACCTGGAGCAGCATCGGGCAAATATTTGGTCTGCTACAACAACCCGCTACACTGAGGTCTTTGGAAATCGACAGTGAAACCTTGCAGGATTTGACCGGTCTGTCTGCCGCCAGCGAGCTGGAAAGCCTGGGACTGCTGAACCGCCACAATCAGGCCCTGCAGAATTTTACACCTGTCGCTGCGTTACCAGCATTGGTCAGTCTGACCATCAACT
Organism: uncultured Rheinheimera sp.; assembly: GCA_966252055.1. Classification (GTDB taxonomy): domain Bacteria; phylum Pseudomonadota; class Gammaproteobacteria; order Enterobacterales; family Alteromonadaceae; genus Pararheinheimera. The sequence continues at coordinate 10 of CBINNO010000003.1, read as the reverse complement.
CGCCAACATT
>CBINNO010000002.1:0-78378 GCA_966252055.1 uncultured Rheinheimera sp. | reverse complement strand
ACGGCGACGGCGACGGCAACAGCGGCGACAAATAAGCAGAAAACCGCTCAGCAAGGCAACACAAGCAACAACAAAGTTTGCGCCAACTGGGCCAACGCCTCAGTGCTGGGCTACCCGGCTGCAGCAGGTAAGCTGTAATTGCAAGACAAACCAGCACCAGCCCGCCGGGAAGCCAGCGGGCTTTGGCCGGGCGATGTGCTTTGACGCTGGTTGCAGCAGAAAAAGTCACATTTGGGGATACGCCAACTCTGCCCACCAGCCGCTGCTGTCACGGTTTTTACCGCCCAAAGCCGACCGTTAGCCGCAGTTTGCTGCAACATCGTGCACTTTGTGGCAAAAGTGAAGGCAGCTAATTGTTATAATGTTACAGGAGTTTTTATGCCCAATTCTGCCAAAATGACGTTGTTGGCGCTGGCCATCGGCAGTTTGTCTGGTCTGGCGCAGGCGGCGATCAGCCCGCAGGTGTCTTTTTCCCCGGCGACCAGTCAAAGTTCAACCCCTGACCAAAGCGCTGCTCTGACGCTGCACATTGTGCTGCTGACCAGCGAACAGGTCGCGGCGGCGCAGCATCCGGTGCTGAACCAGCCGCAGGTGAAAGCTGCGCTCAGTGCCGGTGATTTTACCGGCGCCCATGGCCAGCTGCTCAAAGTCTATCAGCCGGATGGTCAACCGCTGTGGCTCGCCGGTGTCGGCGCGCAGCAAAAACTGGATACCCGCCAGCTCGAATTGGCGGGTGCAGCACTGGTACCGGCGCTCGACGCCAGCAAAACCACGCAGGTGAAGCTCGACGCCGGCACGCTCGACAGCGCGGCGCTGCTGCAAGGCCTGGCGCTGCGCGCATATCAGTTTACTCAGCTCAAATCCAAAGCCACACCGGCGCGACCTGTCAGTATCGAAGTGCTGACCGGCGACACCAAAACGGCTGAAGCCGCCTACAGCCAACAACAGGCGATTGCCCAGGGCGTGTTTCTGGCGCGTGATTTGACCAATCTGCCAGCCGGCCATTTGTCGCCGGAGCAATTTGCCGAAGCGGCCCGTGAGCTGAAAAAGCTTGGCGTCAAAGTGACAGTGCTGGATGAAAAAGCCATTGAAAAACAAGGGCTCGGCGCTTTGGCTGCCGTGGGTCGTGGCAGCGCCCGGCCGCCACGGCTGGTCGTTGCGCACTGGGCCGGCAGCAAGCAGCAGCCGCTGGCGATTGTCGGCAAAGGCATCACTTTTGACACCGGCGGTTATAACCTGAAAACCGACGGCGAATCGCTGGTGCGGATGACCAGTGACATGGCCGGCGCGGCTGCTGCGCTTGGCACCATCAAAGCGCTGGCCGCGCAAAAAGCGCCGGTCAATGTGGTGGCTGTAATGGCGATGGCGGAAAATATGATTTCCGACCGCGCTTATCTGCCCGGTGATGTCATCACGACGGCAGAGGGCCTGACCGTGCAAATCACCTCGACCGACGCCGAAGGCCGGCTGGTGATGGCCGATGCCATGTGGTATGTGCGTAAAGAGTTCAAGCCACGCGCGATGGTCGATATCGCCACGCTGACCGGCAGTAAAGTGGGGGCGCTCGGCAGTTATTACGCCGGTCTTTTCAGTGAGAACGACACTTTGGTGCAGCAGTTATCTGCTGCCGGCAGCGCCACCGGCGAAAAACTGTGGCGGTTGCCGCTGTCTGACGAATTTGCGCCTGAGCTGAAAAGCGACATCGCGGACCTGCGCAACACCGGTAAAACCACCGGCGCTTCAACGGCTGCCTGGTTTCTGAAACAGTTTGCCGGTGACACGCCCTGGGCCCATCTCGATATTGCCGGCAACGCGCTGACTTCTGCTGACAAAGGCGTCACGCCGACTGGCGCCACCGGTTATGGCGTGCGTTTGCTGACGCAGTGGTCTTTGCAACAACCCTGAGGCCACCATCAGGCGGCGCTCTGCTGGCACTCGCTGAAGGCCGCCAGCTCAGTGCAGCCAAATGAGAGCAACCAAAGTTGAGTGCAGCCAAATGAGTGCCAACAAATGAGTGCAGCCAGCTAAGAGCCTGCAACCTCAGCCCTGAACAGCTGCGACAAAAAGTCGCAGCTGTTGTTTCTGCCGCAGTCATCTCAGTACACTGAACATCTTTTGTCTCAGACTTTGATGAGGTGCTGATGTCGTTTTCCCTGCTTCGCCGCGAACGTTTCTGGCGTCAGTTGCATTTTTATCTGGGTTTGCTGCTGTTTTTGCAGCTGCTGGCCTGGTTTGCCAGTGGCGTGGTGATGAGCTGGTATCCGATTGAGGAAGTGCGCGGCAATCACCTGCGAAAAGAGCCGGTCGCTGCGAACTGGCAGCAGGCTGTGGTAAGCCCCGCGGCGGTGCTGGCACAATATCCGACCGCCCGGCTCAGCCTCGCACAAAGCGGTACAACCCCTTTGTATCTGCTGACCTTTGCGCAGCAGGAGCTGTACATCAACGCCGTCAGCGGCCAGCCGCTGGCGGCACTGAGCGAGGCCGACATTCGCGCCGCCGCTCTGGCACTGTATCAGCCGGCGCCGGAACAGCAGCCAATGAGCGACAATCAGACAACAGACAATCAGCAGGCCACGGGCCACCAGAAAGCCACAGCGTCGGTCAGCACAAAGCCGGAGATCGCAAAGCTGCAACTCCTGCAACAACCCCCCAACGAAGTACGTGGCCTGCGCGCGCCGCTCTGGCAGGTCAGTTTCAATGACGCCGGGCACAGCACTTTTTACCTGCATCCGCTGACCGGCGACTTGTTACGGGTGCGTACCGACACCTGGCGGCTGTATGATTTTTTCTGGATGCTGCATATCATGGATTATCAGGACCGCAGTGATTTTAATCACCCGCTGTTATATCTGAGCGCAGGACTTGCGCTGCTGTTTACGCTCGGCGGCCTGATATTACTGGGGTTTCGTTTCAGTCGGGCTCGTCATTGAAGTCGAACCACTCTTCATCCCGGCTGACAAAGCGTTGGTCACAGCAGCGGCCAGCCAACAAAGCGCGGAACCTGACAGCGGCTATACTGTCTGAAATTTGACCAGCAACGCGGAGGTGTGACATGGATACCAGCAAACACAATCTGTATACCCTGTTCGAACAATTGGGTCTGCCCAACGATGATGCCAGCATTGAGCGGTTTGCCCGCCATTACCGCATCAGTGACGGGCAGTACCTGTACCAGGCAGAGTTCTGGACACCGGCACAGGCCAGCTTTTTGCGCGACGCGTATTATCAGGACGCCGAATGGGCCGATGCGCTGGAGCAGTTGAACGGCCTGATGCGCTGAGCAGCTTTATCCATACCATACATTGCGGCGCCCTCGGCGCCGCAATGCATTTAAGGTTTAATCTGATACAACGGCAACGCATTTAACCGGCGGTCAATTTCAGCCACCATCTGCTGATACACCGCCGAATCTATGGATTCATACTGCTCTTCAAACAACTCCTGCGGCAAACCTTCCGGCAAGCGGGCTTTGCTGGGGAATACTTCCGCTTCCGTGCGCTCAGCCGCCGCAAAAAACTGCTGTAACGCACGTGCCGACTGCGGTGAGCCCGTGGCGATGCGGGCAAACCGAATGCCGGCCCGATCTGCCAGCAAATCGACAAAACTAAAACCGCTGCCACCGCGCAAGGAATCCATCAGCTCTTTGGCTTCACCAACAACCGAACTCAGTTGCTGATTGCCGAGCAAATGGATCGAGGCCGAATAAATAAAGTGCTGCTGCAGGTCGGTGCGTCTTGCCAGCACCACTTTGGGATTGCGGCCATGCGGGTTGAGCTTCACTTCGTTGACCAGCAACTGCAGATTCTGCCCACCCAACAACTGGGCCAGTGCCAGCAACACCGCCTGGTTTTCCACCACAGCCTGTTGCGGCGGCGCCTCACTGCTGCGGGCGTCCGCTTCACGGAATAATAGCTGCAGATACAACGCCAGACTTTGGGCGGCGGGCTTGCTGCCGTCGGCCGGCGGCGCCGACAGGTCCAGCGCCAGTTTGTAATAGTGTTCGATGAGCTGTTTTTGCTCATCCGAGCTAAACCACTGTTTATACAAAGAAAGGCCCGATTGTTTCAGCTGCCCAAGGCTGAAACCGGCAGGTTTGCTGATTTCCAGTTTCACCTCATCCTGCAGGATGGTGACAGAGCGGACTTTTGCCAGCAGCGCAGCGCCCTGCCCCGGCCCCCAAATCTGATCGGCAACCCAGCCGAGCAGACTCAACGCCATGCTGCCCGGTACTCTGAGTGCACCAATCTGCACCTGCCGGAATTGCAAAGGCCCGACCGCGGCTTCAATCTGAATGCGGGCATTTAAATAAAACTTCAGCGACAACGCCTCAAGCGGCATGGTCATCAGAATAGTCAGGCCATGACCGTCGACGCCGGTTTTGCCGTGAAAACCCGGCAAGGTGCGGCTTGCCAGCGCAAAAGCGGCATTGAGTTCGGTCAGATTGGTTTCGATCACCAGCTGTTCGCCGGGGTCACGAATGGACTGATTGAGGTTTTTCAGCAATTGCTGACTGCTGCGCACCGCTTCGGCGTTGAGCTGGCCGGAATCGGTCAGCACCGGGCTGCGTTCCAGCAATAAAGCGGCCAACAGCAACACGGCACTGAGGAGCAACAACCCAAGGGTCAGCAGTTGACGGAACAGATGCCGCACGGCCTGCATCAGAAAAACCTCTTTATTCACAAAGGCCTGTATCTTACCAGATGGATGGAGACTGTTAATCCCTCCAACGCAGGAAGATGGCGCTCTGGCTGAAAATGCCAATTTAATTTACCGGAACCGACGCTCGCCACTACCGCAATTGCTGGTTTTTTGGCTAAGATGAGCACAGCACATCTGCAGCGAGAGCCCGGGGCGGGCTAATAATAAAGACCTAAACATCGCCGGAGAGTTCGTTTGCATTCAATTCGTTATTGGTTTTTCGCAAGCTTTGTCCTGCTGCTCACTCTGCCGGGTGCTCTGTATGCGTCTGACCCGCTGGACCAGCAGCTGGACCGTTATCTGGAACTGACCAATAACCAGCCCGAACAAGCCAGCCTGCTGATTAGCCAGTTGGAAGCGACGCAGAACGAGCACACGCCTTCGCTCAGCAAAGCCAGACTCTGGTCTTACCTGTCAGCAGAGGCGCGTATCAAACGCGATTTTGCCAAAGCGCAAAGTTACATCGACAACAGCCTGGCGCTGGCAGAGCGCACCCAAAGCAACGACATCAAAGCAGAAGCACTGACTGAGCAACTGCAACTGTACCGCGCCAGCAACCAGCCGTCAGAGGGCCGCAAAATTCTGCAACCTTTGCAGGAAGCACTCAACGACAGCCATGTCGAACGGATCCGCTATTACGCCGCCAACACCCTGGGCAGTTTTCTACAGTCGGAAGACCGCTACGAAGAGGCGCTGCAGGCGTTTTATCAGGCATTTCATGCTGTTGAAAACTCCACACATCCACGCACCCCAATTCGCAAACTCTATTTGCAGGGCGTGATTGCCGGCCTCAATACCAGTCTGGCGCAATATGAAAAAGCCAATGAGATGCTGCAGGATGCCATCAATAGTGCCGGCAAAAGCGAACAACTTTATTTCATGTTGCCCGACCTTTATCTGCAACAAGGCGCCAATTTTGCCGCACAAAACAAATATGCCCAGGCCGAGCAGGTCAATCAGCTTGGGCTGGAGTGGGCAAGAAAGCTGAAAAATCCTTTTGCGATCACTACCTTAGTGAATAACCTTGGTGACTTACGGATGAAACAGGGCCGGCATGCCGAAGCCGAGCCGATGTTTAAAGAAGCGTTGGAGCTGGCCGAACAAATTGACAATCAGCCTATCCGGCTGATGGCCGAGTTTAATTTAGGCCAAATTGCCGTGTTGCAAGGCGATGCCGGGCCAGGTCTTGCGCGGATGCGTACGATTGTCGACAAAGCCTATAAGTTGCAATTGTCGGACGCGGAAATGCTGATCTATGTCGGTGAACTGGCGGACGCCTATCAGCATGCCGGCCAGTACCAACAGGAAGCGGCCGCACTGCGCGAATACAACAAACTGAGCCAGCGTCTGTTTAAAGCCGACCGCGACAAGGCCGTCAGCGCCTTGCAGGAAGCCTTCTCCACCAAGGAAAAAGCCAAACAAATCGCCAGCCTGCAACAACAAAATCAGCTGAAAAGCGCCGAAATCGAGCAAAAACAACTGCAACAACGGGTGATGTTATTGTTTGCCGTGGTGATCCTGCTGGCCACAATCCTGTTGTATCAGCTGTACCGCAAAGTGCGTAACGCCAACCAGCAACTGAAACAGGCCAATGATCAGCTGGCTTACAACTCGTTGCACGACCCGCTGACCGGCTTGCTGAATCGCCGCTCTTTGCAGGAATTTATGCAAAGACGCTCAAAACAAACAGACAGACGCCAACCAGTCAAAGCCGATACTGATGGTTTTATCCTGCTCGATATCGATCATTTTAAGCATATTAACGACCACTACGGCCACGCCGCTGGCGACGCGGTGCTGATTGAGCTCGGCAACAGACTGCGCCAGCTGACCCGGCAAGGCGATATGGTGCTGCGCTGGGGCGGCGAAGAGTTTTTGATTGTGCTGCGTAATCTCAATCAAACGGCGCTGACCCATTTCACCAACCGGGTGTTACAGGAAATCGGCGGCGCGCCGGTGACCTTTCAGAATACCCAGATCCCGGTGACGGCTTCGGCCGGCTTTCTGACATTGCCTTTTGCCGGCATCGATGAGCAACAGCTCAACTGGGAAAAAACGCTGCAACTGGCCGATATGGCGCTCTACATGGGCAAAGTCCATGGCCGTAACCGCGCTTACGGCCTGGTCTGGCTGCACAAGCCTTACAGCGAACTGAAGCAACAGCTGGAGACCGATCTGAGCCTGGCCATCGAGCAGGGCCACCTCGAAATCACGCTGGTGCTGGGCCCACCGCAGCGCTGAATTCCCCTCTTCGGCCAAAATATTTCACTGCAGCCAGATCCAATACAGGTCACCCGCCGTGATGACGCCTTCGCGCCAATAAACCGCCGGAGCCCCTGATGACGCTGATTAACCGTATAATGATTGCCTTTGGGCTGATTTTTTTGCTGGTGGTGCTGACCACCAGTTACAGCTATGTCCAAATGCAACAGATAGAAGACACCGACCAACGCAACGTCCACACCTTTGAAGTGATGCAACTGGCCAAACTGGCGACTGAAGCGCTGGTCAATATTGAAACAGGCCAGCGCGGTTATCTGCTGACGGCCGACAGTGAATTTCTGCAGCCCTATCACAAGGGCAAAAGCGACGTCAGTCAGTATCTGCAAAGCCTGCTCAGTAAAACGGCCGACAATCCGGCCCAGACTGCCCGGTTAAAACAAATCGACCAGTTGTACCAACAATGGCTGGCAGAAGCGGTGGAACCTTCCGTGCGCAAAGTGCAAAGCAGCTCGGCTGATCCCGCCCAGTTTGCCGAAATACGGGCCATGGTCAGTTCAGGCCAGGGCAAAAGCATGATGGACAAAATGCGCGCGCTGATCGCCGAGCTGCTGGCAGAAGAACAACAATTGCTGACGCAGCGCCAGGGCGCCGCAGCTGACGCCCGCCAGTCGGCACTGCTGAGCCTGTTTTTCAGTGCCGTGCTGATAGCGGTGGTCGGCATCGCCGCCGCCCTCACTTTGCGTCAGAAACTGCAGCAACGTCTCAGTCTGGCCCAGCAACAACTGAACGCCGTCGCCAGCGGCAACCTGCAGCTGGCGCTGCCAGATCCCGACCACGATGAAATTTCGTTGCTGCTTAAGACGGTGAACCATATGCGCGTTGCCCTGCACAGTCTGATCAGTCAGATAGGCCAGGCCTCAGGGGAAGTCAGCCAGGCCAGCCATTCGGTGGCCAGTACTTCAGAGCAACTGGCGATGTCGGCCAATGAGCAGTCGCGGGCTTCCGGCTCTATTGCTGCCGCCGTTGAAGAGCTCAGTGTCAGTATCGATTCGGTTTCCGCCAATGCACGCGAAGCCGGCCAGTGAGTCTGGCAAACAGGCCGAACAAAGCGCCGCGGTGATTGGTGAGTCGGTCGACAGCATGCAGCAAATCGCCCAGCTGGTGCGGGCGGCCTCAAGCCAAATTACCGCGCTGGGTGCCCAATCTGAACAAATATCCTCTATCGTCAATGTGATTAAAGGGATTGCCGATCAGACTAATTTGCTGGCATTAAACGCAGCCATCGAAGCGGCCCGCGCCGGCGAACAAGGACGCGGTTTTGCGGTGGTGGCCGATGAAGTACGGATGCTGGCGCAGCGCACCACCCAGTCGACCACTGAGATCTCGGGCATGATTGACAGCATAGTCAGGGGGACGGTCGAAGCGGTCAGCCAAATGAGCAAAGGGGTCGAGCAAGTCGACCAGGGCGTCATCTATGCGGGTAAAGCCGGCACCGCCATCGAGCAAATTCAGCAGAACTTCCGCGCTGTGGTGCAGGTGATTGAAAGTATTTCCAACGCCTTGCTGGAGCAAAATGCCGCCAGCAATGAAGTCGCCGGCCATATTGAACATATCGCGCTGATGACCGCGCAAAACAGCGAAGCCACTCAGCACAGCAGCGCAGTCGCCCAGCAGATGAAAAAACTGGCAGCCGACCTCAGTCAGCACCTGAGCCGCTTTCGCCTCTGAGCCAGTCTCTTTAGCCTGAACGTCGGATAGCCTGCGCTATCTGAGCGATAGAACACAAACGCCGGCAATTGCCGGCGTTCTTTCAGGTCAGTCACAAACCGCTGTTAGTCCCAGTTCAGCACTACTTTGCCGCTCTGGCCAGAGCACATAATGTCAAAACCTTGCTGGAAGTCCGCCACCGGCATTTCGTGGGTGACAATTGGGCTTAAATCCAGGCCTGACTGAATGAGGCTCGCCATCTTGTACCAGGTTTCGAACATCTCACGGCCGTAAATGCCTTTGATCACCAGGCCTTTAAAAATGACTTTATTCCAGTCGACCGCCATATCCGACGGCGGAATGCCGAGCATCGCAATCTTGCCGCCATGGTTGATGGTGTCCAGCATCGAACGGAACGCCGACGGTACGCCGGACATTTCCAGCCCCACGTCAAAACCTTCGGTCATACCGAGTTCGCTCATCACATCGGTCAGGTTCTGTTTGCTGACATCCACCGCGCGGGTTGCGCCCATTTTCAGCGCCAGTTCCAGCCGGAACGGGTTCACATCCGTGATAACAATATGGCGGGCGCCGACATGCCGGGCCACTGCCACGGCCATGATGCCGATAGGGCCTGCGCCGGTGATCAGCACATCTTCGCCGACCAAATCAAACGACAGCGTAGTGTGTACCGCATTGCCGAACGGGTCAAAAATCGCCGCGATATTGTCGGGGATATTGTCCGGAATTTTGAAAGCGTTAAAGGCCGGGATCACCAGATATTCGGCAAAAGAGCCCTGGCGATTCACACCGACCCCAATGGTATTGCGGCACAGATGCACACGGCCGGCGCGGCAGTTACGGCAATGGCCACACACCAGATGGCCTTCACCGGACACCCGGTCGCCAACGGCAAAGCCACGCACTTCCGAGCCCATGCCGACCACAGTGCCGACATATTCGTGGCCCACCACCATGCCATGCGGAATGGTTTTTTGTGCCCAGTCGTCCCACTTATAGATATGCACGTCAGTGCCGCAGATAGCGGTTTTTCTGATTTTGATTAACACATCGTTCGGGCCGACTTCCGGCATCGGCACTTCAGTTTGCCAAATACCGGGTTCTGCTTTTAATTTTGCTAATGCTTTCATGAGGCCCCCTTATGCGATCACGCCCATGTCTTTGCCGGTGCGGATAAAAGCGTCAATGGCTTTATCCAGCTGTTCTTTGCTATGTGCTGCCGAGATTTGCGTGCGGATGCGCGCCTGCCCTTTGGGCACCACCGGGAAGGAAAAACCGACCACATAAATGCCCTGTTCCAGCATACGGCGGGCAAATTCACCGGCGACTTTGGCATCCCCCAGCATCACCGGAATAATGGCATGGTCTTTACCGGCCAGCGTAAAACCGGCAGCGGTCATTTTTTCGCGGAAATAACTGGCGTTGTCCCACAGTTTCGCTCTGAGTGCATCGCCATTGGCCAGCATGTCCAGCACTTTGATTGATGCAGTGACAATCGAAGGCGCCAGACTGTTCGAGAACAAATAAGGCCGTGAGCGCTGTCTGAGCCATTCGATGATTTCTTTTTTGCCGGAGGTATAACCACCTGAGGCGCCGCCTAAGGCTTTGCCGAGCGTGCCGGTGATGATGTCAACGCGGTCTAACACATCGCAGTATTCATGGGTACCACGGCCATTTTTGCCGACAAAACCGACAGCATGGCTGTCATCCACCATCACTAAGGCATTGTATTTATCAGCTAAATCACAAATGGATTTTAAATCGGCAATGACGCCGTCCATCGAGAACACCCCGTCGGTGGCGATCAGTTTATAGCGGGCGCCGTCGGCATCAGCCTGTTTTAACTGGGCTTCAAGCTCAGCCATATCGTTGTTGGCGTAGCGGTAACGTTTGGCTTTACACAGCCGCACGCCGTCGATGATCGAGGCATGGTTCAGCGCATCGGAGATCACCGCATCTTCGGCGCCTAAAATGGTTTCGAACAAACCGCCGTTGGCGTCAAAGCAGCTGGAATACAGGATGGTATCTTCAGTGCCTAAAAAGGCGCTGATGCTTGCTTCCAGCGTTTTGTGGATGTCCTGAGTGCCGCAGATAAACCGCACTGAGGCAACGCCAAAACCGTGGCTGTCGAGGCCTTGCTGGGCCGCTTTGATCAGCTCTGGCGAGTTGGCCAGACCTAAGTAATTGTTCGCACAGAAGTTTAAGACCTGTTCGCCATTGACGGTGACATCAGAAAACTGCTGCGACGTGATAATGCGCTCGCCTTTGTATAAACCTTCGGCTTTCACATCATCGATTTGTTGTTGGATATGCTTGAGGAACGCGTGTTGACGCATACAACCTCCTGTAGGGACCTGGTGATGATTTTATTATGGGTACTGACCAACGGACGCGACGGCCAGTTGAATGTGGCGGCGATTGTACCGCAAAGTCGCCAGACTGTACGAAAAAAAACGGCTGGTCCGCGCTGCCGCCCGACCAAGACAAATCGACATCATTCACCACTTTCCTAAGCGGAGACTGGTGAAAGGTGATTGCCTGCAAAAACGACAAAGGCCGCGAGGCGGCCTTTGTTTTATTGCGAAAATAAGCCGTCAGCGCGACTTACTTTTTCTTCGCTTTTGGATTTGGCAGGTCGGTGATTGAACCTTCAAATACTTCAGCGGCTAAACCAATCGACTCGTTCAGCGTTGGGTGCGCATGGATAGTCAGCGCGATGTCTTCAGCGTCTGCGCCCATTTCGACTGCCAGGCAGATTTCACCGAGCATTTCACCGGCATTGATACCGACAATAGCACCACCCAGAATACGGTGAGTTTCTTTGTCGAAAATCAGCTTGGTGAAGCCTTCAGTACGGGCAGATGCGATAGCACGGCCTGAAGCTGCCCACGGGAACACTGCAGTTTCCACCGCGACGCCTTTCTCTTTGGCTTCTTTTTCGGTGATACCGACCCAGGCCATTTCCGGATCTGTGTAAGCCACAGATGGAATGCAGCGTGGGTCGAAGAAGTGTTTCATGCCAGAAATCACTTCAGCCGCAACGTGGCCTTCGTGCACCGCTTTGTGCGCCAGCATTGGCTGACCAATCACGTCGCCGATGGCGAAAATGTGTGGCACGTTGGTACGCAGTTGTTTATCAACGTTGATAAAACCACGCTCATCCACGTTGACACCGGCTTTAGCGGCATCGAGCAGGCTGCCGTTTGGACGACGGCCAACCGCCACCAGGATTTTGTCGTAACGCACCGGTGATGCCGGGGCGTTTTTGCCTTCGAACGTCACATACAGACCATCCGCTTTGGCTTCAACTGCAGTCACTTTGGTGGACAGCATCAGCGTGAAATTGTCTTTGTTGTACTTGGTGTAGGCTTTAACGATATCGGCGTCAGCCGCTGGCACCAGTTGGTCGGCAAATTCAACCACTGATACTTTAGAACCTAAAGCACGGTACACAGTGCCCATCTCCAGGCCGATGATACCGCCGCCTAACACCAGCATTTCGCCAGGGATGTCTTGGAGCTCCAGCGCGCCGGTAGAATCGATGACGCGTGGGTCATCTTTTGGAATAAACGGCAGAGCGACTGGCTCTGAACCAGCCGCGATGATGGCGCTGTCAAAAGTGATAGTGGTCTCACCAACCTGCAGTGTGTTCGGGCCGGTGAATTTGCCGTAGCCGTTCACCACTTTCACTTTACGCATTTTCGCCATGCCAGACAGACCGTTGGTCAGTTGACCTACTACTTTGTCTTTCCAGGCGCGGATTTTGTCTAAATCGATTTGTGGCGCACCGAAAGTGACACCGTGAGAGGCCATATCGCGGGCATCGTCGATCACTTTGGCAACGTGCAGCAGCGCTTTAGATGGAATACAACCGACGTTTAAACAGACACCGCCTAATGTGCTGCGTGCTTCAACCAGGGTGACGTCCAGACCCAGGTCAGCGGCGCGGAAGGCTGCTGAATAACCACCAGGGCCTGCGCCCAGCACCACGACTTGCGTTTTGATTTCGTTGCTCATGGAGTTACCTTTTATCTCTGTATCTCTGTTCAGATAACTGCCTGATTTGGTTCAGGCAGGCGGAAAATGAAGTGGGCGAAATTTTAGCATCGCCCTTGTAAGAAGTCCCGTAACTTTTCAGGCCACGGGACAACTCAGCACTCAGGTCATTACATAATGATCTGACGGATATCGCTCAGATACGAAGCCAGCGTCGCCGTGAAGCGGGCCGCTAAGGCGCCGTCAATGACGCGGTGGTCATAAGACACAGACAGCGGCACCATCAGGCGTGGCAGGAACTCTTTGCCATTCCACTTCGGTTTGATGTCGGATTTTGACACACCCAGAATCGCAACTTCCGGCGCATTGACGATTGGAGTAAAGGCGGTACCGCCGATGCCACCCAGGCTCGAAATGGTGAAACAACCACCTTGCATATCGGCCGCCGTCAGCTTGCCTTCGCGCGCTTTAACCGAGATTTCCTGCAGTTCACGCGACAGCTCGATGATGCCTTTCTTGTTGACGTCCTTCACCACCGGCACCACCAGACCATTGGGTGTATCGACCGCAATGCCTAAGTGCACGTATTTCTTCAGAATCAGGCTTGCGCCATCTTCTGACAGCGAGCTGTTGAAGGTAGGGAATTCTTCCAAGGCCTTGGCCACCGCTTTCATGATAAACACCAGCGGAGTGTATTTGACACCGAGTTTTTTCTTCTCTGCCAGGCTGTTCTGCTCTTTGCGGAAATCTTCCAGCTCGGTGATGTCCGCTTCGTCGAACTGCGTCACATGCGGGATGCGCACCCAGTTGCGATGCAGGTTGGCGCCAGAGATTTTCTGAATGCGCGACAGTGGTTTTTCTTCCACCGCGCCAAACTTGCTGAAATCCACTTTTGGCCAGGCTAACAGGTCAAAGCCCATGTTATTGCCAGCGCCGGCTGGCGTGGCAGAGCCTTGTCCTGAAGTCACCTGCTTGATGATGTTCTTCACGTAGTTCTGCACGTCTTCGCGCTGAATACGGCCTTTGCGGGCACTGCCTGCGACTTTACTTAAATCCACGCCAAATTCGCGGGCCAAGCGGCGCACCACCGGTGAAGCATGGGCAAAAGCACTGCTTTGCGTCACTTGGGCGTCAGAGACGGCCTGAGCTGGTGCCGCTGCCGGAGCTGACGGTGCCGGAGCAGCAGCTTGTGGCGCTGGCGCTGCAGCAGGAGCCGCTGCCGGAGCTGAAGCTGGTGCTGCTGGCGTCGCGGCCGGCGCCGCAGCGCCGGTGGAGAACACAAACACCAGTGAGCCGGTTTTCACTTTGTCACCGGTTTTCACTTTGACTTCGACCACAGTACCCGCAAATGGCGCCGGCACTTCCATCGAGGCTTTGTCACCTTCAACCGACAGCAGCGATTGCTCAGCTGTCACCACATCGCCGGCTTTAACCAGCACTTCAGTGACTTCCACCTCGTCACCGCCGATATCCGGCACTGTGACTTCTTTGAGTTCAGCAGCGGCAGGCGCCGGAGCAGCTGCCACAGGTGCCGGTGCAGCAGCAGGTGCCGCGACTGGCGCTGGCGCGGCCGCAGCAGCGCCTTCAGCGGCAAACAGCATAATCAGCGAACCGGTTTTCACTTTATCGCCGGTTTTGACTCTGATCTCCTGCACCACACCAGCCACAGCGGCCGGCACTTCCATAGAAGCTTTGTCACCTTCGACCGATAACAGCGACTGATCTGCGGCCACTTTGTCGCCCACTTTGACCAGAATTTCGGTGACTTCCACCTCATCCGCGCCGATATCCGGCACAAAAATTTCGATTGTCATTGCCATTCCTCTTACGCGAACAGTGGGTTCGGCTTGTTGGTGTCGATGCCAAAACGCACGATGGCGTCGCTGACCAGTTGTTTGTCGATAGTGCCTTGTTTAGCCAGTTCACGCAGGGCGGCCAGCACCACATAACCGGCGTTCACTTCGAAGTGACGACGCAGGTTCTCGCGGCTGTCAGAACGGCCGTAACCGTCGGTACCCAGCACTTTAAACGAGGCGGCCGGCACAAATGCGCGCACCTGCTCGGCGTAGTTTTTGATGTAGTCGGTGGCAACCACCGCCGGCTCTTTGCCCATCACTTGCGCGATGTATGGCACTTTCTCGGCGTCGTTCGGATGCAGCATGTTGAAACGCTCGCAGTCCTGACCGTCGCGGGCCAGCTCGTTGAACGAGGTGACTGAATACACATCAGAACCAATGCCATATTCTTCCGCCAGAATTTCTGCCGCGCGGCGCACTTCGTTCAGGATAGTGCCAGAGCCCAGCAGCTGCACTTTGGCTTTGCTGCCGCTTAAGCTTTCCAGCTTGTAAATACCACGGCGAATGCCTTCTTCGGCGCCTTGTGGCATCTGCGGGTGATGATAGTTTTCGTTCATCACTGTGATGTAGTAGTAGATGTTTTCCTGCGCCGGGCCGTACATGCGACGGATACCGTCCTGGATGATCACCGCCAGCTCGTAGGCATAAGTCGGGTCATAAGAAATACAGTTCGGCACTGTGCCGGCCAGGATATGGCTGTGGCCATCTTCGTGCTGCAGACCTTCACCGTTGAGCGTGGTGCGCCCGGCCGTGGCACCTAACAGGAAACCGCGCGCCTGCTGATCGCCCGCCAGCCAGGCCATATCGCCGACGCGCTGGAAGCCGAACATCGAATAATAAATGTAGAACGGGATCATCGGCAGATTGTTGGTGCTGTACGACGTCGCAGCCGCCACCCAGCTGGCCATAGCGCCCAGCTCGTTGATACCTTCCTGCAGCACCTGGCCTGAAGTCTCTTCTTTATAGTAAGACACCACAGCGCGGTCTTCCGGCGTGTAAGTCTGGCCGTGCGGGTTGTAAATACCGATTTGACGGAACAGGCCTTCCATACCAAAAGTACGGGCTTCGTCGGCAATAATCGGCACAATTTGTTTACCGATATTGGCGTCTTTAAGCAGGATATTCAGACCACGGACAAAGGCCATGGTGGTCGAAATTTCGCGTTTTTGTTCTTCCAGTAAACCTTCGAAAGCATCCAGCGCCGGCAAAGTCAGCTCACCGCTGAAGTTAGGCAGACGCACCGGTGTATAACCGTTTAATGCCTGACGACGGGCATGCAGGTACTGATGCTCTGGCGAGCCATCTTTGAGCGTCAGATACGGCAGCTCAGCCACATCGGCTTCAGTTAAGTAATCTTCCAGCCCCAAACGCTTACGGATTTGCAGCACGTGGGTCATGTCCATTTTCTTGACCTGGTGCGCGATGTTTTTACCTTCGGCCGCTTCACCCATGCCATAACCTTTGATGGTTTTGGCCAGAATGACGGTTGGACGACCTTTGGTTTCCTGCGCCGCTTTGAAGGCTGCGAACAGTTTGGACGGTTCGTGACCGCCACGTTTGAGCGCGAAGATTTCGTCGTCGGTCATATCGGCAACCAGCGCAGCGGTCTCCGGGTAACGGCCGAAGAAGTGCTGACGCACATAAGCGCCATCTTTGGCTTTGTAAGTCTGATAGTCGCCGTCAACGGTTTCGTTCATCAGCTGCAGCAGTTTGCCGGTGGTGTCTTTGGCCAGCAGTTTGTCCCAGCCACTGCCCCACACCACTTTGATGACGTTCCAGCCAGCACCGCGGAACAGACCTTCCAGTTCCTGGATGATTTTGCCATTGCCCATCACCGGGCCGTCCAGGCGCTGCAGGTTACAGTTAACGAGGAAACACAGGTTGTCCAGTTTTTCGCGGGCGGCAAACGACAGCGAACCACGGCTTTCCGGCTCGTCCATCTCGCCGTCACCGAGGAAAGCGTACACGCGCTGGGCGCTGGTGTCTTTAAGGCCACGGCCGTTTAAGTATTTGAGAAAACGCGCCTGATAAATTGAAGTGATTGGGCCTAAACCCATAGAAACAGTCGGGAACTGCCAGAACTCCGGCATCAGTTTCGGGTGCGGATAAGACGACAGACCTTCGCCGCCGACTTCCTGGCGGAAATTGTCCAGCTGGTCAGCAGTTAAACGGCCTTCGACAAAAGCACGGGCATAAATACCCGGTGAAATGTGGCCCTGGTAATACACCAGATCGCCGCCGTCTTTTTCGTTCGGCGCGCGGAAGAAATGGTTAAAACAGGTTTCATAAAAAGCCGCAGAAGACTGGTAAGACGCCATGTGGCCGCCCAGATCCAGCTCTTTTTTCGAGGCGCGCAGCACGATCATGATGGCGTTCCAGCGAATGACCGAGCGAATTTTACGCTCCAGATTCACATCGCCAGGGTACGCAGGTTCCTGTTGTGGCGGGATCGTGTTGATATAGTTGGTGGTCACGCCGGTCGGCATGTCCACGCCTTCCAGCCGGGCCTGTTCCAGCACTTGTTCCAGCAGGAACTGGGCGCGCTCGACCCCTTCGGTACGAACCACGGACTCCAGCGCTTCCAGCCATTCCTGGGTTTCCAGCGCGTCGATGTCGTGTTGTTGGACTTCAGACATATCAATTTTCCTTTCAGACAGTCCTGCCAGGCAGGACCTGCGGTTATCTACAACCATCCTGCCAGGCAGGACAATGGCGTTATTTCTTGCTGGCGCTTAATTCTGTTGTGAACGGCGCAGCGAGCGTTCCAATCGTGAGCGTTCCCGGTCAGCCTCCAGCAATGCCTCTTCAATAAAGGCCAGGTGGCTGTTGCTGGCTTGCCTGGCTTGTTCCGGCTCACCATTGATCACGGCCTGCATCAACCGTTGCCGGTGTGAATTCAGCTGGCTCACTATGCCCTCCTTGGGCTGCAGAATTTCCAGGTTTTGCCGGATATTCTGTTCCACCAGCGGCGTCAGGCCGCGCACCAGGTGCAACAGCACCACATTGTGCGACGATTCCGCCACCGCCAAATAAAAACGGCCGACAGCTGCTGCTTCGGCCGCTAAATCCTGTTGTTGCTGGGCGACACAAATTTCATCATATCGCTGCTTGATCTGGTCGAAATCGTTGGCGGTACCGCGCAGCGCCGCGTAGTAGGCACAGATGCCCTCTAAGGCGTGACGAAACTCCAGCAGATCAAACTGCGATTCCGGATGACGGCCAATCAGTTCAAACAAGGGGTCGGTCAGGCCACCCACTAAAGTGTCACAGACAAAAGTACCGCCGCCCTGCTTGCGACTGACCAGGCCTTTGGCTTCGAGCTTTTGCAAAGCTTCCCGCACTGACGGCCGCGACACGTCGAACTGTTCGGCCAGCTCGCGTTCGGTCGGCAGTTTCTGACCGGCAGCAAAACTGCCTTCCAGCAGCATTTGCTCCAGCTGGCCGACAATCTGATCCGACAATTTAGCGGGTTTGATTTTCAGGGCGTTTTTCATAAGGTGAAAAGCGCAGCATTGCAGCGCTTACTCTTTTTCCTGTCCGGTGAAACTCGTTATTGTTTTTTATACTTGGTCTTTATTAGCTGGTTTTTATTACTTGCCGCCAGCGCAGCTGTAAATTGGTAAGACCATTTTACTTGTAAGAACATCAAAGTAGCAGAAAAGGCACAGGCTGTAAATCCAACAACGGCAAAAGCAGGCATCACGGCGCACAAAGTTAGAGTTTAAACTCTAATACCACAAAGCAGGGGATAGAACCACTGAAATGGTCAGACCAATATATCCGGGTCGTCTGCCGGCAAACTTGGCCGATAAAAAAAGCCACCGGCAGGTGGCTTTTGTCAGACTTTCAAGCTGCAGTTCAGCGCTCAACCAAGCGCACCGCTCAGGGTCAACATCGCAACTAATGCAAGAAAAAACAGGATGTTACGCTTTGCCAGCGCCACAGCTGCGGTGGCCTGCGTCATCGGCGTTTGCTGGGGATCTGCGACCGCAGCGGCCTGGCTCAGCTTTGCCAGCACTTGTGCGCCAGCGGTTTTCAAATCACCGGCATACTGCAACAACACGGCACTGGTACGGCTGAAATCCCCGACCAGCGCCATGCCGAGCCCGGCCAGACGGACTGGCAACCAGTCGGCCAGATGGAGCAGGTCAGTCGCAAACTGCTGCCATTGAGACTGGTGGGGATATGCCGGCCCGGCGGTCGCCTCAGCTTCGGCGGCACTCAGTTGCCCGCCATCAGCCTTCTGATAAGTCACCGGCTCTGCCAACTGACGCAGGCAGGCGTATGCGACTGCGCCAAAAGCGCCGAGCAAGGCGTACCAGCACAACACCGCCACGTAATAACGAAAATTCAGCCAAATCAATTGCTGATCATCGGTAAGCTCAGGCGCCCCCTGATCGTCACGCATTTGCTGCATGACCATAAAGGCAGCCTGCGCATCGTCACGCTGCAGCGCATTCAGATATTGTTTGTAGTACTGGCGATAGTGCCAGCTGCCCATACAAATCAGCAGCACCAGCGTGTTCAGCACTAACTGGAATAACCAGAACTTCACCAGATAAACCACTAAGCCAACCAGCAAAGCCGGCAGCAACCACCACAGCACGCGGCCATATGACTGTACGGACCATTCGGCCAGCAAGCCGCGTTCGCTGGCCTGCAGATAAGGCCGCAGATAACTGACCAGTTGCCAGGCTTTGCCCCGCACAGCCAGCCGCTCGACGATTAATGCGATCAACATGGTTAACAACGTCATGTCAGTTCTCCTGCGTGACAGATTGATGTGGCGCCAGCGCCGACAAATAACGGGACCAGTCAAAAGCCGGGCCTGGATCGGTTTTCCGGCCTGGCGCAATATCCGCGTGCCCGACAATCCGGCCAGGTTTCAAACGCGGGTACAGTTGCAACAAATGACGCGTCAGCGCCGTCAGTGATTGATATTGGGCGTCGGTATAAGGCACATCATCCGCCCCTTCCAGCTCAATCCCTATGGAAAAATCATTACATTTATCACGGCCTTGATACAGACTGAGGCCGGCATGCCAGGCTCTTTTGTCAAAAGGAACATATTGCCAGACACGACCATCCCGATAAATAACACAATGAGCGGAGACCCGCACATCGCGCAGCGCACTGAAATATGGATGCGCACTGCAGTCCAGCCGGCCGCCAAAAAAATCATCGATATAAGGGGTACCGAAAGTCGCAGGTGGCAAAGCAATATTGTGGATCACCAGCAAACTGATATCGGCCGGTTGCGGCCTGTCATCATAGTGGCTGCAAGGCCGCGCGGTCAGCTGCAGTGCAGTGGAGTGGTCAGAGACTGAAATGGCCATACTTGGCAAAACGGAGCCCGGCTGTTTATGCTGTGGCTTTATTCTCTGCGTCACGGCCTTTGAATGCAAGCTTCTGATCCTGTTGATTCCACTCGTCGTTTTGGCCGGGCTTTTGCCTGGATAGCCTGGTTATTGCTGCTGGGGCTGATTTATCTGTTTTTTGCCGGCGTGCTGGATGAGCGTCGCAACCCAAATCAACAACTGCAAAGCATTCAGGGCAAAACAGGTGAAAAAATTGTTGTGCTCAAAGCTGACCGGCAGGGCCATTTTGTCGGTACGCTGTTGCTCAATGAGCAAAAAGCCGAGTTTTTGCTCGACACCGGCGCCACTTCAGTCGCCGTTTCCGCAGCCGTGGCCAAACGCACCGGCATGCAGGCCGGCACACCTTATCAGACCTCAACCGCCAATGGGGTGGTCACAGTGTACCGCAGCCGGATCAACACTTTGCAACTGGGCGACATCGTGCTGCATGATTTAGACGCCAGCATAGTCCCCAGCCTGGCCGGCGCCGAAATATTGCTAGGAATGAGCGCGCTAAACCAATTAGAATTCAGCAAACAGCAGCAGGAGCTGCGCCTTATTCAAAGATAACAGCGGCAAAAAACGATTTTATGATGATGCACAACACGCCCCCCACTGAACTCAGTCATCAGGAACGCCTGATGCAGGAAATCCGTCGTGGTGTCAGCCACGCCCTGGCTGAAGATCTCGGTTATCTGCCGATTGCGCAAGGCGACATCACAGCGTCATTAATTCCGGCCGAACAACAAGCCACTGCCACTATTATTACCCGTGAAGATTGTGTGGTCTGCGGCACCGACTGGGTGGATGAGGTCTTTGCTCAGTTGTCCGATCAAGTGGTGATCCAGTGGTTTGTCAAAGATGCCGAAGCAGTCAAAGCCAACACTATTTTGTGTGAAATTTCTGGCCCGGCCCGCATTTTACTAACCGGCGAGCGCACGGCGCTGAACTTCCTGCAAACCTTAAGCGGCACTGCCACCACCACAGCGCAGTATGTTGCTTTGCTGGCAGGCAGCAATACCCGTCTGCTGGATACGCGTAAAACCTTACCTGGTATGCGGCTCGCACAAAAATACGCTGTCAGTTGCGGCGGTGGTAAAAATCACCGGATTGGTTTGTACGATGCGTTCCTGATCAAAGAAAACCATATCGCTGCTGCCGGCGGTATTGCCAGCGCCGTCTGTGTGGCGCGGCAAAACTTTCCTGGTAAACCGGTCGAAGTCGAAGTCGAAGATTTAACCGAACTGGAACAGGCTTTAGTGGCCGGTGCCGACATTATTATGCTGGATAACTTTCACATCGCTGACATTATCCAGGCGGTCAGCCTGAATCAGGGCAAAGCCAAACTCGAGGTGTCCGGCAATGTCACCGCCGAATCACTGCGGGCTCTGGCCGCTACCAATGTCGACTACATTTCAAGCGGCGCCTTGACCAAACATATTCAGGCGATCGATTTATCTATGCGGCTGCGTGTTCGATAGCAGCAACTTGTTTGAATCATCATGAATAACAGAAGCCGCGCCTTGCGGCTTTTTTATGCCACTAAATCCTTAAATAACACAGTGTCAAGTCCAGCCGGGGCACTGGTTTACCAGACACTAAAAATACACATTATTGCAATACTATATTTTTTCTTTTCAATTCAATAACTAAACAAGCAATGGTACAATTATTGCATTTTATTCAAAAGTTAAACCAAGTTTACAAATCACCCCGCCTCACCCTGAAAAAAGTCGATAAATAACCAGAATATTCAAATACTTAATTAAGTAAAAAATAAATAATTACAAAATCGCATTTTTTTCTTGCGTATCGATTTTTTTTGACCAGAATAGAAAACAGCCCCCCGGGTTAACTACATACGAATGGAGAAGTACTATGAAACGTAATCAAGGTTTCACCTTAATCGAACTGATGATCGTAGTTGCAATCATCGGTATTCTGGCCGCAGTCGCGCTGCCTGCTTACCAAAGCTACACCAAAAAATCGAAGTTTACTGAAGTCAGTCTGGCGGCTGGTCCTTACAAAGCAGGCGTTGAAACCTGTAACATGCGTCAGGGCGGTTTAGCAGATTGTGCACTGAACAGCTTCGGTATTCCTGACACAGTATCGACACCTATGGTTGTTTCAGTTGGCGTAGCAGCCGGCGTAATCACCGTGACAGGCACTGCAGAAGTGGACAGCGTAGTGTTCACACTGACCCCTACCCGTCAGGCCGATGGTTCGCTGACCTGGGAAGGAACTTGCAGCAACGGTGCTTACTGCTAATCGGTTAGTTCCTGACAAAGGCCTCGCAAGAGGCCTTTTGTTTTTCTGACGCCGGTGGATGCCAGCAACGCTGTTTAATCCTCATTTAAACTTGAATCGTCCATTTTTGTTGGCATAATCAACTATATATCGTTTTCTGACAGGTTTTTTCCATGGCTCTGAATCCCCAATCAATTTTGCTGCGCCGGCTCAGTCAGGCGGGATTGGTGGACAGCGGTGCAGCACTGCGATTGGTGCAGGAAAAATCACATCAGTACCACAGCATTGCTGAAATGCTGATCACAGAAAAACAAATCTCTGCGCGGGCGCTGGCTGAAACAATCGCCAACACCACCATGCATGCCCTGCTCGACCTCGATTTTTACGATCTCGAATTTGTGCCCGAACAGGAACGTAACGAAAAACTCATTCGTAAACACCACGTGCTGCCGCTGGGCAAGCGTGGCCGCAGCCTGTTTTTGGGGGTAGTCGACCCAACGGATATGCAGCCGGTTGAAGACTTTGAATTCAGTACCGGCCTGCATGCCGAACTGATCGTGGTTGAATATGACAAGCTGCAAAAGCTGATTGACCGGGTTTTTGACAGCAAAAATAACGACAGTTTCGCCGCCAGTGAATGGGACTTGTCTTCGCTGGGCGTGGCCGAGACGGATGATTTGGATGATGCTGCCGGCGCTGAAGCCGAAGATCAGCCGATCATCACTTTTATCAATAAGATGCTGCACGACGCTGTCCGCAAAGGCGCGTCCGACTTACACTTTGAGCCTTATGAAAAAAGCTATCGCATCCGCTTTCGCATCGATGGGATTTTGCATGAAGTAGCCTCGCCGCCGGTCGCTCTCGCCGGGCGTCTGTCGGCTCGCTTAAAAGTCATGTCGAAACTAGATATCGCCGAAAAACGGGTGCCGCAGGATGGCCGGATCAAGCTGAAACTGTCGCAGAAAAAATCCATCGATTTTCGCGTATCCAGTCTGCCCACGCTGTGGGGCGAAAAAATCGTTATGCGGATCCTCGATTCCGACAGCGCCATGCTGGGCATTGATATCCTTGGCTATGAAGAAAATCAGAAGCAGTTATATCTGAGCGCCCTTGAGCAACCGCAAGGCATGATTCTGGTGACGGGCCCGACCGGTAGCGGTAAAACCGTGTCGCTGTACACCGGCCTGAATATCCTCAACACCGAAGAAACCAATATCTCCACCGCCGAAGACCCGGTCGAAATCAACTTGCCTGGTATCAATCAGGTTCAGATGAACACCAAAGCCGGTCTGACTTTTCCAATCGCGCTGAAAGCTTTTTTACGGCAAGACCCTGATGTCATCATGGTCGGTGAGATCCGGGACCTCGAAACTGCAGAAATTGCCATCAAAGCCGCCCAGACCGGTCACTTGGTGCTCAGCACGCTGCACACCAATTCAGCGCCTGAGACGCTGACGCGTCTGCTCAATATGGGCGTGCCCGCTTATAACGTAGCCAGTTCAGTCTCGTTAATCATCGCACAGCGTCTGGCCCGCCGGCTGTGTAATCATTGCAAAGCGCCCGAATCGCTGCCGGAAACAGAATTACTCAAACAGGGCTTCACGCCGGCGCAGCTTGGCTCGATGAAATTGTTTAAACCCGTTGGTTGCGAATATTGCACCGGTGGCTACAAAGGCCGGGTCGGTATTTATGAAGTGATGCCGATTTCAGCTTCTATCGCTGAAAAAATCATGGCTGGCGGCAATTCGCTGGAGATTGCGCAACAGGCGCAGCAGGAAGGCATCAATAATTTGCGCCAGTCTGGTTTGTTAAAAGCGGCTGCCGGCCTTACCAGTCTGGCCGAAATCAACCGGGTCACCAATGCCTGAGTCCTGCGCAGGACGTCCGGTGTTAACGGATCTACCGCTGCCACTGCAGCGGGCATAAGGATAAATTATGGCGGCAACACCAAAAATCAAAGAGCTCGACAGTTACGACTGGAAAGGCATCAACAGGCGTGGCAAAAAAACGCAAGGCGAGATTAAAGCAATCACCGTGATGGAGGCCAAAGCCTTGTTGCGCCAGCAAGGCATTACGCCATCGATGGTTCGCAAACAAGCCAAACCTCTGTTTGGTGGCGACCCGAAAATCACCCCGCTGGATATAGCGATTGTCACACGGCAAATCGCGACGATGCTGGCCGCCGGCGTGCCGCTGGTCCAGGCGATAGACCTCATCTCTTCCGGTTCTGAGAAAAAGAATCTGCGGGTGCTGATGCAAAAAGTGTCACTGAAAGTACAGTCAGGTTTGCCACTGTCCGAAGTGCTGCGTGAACAACCGAAATATTTTGATGAACTTTATTGTGATCTGGTGAAATCAGGCGAGCAGTCGGGTGCTTTGGACCGTATTTTTGACCGCATCGCGATTTACAAAGAAAAAGCTGAAGCGCTGAAATCGAAAATCAAAAAAGCGATGTTCTACCCGATTGCCGTCATTGTGGTCGCGCTGATCGTTTCCTCCATCCTGCTCATTTTTGTGGTGCCGCAATTTGCTGAAATTTTCGCAGGCTTTGGTGCTGAGTTACCGGCGTTTACGCTTTTTGTAGTGAAGCTGTCAGAAATTATGCAGGCGTACTGGTGGGTGGTGCTCGCTGTGATTGTCATCGCTTTTAAAGTGTTGGGCAAACTGTATAAAACCAGCCTGAAGTTCAAAACGGGCGCTGATGCGATGATCCTCAAAGCACCCATTGTCGGGGATATTCTCAATAAAGCGGCTGTTGCCCGTTTTGCGCGCACACTGTCGACCACTTTTGCTGCTGGTGTACCGTTAATTGAAGCGCTCGAATCGGCCGCTGGTGCCGCCGGCAACGAGATCTATAAAAATGCCATTCTGGAGATCCGTGCCGACGTATCGGCCGGCGGCCAGATGTACAGTTCGATGAAAACCACCAACAGATTCCCGGAAATGGTGGTACAGATGGTATCGATTGGGGAAGAGTCCGGTTCACTGGACGATATGCTGGCGCGCGTCGCCAACATCTACGAACAGGAAGTGGACGATGCGGTTGACGGTTTAACAGCCCTGCTGGAGCCATTGATTATGGCGGTCCTGGGGGTGCTGATCGGCGGCCTGATTATTGCGATGTATCTGCCTATCTTCCAGATGGGCTCGGTGATTAAATAATGGAACAATTTGTGTTGATGCTGGATTATCTGCAGCACCACCTGGTGGCACTGCTGATAGTGGTATTCGTGTTCAGCCTGTGTGTCGGCAGTTTTCTCAACGTGGTGATCTATCGTTTGCCGGTAATGATGGAACGCAGCTGGCAGCAAGAGTACCAGCAATATTTTCACCCTGAGCAGGAACTGCCGCCCTCGCCGCTTTTTAATCTGGCGACGCCGCGCTCCCGATGCCAAAGCTGTCAGACGCAGCTCAAAGCCATTGATAACATCCCGCTGCTGAGCTGGCTCAGCCTGGGCGGCAAGTGCCGCTATTGCAAAGCGCCAATCAGCGGTCGCTATCCGATTATCGAATTTTTGACCGCGCTGTTGTCGGTCGTGGTGATTTGGCACACGGGCCCAACGGCTCAGGGCCTGCTGTATTTATTGGTGACCTGGTGTCTGGTTGCGCTGACGTTTATCGATATCGACAAAATGCTGTTGCCCGACCAAATCACCCTGCCGCTGCTGTGGCTGGCTCTGATTGCAGCGCCACTGGGCGCCAGCATCGAGCCAGCGCAAGCCATCATCGGGGCTGCGCTGGGCTATCTGTCGTTGTGGTCCGTGTACTGGGCTTTTAAGTTGCTGACCGGTAAAGAAGGCATGGGTTATGGCGACTTTAAACTTCTGGCCGTGTTTGGCGCCTTGTTGGGTGCCAGCCAGTTGCCGCTGATTATTCTGCTGTCCTCACTGGTCGGCGCTGTTGTCGGCAGCCTGATGCTGGCCGTACAGAAAAAACAGCAGAGCAGCGCCATTCCATTCGGCCCTTATATTGCGGCGGCAGGCTGGATAGCGATGTTGTGGGGCCAGTCCATCACCCAGTTTTACCTGCAAAGTATCGGCTTGTGAGCCAGTTCCGTGTGGGGTTAACAGGCGGTATTGGCAGCGGTAAATCCACCGTTGCTCGGCAATTCAGTGAATATGGTATTTGTGTCGTGGACGCCGACGAGGTAGCCAGACATGTCGTTGCACCGGGCAGCGACGCGCTGACGCAAATCAGCGAACATTTCGGTGCGCAGGTGCTGCAGGCAGACGGCAGTCTGAACCGCGCCGCCCTGCGCGAACTCATTTTCGCAGATCCGCTGGCAAAAAATTGGCTGAACAGCTTATTACACCCGAAAATCCGCCAGCAAATGCTGGCAGATCTTGATAACGCCGACTCACCTTATGCCATCCTGATGGCACCTTTGTTACTGGAAAATCAACTGGACCAGTTCGTTGACCAGGTGCTGGTGGTGGATGTCAGCGAACAAACGCAGCTGGCAAGGGCAACGGCCCGTGATAACAACAGCCCGGCGCTTATTCGCAGCATTATGGCTTCACAGTGCAGCCGGGCTGAACGTCAGGCCAAAGCCAGTCAACTGATCGATAATGAAGGGCCAACCGCAGATCTGCCGTCGAAGGTGCAGACACTGCACCAGATGTATTTGCAAATGGCTGAAGAAAAACTAGCAAAATCGCAGACTTAGAGTTAAGGTAAATCAGTCCGCACCTTTGAACGGAGCAATTCGGTTTTGAGCGAAGCCTCACTGGTCTATGAACACCCGTTACACGAGAAAGTCCGCACTTACCTGCGGGTCGAATACTTGTTTCAACAGGTGCAGCATCAGATGGCGCTTGCCAATGAATCGCAACAGCTTGGCTTTTTTACCTCCTTGTTTGCGCTGATTGAAGTGCTGGACCGCAACGACATCCGCCCCGATCTGATCAAAGATGTCGAGCGTTGTGAAAGTGCACTGGTCAACTGGTCACGTCATCCGCATATCTCTGAAGACATGCTGAGCCAGATGCTGCAAAAATCAGTTCGCCTGCAAAGTGAATTGCTGCGCGGCGCCAAATTTGCCAGCAGCTTGAAAGACGATAAATTCCTCGGCCCCTTACGCCAACGATTTTTTATTCCAGGCGGCACCTGCTATTTCGACCTGCCGCAGCTGCAGTATTGGTACACTTTGGAACTGAGCGCCCGTCAGCAACAGGCAACCGACTGGCTGGCACAGCTGGCGCTGGTTGAACAAGCTATCAGCTTCGTGTTGACGTTTATTCGTGAGCGCGGACAATTTCAGCCCGTAACCGCAGAAAATGGCTACTACCAGAGCAATACCGAACAATTTGAACTGCTCCGGCTGCGCTACCCACTGCACTATGGCGTGTACCCAACAATCAGCGGCAACAAGTACCGTTACGCCATCCGGTTCATGCAACTGTGTGATACTCAGGGCCGAGCCACCACCGACCAGCATATTGCGTTTGAACTGGCCTGCTGCTGAAACTTATAATACCGCTCTTTGTGTTCATGTGAGTTCGTTATGTCTGCCTCCCCATCCGCTCCAACCATCGTTCAATGCCCAACCTGCCAGACGGCAGTGATCTGGCAACCGGAATCGCGCTTTCGTCCTTTTTGCAGCGAGCGCTGCCGGCTGATTGACCTGGGAGAATGGGCCAGTGAAAGCCACCGGATCGCAGACAAACAACCATTAGAAGCCGGTATCGGTGACGCTGATTTGCTGGCACTGGATGAAGAACTGATGGCGCAGGAAAATCAGTTTTTCAAAGAGTAGGCAAACTGATTTGTGGGCAGCGCGCAGCGGTCTGAACCAGTTCCAGCTCGACCCCATCTGCCGGCGGCGACAGCAGCCCTGCCTGCCAGTGAATGTCGAAACCGCTCAGCAACAAACTGACTGAAATCCGCAAGGACTGGCTTCTGATCTGTGCCGCCTGCTGCAAGACCACCTGCGCTCGCGCAGGCTCTGAGGCCAGTTCACTGAGGTTTCGCAGCATTAAAAGCAACACCGGATAATCAGGGTTTTGCTGCTGACTGACCAGACTCTCGGCTTTAGCCAGATAACGGGAAAACTGCGGCCATTTTTTCTGCGCAACCAGCACCACCAACAAGTTCAGAATCGAGCGGGCCTGCGACTCCGCCCCGCTGTTACGGCTGTGGCCGTAAATCGCCAGGCGTAAATAATGTTCAGCCTGCGCCATCTCGCCCTGGCGCCAGCTCAGCAACCCCAGATTGTTGTAAAACATCGGTGTCAGATGCAGAAACTGATGGGATTCTGCCAGTTGCAGCCCGTGCAGGTAATATTGTCTGGATTTAGCCGGGTCCTGCTGCAAACCCGCCAGTACCCCGAGATTCAGCGCAATTTTGCTGGCCGTTTCCGGTGGATTGTCAAAGCTGTCCGTGCATTGAAACCAGAACCAGGCATCCGCATAACGCTGTCGCTGATAACTGAGCGTCCCGGCGGTCAGCGCAATCTCCGCGGCACTGAGCCCCGTGGTCAGACTGAGATCGGCTTGCTGCAGCAACTCAGCGACCAGAGTCCAGTTCTTCAACCGCAATTGCGCCTGAGCAGCCAGCAGATACCAGTCACGTTGCAGCCAGGCAGGCAGCAGGCTGAGCTCAGGTTTGATTTGCTGAAACCGGCTCCAGGTCAGTGCCGGCTGAGTTTCCAGCGTAGCCCGGGCGTCCTGATATAAAGGGGCTGACTGCACAGTGCCACAGCTCAACATCAACCCAATCAGCCAAAACTTCATCAGCGCCCCTTGGTTACCTGACAAGACTCAATTATGGTTCAGCTATCCCTGGTATGCAAAAGCTGCACACGCTGCAAAATAGGCGCGTTGGCATCAGGGAATTGATATTGGTCCAAGGTTGCTTTGTCTACCCATGCGACCTGCTGCCCTTCACGGCCTTCACCTTCGCCTTGCGGCTCCGGTACCAGCCAGACATCGAGTTTGACTTTTTTCTCCGGGTACTGATATTCCAGTACCATCAGCGGCTCACAATGTACGACGATAAGCCCGGTCTCTTCCCACAGCTCTCGCGCCAACGCCTGCTCAACTGTTTCACCGGCTTCCACTTTACCGCCCGGAAACTCCCAGCGTCCGCCCTGATGTAACGCGTCAGGCCTTTTGCTGATAAAAATTTGCTGCCCGCGCGTGATCACGCCGACTGCCACATGAATGGTCTTCACCTTATCCCTCTTTTGTCTGGCTGCAGATTTTGCAAAGCTTATAAATGCAAAAAGCAGAGCGGACTCTGCTTTTTACTGACATGGGTCGCTGGATCAGCTCAGTTTGCCATGGCACTGTTTGTATTTCTTACCTGAGCCACAAGGACAAGGGTCGTTGCGGCCAATTTTTTCCTGGTCGCGAAATACCGGGCCGGCTGGCGCCGCCGGGACTTCGCCACCGACATGTTCAGCTTCAGCATGCTGGTACTGCATTTCGACCTGATCAGCCTTACGTCTTTGTTCTTCCACGGCTTCAACATCTTCGGCAGCACGGATTTGTACCCGGCTCAACACGCCGATGACATCGAGCTTCAGCTGGTCCAGCATGGTCGAAAACAGTTCAAACGCCTCACGCTTGTATTCCTGTTTCGGGTTTTTCTGCGCGTAACCGCGCAAATTAATCCCCTGACGCAGATGGTCCATCGCCGCCAGATGTTCTTTCCAGTGCGTGTCCAGACTTTGCAGCATCACGGCTTTTTCAAACTGACGCAGCACTGGCGCACCCACCATTTCCTCTTTGAGCTGGTAGGCTTTTTCAAATACATCCTGAATGCGCTCGCGCAGTTTTTCTTCGAACAATTTGTTATCGTCCGCCAGCCACTTGGCAATCGGCATGTCGATGGCGAAATCAGCTCTGAAGCGCGCTTCCAGCCCGGCAATATCCCACATTTCATCAAGTGATTGTGGCGGAATATATTGGTTGATCACCGACTCCACCACATCCTGACGTACCGCTGCGATGGTTTCCAAAATCTCATCAGAGGCCAGCAACTCGTTGCGCTGCTCGTATACCACTTTACGCTGGTCGTTCGCCACATCATCGAATTCCAGCAATTGTTTGCGGATATCAAAGTTGCGGGCTTCGACTTTACGCTGAGCGTTCTCGATAGCGCGGCTGACCAGCGGATGTTCAATCGCCTCACCAGGCTCCATCCCCAGCTTGCGCATCATGCCTGCCATGCGGTCAGACGCGAAAATACGCATCAGTGCATCATCCAGCGCTAAATAGAAGCGGCTGGAACCGGCATCACCCTGACGGCCGGCACGACCGCGCAGCTGGTTGTCGATCCGGCGGGATTCGTGGCGTTCTGTACCAATAATATGCAGGCCACCTGAAGCAATGACCGTATCATGACGCTGCTGCCAGTCGGCTTTGAGCGCAGCAATTTGTTCTTCAGTCGGGTTTTCCAGCTGGGCAATTTCTGAATGCCAGTTACCACCGAGCACAATGTCAGTCCCACGGCCGGCCATATTGGTAGCAATGGTGACGGTCCCCGGCCGGCCGGCTTCAGCAATAATTTCCGATTCTTTCTGGTGAAACTTAGCATTTAACACCTGATGCGGAATATGGGCTTTGTGCAGCAGGCTGGACAGATACTCAGAGCTTTCAATCGAAGCAGTCCCCACCAGCACAGGCCGGCCAGCTTTGCGGGTCTCTTCAATATCTTTAATAATCGCTTGGTATTTTTCTTCAGCGGTCAGATAAACCAGGTCCGGCATATCCTTGCGGATCATCGATCTGTTCGTCGGAACTACAATAGTTTCCAGACCATAAATCTGCTGGAATTCAAAGGCTTCAGTGTCTGCTGTACCGGTCATACCGGCCAGTTTGTCGTACAGACGGAAATAGTTCTGGAACGTAATAGACGCCAGCGTCTGGTTTTCATTCTGGATACGCACGCCTTCTTTGGCTTCAATCGCCTGGTGCAGACCTTCTGACCAACGACGTCCTTCCATAGTCCGGCCTGTGTGCTCGTCAACAATCACAATCTGATTGTCTTTAATGACATAGTCCACATCTTTCTTAAACAGATTGTGGGCACGCAGTGCGGCATAAGTGTGATGGAGCAACGTGATATTGCTGGCCGAAAACAGTGAATCACCAGCCTGCATCAGACCACGTTCAATCAGGATCTCTTCGACGCGGATCTGACCACGTTCAGTCAGATAAATCTGTTTGGCTTTTTCATCGATAGTGAAATGGCCATCGCCCATTTCGCCTTCTTCATCTTCTTTTTCCTGGCGGTGCAGCATCGGCACCACCTGATCAATCTGACGATACAGCTCTGAGCTGTCTTCAGCCTGACCGGAAATAATCAGCGGTGTGCGCGCTTCGTCAATCAGGATGGAGTCAACCTCATCGATAATAGCAAACGCCAGGTCACGCTGAACCCGCTCTGGCATGCTGAATGCCATATTGTCGCGCAGGTAATCAAAACCAAATTCGTTGTTGGTACCGTAGGTGATATCAGCCTGATAAGCCGTTTGTTTTTCCTGGTGATGCATGCCAGGCACGTTGACACCGACCGTCAGCCCGAGGAAATTAAACAAAGGCTCGTTGGTGGCAGCATCACGCTTGGCCAGGTAATCGTTCACGGTAATAACATGGACAGAGCGGCCGCTTAAAGCATTGAGATAGGCTGGTAATGTTGCCGTCAGCGTTTTACCTTCACCGGTGCGCATTTCAGAGATTTTGCCCTGATGCAACACGATACCGCCCATCAGCTGCACGTCGAAATGACGCATGCCAAATACCCGCTTACTGGCTTCGCGCACTGTGGCGAATGCCTCGGGCAATAAGTCATCCAGCGTGGCACCATCGGTAAAACGTTGTTTGAACTCGGCGGTTTTCTGCTGTAACTCGGCATCTGACAAACTGCTGAACTGGGTTTCCATCGCATTGATCTGATCGACCGTTTTGCGCAGTTTTTTCAGATAACGATCGTTCCGGCTGCCCAGTAACTTAGTAAAAAGCTTTCCTAACATTGTCCTGATACCACTATTTTAATGTTGAGACCGCAGTGCGGTCCTGGCAGAGCCATCAATTCTGTTATATCGCGGGCCGATAAAAGCCTGCGGATTTATTTGTTTGCCGTTTTTCAGCACTTCGTAATGCACATGAGGCCCGGTCGAACGGCCGGTACTGCCCAGTTCAGCCACCTGCTGACCTTTTTCAATCAGCTGTCCGACTTTGACCGTCACCGCTTTGGCGTGCGCATAGCGGGTACGGAAACCGCCGGCATGTTCCACTTCAACCATCCGGCCATAGCCAAAACGCTCACCCGCCCAGGTCACGACACCACCAGCAGTCGCCACCACCGGATCACCCTCTCTGCCTGCAAAGTCAACGCCCTGATGGATTGCTGGTTCGCCAGTAAAAGGGTCAGTCCGCTCGCCAAAAGCCGACGACAGATAGCCGCTCAGAACCGGCCGGCCGGATAATTGGCTGTTCAAACCTATATGGTGATTCAAATCAAGAGATTCAAGCAAGCTGAAGCGAGATTGTTCGCTGGCGATATCCCGCTCGAGTTGAGCCATCTGATACAGCATTTCTGTTACATCGAACAAGCCTTGCTCAGCAGTGGTCTGCGCCGGACCACCGATGGGCGGCGCCTGGCGCAAATTAAACTGCTCAACGGGCAAATCCGCGGCATCAATCAGCCGTTCACCCACCATATTCAACCGGTTCACCTGCGCCTGTAGCGCCGCGACTTTGGCTGTCAATGCTGCAATCTGATGTTCAGCCTGCTGACGAATGGCAACAACTTCCGCATTTTCAGGACCGGCTTGTGGCGGTAGCAAAGGATAACTGTCAGGATTGGACCAGATTTTGCCAAGCGTGACGCCGGCACTGACCGCAATGCAAAACAGCAAAGCCGCACTGACCAGCCGCTGCCCGGCGGTGGCACCAAAACGACCGCCTTGGTGTCGGTCATCCGGAAAAACTGTTAGACTCATGGGACCTCAGTTTCTGTGTTTTTGTTATGGCCCGCTATTCGCGCAAACCTGTCGATCTGATGACGCTGTTACAACAAAACCCTGCATTACAGGGGCAACAGCAAGCAGAAATAGTGCGACAACTTAATACCGAATTACGGCAGATTCTGCAACTGGAAATGCTGACTTTCTGTAAAGTCAATCAGGTCAGTCACGGCAGAATTCAAATCTTATGCAGTTCCGCGAGCTGGGCAACCCGGCTGAAAATGCAAAGCGCGGACATTCTAACCAGATTCCGCCGCAATGTCCTGCCAGATTGTATGGGAATTGATATTGAAGTGAATCCAAATCTCGATTTGCGCTATCAGCAAGCTGACGTCAAAGCGACAGCAGCGCCAGCGGAGCGGCAAATCAGTGAACAAGCTGCCAGCTATCTGCTGGCCAGTGCCGAAAATGCCGATCCGTTACTGGCGGACAAGCTACGCAAACTGGCAGCCTTGGCCGGCCGGTCCGTGAAGTCCTGAGACTCACCAAGACGGTGATAAGTGATCCCGCCTGACAAAAACAAAAAAAGGTGGCACCAGCCACCTTTTTTTGTTGCAACTGATCAGGCCAACTGTGGTGCCAGATAGGAGATCGGCAGCTGGGCAGGCTTATCGAACGTGACGAATTCCCAGTTTTCCTGGTTAGCCAACACGGCGCATAACAATTGATTGTTTAATGCGTGGCCAGTTTTGTACGCACTGAATTCACCCAGAATGCTGTAGCCCGCCATATAAAGGTCGCCAATCGCATCCAGAATTTTGTGTTTGATGAATTCATCATCGTAACGCAGGCCATCCTGGTTCAAAACGCGGAATTCGTCCAACACCACCGCATTGTCGAAACTGCCACCCAGCGCCAGATTGTTCGCACGCAGATATTCGATATCCTGAAGGAAACCGAAGGTACGGGCGCGGCTGATGTCTTTAATGAAACTGGCTGCTGAAAAATCCATCCGTACATGCTGGCGGGTTTCCGCAATCACCGGGTGATTGAAGTCGATAGCAAAATCAATGCGGAAACCGTGGTGCGGTTTAAATTCTGCCCACTTGTCACCGTCTTCAACCCGTACAGTTTGTTTGATACGGATGAATTTTTTTGCCTGCTTCTGTTCTGCCACGCCGGCTTCCAGCAATAGGAAGACAAAAGGATTGGCGCTGCCATCCATAATTGGAATTTCAGCGGCATCCACTTCTACATACAGATTGTCGATGCCAAGACCGGCAATGGCCGCCATCAGGTGTTCCGTCGTCGACAGACGGATGCCTTCCGGACTAATTAAACAGGTACACATCACTGTGTCCCCTACCAGCTCAGGTGCGACTTTAATGTCGACAGCCGGAGAGAGGTCCACACGACGGAACACGATACCCGTGTTGTCAGGCGCAGGCCGGAGAGTAAGCGTAACCTTTTCGCCCTTGTGTAAACCCACTCCGATGGAGCTGATGGTCTTACGGATAGTACGTTGTTTAATCATCATTTTATCCTGTTCAAAAACTGAACAATCCCAAACGGCGGCGCAGCATAGCATATGTTAACAATGATGCCAATGCTTGTGGTCCGACATCAGACCGCCAGGAAAGCTGAAAGTTTCTGCTTACCTTAAGCGGTTTTTCTGATTAATCAGCCTGCTTACGCAGGAAGGCCGGGATATCAAAGATATCAATATTAGCCTTGCTGTCTGCCTGTGGCTTTGGCTGTGGTGCTTCAACTGCAGCCATCGCCGGTTGTGCTTCACGCATTTCACGGGCTGTATTGCCGGCATGACCGTAAACACTGCCCGCGTTGCCGTAAACGCTGGCTGAATTGTTGTAGCCGCCACGCACCGGTTCTGCTCTGTGATGACCATGTACCAGGCTGATATCAGGCCGACGCTCTGCACCAATACCAGTCGCGACCACAGTGACCCGCAGCTCGTCCGACATTTCCGGATCGATCACCGCACCAACCACCACAGTGGCGTTTTCGGAGGCAAAAGCTTTGACGGCGTTACCAACGATTTCAAACTCTTCGATGGTCAGGTCCAGACCGGCCGTGATGTTGACCAGAATGCCCTTGGCGCCTGACAAATCAATGTCTTCCAGCAATGGGCTGGAGATCGCCTGCTCAGCGGCTTCTTCTGCCCGATCAGGACCAGAAGCACGGCCTGTCCCCATCATTGCAGTGCCCATTTCCGACATCACTGTGCGCACGTCGGCGAAGTCGACGTTAATCAGACCCGGCCGGGTAATGAGTTCTGCAATCCCTTGTACAGCGCCTAACAACACATTGTTAGCCGCTTTGAACGCATCGAGCAGACTGGTGCCTTTGCCCAACACTTTCAGTAACTTGTCATTTGGAATGGTGATCAGCGAGTCGACATGCTTGGACAGTTCACCAATCCCCTCGTCGGCAAAATTAGAGCGCTTTTTGCCTTCAAACGGGAATGGCTTGGTAACCACCGCAACCGTCAGAATGCCCAGCTCTTTGGCAACCTGAGCAACAACAGGCGCAGCACCGGTACCGGTACCACCACCCATCCCAGCCGCGATAAACACCATATCAGCACCCATGATGGTCTTTTTGATCGTATCACGGTCTTCTTCAGCGGAACGACGGCCAATATCCGGATTGGCGCCTGCGCCTAAGCCCTTGGTGACATTCGCACCGAGCTGCAGTGTGACATTGGCTGACGAATTCCGCAGGGCCTGCGCGTCAGTATTGGCGGCAATAAATTCCACCCCTTCAATGTTGCTGGCGACCATGTATTCAACGGCGTTGCCGCCGCCACCACCGACGCCAACCACTTTGATGACAGCTTCTTCGCTGTGGTTTTCCATTAACTCAAACATGACTCTCTCTCCGTTCTACGCTTACTCAAATGGTTGTCAGACCAGGGCTGTGCCCCGACTGCTAGAATTCACCTTTAAACCAGCTGGTCAGTTTCTTGACAAAACCGCCAACTGATTCACGTGCCGCCACTGCTTTTTTCTGCTGGGCACGTGCATCTTTGCCATACAATAACAGACCTACGACGCTGGCATAGGCCGGGTCGTTGACATATTCCGTCAGTCCGCCAATGTGCGAGGGATAACCCAATCGAACCGGCATCTGGAAAATGTCTTCCGCGAACTCAACCGCACCTTCCATCTTGGCGGTACCGCCGGTCAGCACTACGCCGGCGGCAATTTGCTCTTCGAGTCCACTGGCACGGATCTCTTCAACGACCAGCTCAAACAACTCCTGGTAGCGGGGTTCCACTACTTCGGCCAGCGTATGGCGGGACATCGAACGCGCCGGGCGGCCACCAACGCTTGGCACTTCAATACTTTCTTCTTTACCGACCATGCTGCGCAGTGCACAGGCGTACTGAATTTTGATCTCTTCGGCGTGGCCAATCGGCGTGCGGAAAATCTTCGCGATGTCGCTGGTCACCTGATTGCCGGCAACCGGGATCACCGCGGTGTGCCTTAAGGCGCCGTTGGTATAAATCGAGATATCGATAGTGCCGCCGCCCATATCTACCACACAGACGCCCAGCTCTTTCTCATCGTCGGTCAGCACGGCGAAGCTTGACGCCAGCGAGCTGAATATCAGCTGATCGACATGCAGGCTGCAGCGCTCGACACATTTTTCGATGTTCTTCGCCATATCGTTTGCACAAGTGATAATGTGCGCCTTGGCTTCCATCCGTACGCCGGACATCCCAATCGGGCTTTTGATGCCTTCCTGCATATCCACCGAAAACTCTTGCGGCAACACATGCAGCAACCGGCGCTCTGCCGAAATTGGCACCGACTTGGCCGCGTGGATCACGTTGGCAACATCGTCAGCGGTGACTTCGGTGTCATTGATAGGCACCATACCGCTTTCATTCTGACAGCGAATATGTTTGCCGGTGATGCCAAGGTACACCGAAGACACCCGGCAATCGGCCATCAGCTCCGCTTCATCAATGGCTCGCTGCACTGATTGCACCACCAGATTCAGGTCATTGACGCCGCCTTTATCCATACCACGGGCAATATGAGTGCCGACCCCGACAATGGCCAGCTGATTATCCGCAGTGATTTCTCCCACCACCGCTTTAATTTGTGACGTACCGATATCTAACGCAACGATCAGATCCCGATCCAACGACTTGGTCATGCTTTTCTCTTTTCCATTATCACCGGTGGCGCGTACTGCACCGCCAATCCTGTGTCGTACCTTAAGTCGACCTGTACTATCGCTTCTGGCTTATGTTGACTGACCACCGGGTACAAATCGATAAACCGTTGTACCCGCTTTAATGTATCTTCCCGCCCCAGTTTCAACGCGATGCCGTTGCTCAGTTGCACATCCCAGGCAAAACGCTCACTCAGTGTCAGGCCAGAAGCCTCAAACTGATGCAAAGCCAGCAAAGCCTGCACTTTGGCATACATCGACAAGGCGTCCTGTTCGGCGCCTTCGGGCCCATTCAGCTTGGGCAATGATGCCTGTACCTGCTCCAGCGGGGCACGAAAAACCTCGCCTTTGGTGTTCAGCAGGTATTCCTGATTCCACACCGCAACCGGACTGTGCTCAGTGACAACCACCACCAGCACACCAGGCCACTGTTTGCGCACCGCCACCTGATTGACCCAGGGTTGCTGGCGCAGGAATGCCGCAACTTCATCGACATCCACCTTGAAAAAATTGCCCACCAGATGCTGCTGTAATCTGCTGTGCAAACTGGCCGGCTCAATGTGACCGAAGTCACCGTACAAGCGGACCTGTCTGATCGGCGCCGTCTGCTGATGTTCAACCCAACCAGCCACTTTGCTGCTGAACCACAGGACCAATGCCACGGAAGCCAGAAAAAACAACACACCACCGACAAATGCAGGCGTATACGGCGATTTCTGGCTGTGTCGTACCGGATTTAAACCGCCTTCCGCATTCGCGGCGTCGCCACCCAGTGCCTTGTTCAGGCCCCGCATCGTCAAATCCGCCAACGGCTGGCTGCGCGCAGTGCCTGCTTTGTTTTTTGTCTTTTTACCGGTCCGGCGTTTGGACCAGCTGTCTCGCCACTTGCTCAGCCACATGCGTCAGGCCGGCTGCCCGCTTTGTTTCATCAGGCTGATATTCAGTTGTTGCTGGGCCAGTTGTTTGGCCAGCGCGCCAATATTCCCGGCGCCCTGGGTCAGCAGCACATCACCTTCCTGCAACACATCCGCCAGCGCCGACGGCAAATCGGCTGCGGTAGCAACATAAATCGGGTCGAGCTGGCCGCGGGCACGGATGCTGCGGCACAGGCTGCGACTGTCTGCACCGGCGATCGGTGCTTCACCGGCGCTGTACACTTCCAGCAGTAACAGGCTGTCGACCGTTGACAGCACTTTGGCAAAATCTTCGTACAAATCACGGGTGCGCGTGTAACGATGCGGCTGATAAGCCATCACCAGCCGGCGCTCAGGCCAGGCGTTGCGGGCGGCGGCGACTGTGGCGGCCACTTCAGTCGGGTGATGACCATAATCATCAACCAGCAGCACTTTGCCACGGCCGGTGTCAAACTCGCCGTACTGCTGAAAACGCCGGCCAATCCCTTCAAATTTCTTCAGAGCAGCCAGAATTGCCGCTTCAGGCACACCTTCGTCCTGCGCCATCGCAAAAGCGGCGGTGGCATTGAGCGCGTTGTGGCGGCCGGCCAGATTCAGTTCAATCTGACGGCTGTGGCCCTGTGGATCTGTGACGGTGAAACGGCTTTGCGTGCCGCTCTGACTGAACTCACTAACCCGGTAATCGGCGTCTTCACTGAAGCCGTAGGTGATCACAGTGCGGCCAATTTGCGGCATCAACTCGCGCAGCACCGGGTCGTCGATACAAACCACCACCACACCATAAAATGGCAGGTTGCGACAGAATTCCAGATAGGTCGATTTCATCTTCTCGAAATCGCCCTGATAGGTTTCCATATGGTCGGCTTCGATGTTGGTAATGATGGCGGCCATCGGCTGCAGATGCAGGAAAGAGGCGTCACTTTCGTCCGCCTCGGCAATCAGATAACGGCCAGAGCCAAGCCGCGCATTGGTGCCGGCAGAATTGAGCAGGCCCCCGATGACAAAAGTCGGGTCAGCACCCGCTTCGGCAAAAATGGATGAAACCAGACTGGTGGTGGTGGTTTTACCATGAGTCCCTGCGATAGCAATACCATGGCGAAACCGCATCAGCTCGGCCAGCATTTGCGCGCGCCGGACCACTGGAATGCGTTGCTCCAGCGCAGCATGGACTTCAGGGTTATCAGTTTTAATGGCACTGGACACCACCACCACGCTGGCCCCTTTGATATGAGCCGCGTCATGGCCAAACTGAATCTCAGCACCGAGACCGGTCAGACGCTCCACCACCGGGTTAGGCCCCAGATCAGAGCCGGAAATGTGGTATCCCTCGTTCAGCAGCACCTCGGCAATACCGCCCATGCCTGCCCCACCAATCCCGACAAAGTGAATGCGCTCAACACGACGCATCGCAGCTTTTTCCGGGTGTATGGCTGTTTTTATCATATTAATTCATACCTGTCAGACGTCGACAAACAGCTGCAACCTGCTCAGCTGCATCGTCGATGGCACAAGAGCGTGCCAGTTGTGCCATTTGGGCCAGAGCGGACTTATCCTTCAGCCAGCTTTCCAGCAGCGGCACTAAATATTCCGGGGTTAAATCAGCCTGCTTCACCAGCAGCGCCGCCTGACGGCTGACCAATGCACTGGCGTTGGCGGTCTGGTGATCGTCAATCGCCGTTGGCAATGGCACAAACAAAGCGGCCACACCGACACAAGCGACTTCGCTGACCGTCAGTGCGCCGGCCCGGCAAATCACCAGGTCGGCCCAGCGATAAGCCTCTGCCATATCCTCAATAAAAGCAGTGACTTGCACTTTTAATTCGGCAGGTGCGCCAGCATAAGCTTCAGTGGTAATTTGCAGCTCGGCCAAGCCGGTCTGATGACGGACCTGGATCTCGCCGCAAGCCGCGGCCTGCTTCAGGATCGACGGCAAACGCTGATTGAAAACCCTGGCACCTAAACTACCACCGACAACCAAAATATTTAAGCTTTTCTGCAAATAATTCTGCGGATTTTGTCCGGTCAGTTCTTTACGTACCGGATTTCCTACCACCAACCGCTCAGGCCGGTCGGCAAAGGCCTGCGGAAAGGCGACCAACAGTTGATCGGCCAGCCTCGCCAGCAACTTATTGGTGGTGCCGGCCACCGCATTTTGTTCATGGATGACCAGCGGCACTCCAGCCAGCCAGGCAGCGAGACCACCCGGTCCGCTGGCATAACCGCCAAAGCCGAGCACCAGATCTGGCTCCAGCTCGCGAAGCAGCGTTCTGGCGGCGCGGACAGAGCGCCATAACATCAGTGGCGCGCTCAGTAATGAACGCAAGCCTTTGCCGCGCAGCCCCGCCACCGGGATGGTATGCAGCGGATAACCGAACTGTGGTACCAAGCGGGCTTCCATCCGATCGGCGGTGCCCAGCCAGTCAACCTGCCAGCCTTCAGCGGCCAGGATGTCTGCCACAGCACGCGCCGGGAATATGTGGCCACCGGTGCCGCCGGCCATCACCAGCACCCGCCGTGACGGCATGCGCAGTTCAGTCGTTTCAGCCATGTGCACCTCCGCTGATAGCCTGGCGGCCTTTGAGGCGCACTTCAAAATCAATCCGCAGCACTATAGCCGCGGCAACCAGCATGATGATCAGACTGCTGCCGCCGGAGCTGACAAAAGGCAATGTCAGCCCTTTGGTTG
Source organism: uncultured Rheinheimera sp. (assembly GCA_966252055.1). Lineage (GTDB taxonomy): Bacteria > Pseudomonadota > Gammaproteobacteria > Enterobacterales > Alteromonadaceae > Pararheinheimera. Next base: position 37,558 of record CBINNO010000002.1, on the reverse strand, counting down.
GCAGCGCGCCGGTTGCCACACCGATATTGACGAAGGTCTGGCAGCCAATCCAGATAGCGATGGCATACGCGAGAAAGCCATGAAAACTCATGCCTTTCTGAATCGCTCTTTTGCCTATCCACAAAGCACGCACCAGCATCAGAAACAACAGGGACGCCACGGTCAGCACGCCCAAAAGGCCTGATTCTTCGGCAATAATCGCCAGGATAAAGTCAGTGTGAGCTTCCGGCAGATACTCTAGTTTTTGCACTGAATTGCCAAGCCCTTGTCCGGCCAGGCCACCGCGGCCAAAGGCCATCAGCGACTGGGTCAGTTGATAACCGCTGCCAAAAGGGTCGGCCCAGGGGTCAAGGAAGGCGGTCACCCGCCGCCAACGGTATTCGCTGTAGACAATCAGCACAGCCATGGACGCAAGGCCGGTCAGGATCAGGCCAAAGAACTGCCAGAGTTTGGCGCCGGCCAGAAACAACAACACTACGCTGGTGCCAAACATCACTATTACGGTGCCAAGGTCGGGTTGCATCAGCAGCAACACCGCAAAGACAAACAGCACCAGCAAAGGCTTCAGAAAGCCTTTGAAATTCTCGATCACTTCTTCATGCCGGCGCACCAGATAGCTGGACAGGTAAATAAAGAAGAATAACTTAGCGGGCTCGGCCGCCTGCAGACCAAAAGGCCCGATATACAGCCAACGGGTACTGCCGTTGACGTTGCGGCCAAATGCCAGTACCGCCAGCAGGCCGAGAATGCCAAACACCAGCAGCACCATACTGCCCTGTAACCACCGCTCAACCGGCACATTCAGCGCCAGATAGGCAAAGCTCAGCCCAATCAGGATATACACCAGATGACGAATACTGTAATGCAGCGGATTGCCAAACAACCGCTCGGCGACCGGTACCGAAGCACTGGTCACCATCACAAAACCCACGCCCAGCAACAGTACCATCAGGGTAAAAAAGAAGCGGTCATAACTGACACCATCTTCTGCCCGCCACCAGTCAGCCCAGTGTTCCAGCAGCTGTTGACCTTGCTCTGCCAGCCAGCTTTTCATCGGATAACCTGCTGCACGGCGTCAGCAAATAAGCGGCCGCGTTCTTCATAATTTTTGAACATGTCCAGACTGGCGCAAGCTGGCGACAACAACACCATGTCACCGGGACCGACCAACGCTGCCGCTGTTTTCACTGCCGCAGTCAGATCAGCCACCTGAATGGCCGAAGGCACCAAAGCGGCAATGGCCGGGCCATCACGTCCCAGCGTGATCACCTGGTCCACTTGCTGACGCAGCACCGCGGCCAGCTCTGCAAAATCAGCGCCTTTGCCATCGCCCCCGGCGATCAGGATCAGCTTTCCGGTCACATCCGCCCGCAGACCAGCGATGGCCGCCAGCGTAGCGCCGACATTAGTGGCTTTGGAATCATTGACCCAGCGCACACCCTGATGCTCAGCCACTAAAGTGCAGCGATGCGGCAGCGGCTGATAGCTGCTCAATGCCTGCACCAGCGCACGACGTGAGCAACCAAGCGCCCGGGCCAACGCACAGGACGCCAGCGCATTAAACTGATTATGCCGGCCTACCAGTGTCATCTGGCGCACTGGCAGCAGAGGTTCTCCTTCCACCAGCAGCCAGTTCTCACCGTCTTTCTGTTGCAGACCGTAACCGTCCTGTGATGTATCCAGTCGCAGGCCAATCGCCGGTGCTGCCAGCCCCACAGGGCGGGTCAGACGGTCGTCGGCGTTATAAACGGCCAGGTCGGTGTGCAGATAAATACGTTGTTTGGCGGCGGCATAAGCGGCCATAGTGCCGTGCCGGTCCAGGTGATCTTCCGTGACATTCAGATTGGCGGCTGCCCGCAGTTTCAGACTGTGGGTGGTTTCCAGCTGGAAACTCGACAGTTCCAGCACATAACAATCGGCGTCCTGTTCCAGCGCATCCAGTACGGCCAGGCCGATATTGCCTGCGGCCAGCGCATTTTTACCGTCGCAGCGCAGCATATGTTCGGTCAGCGTCGTCACGGTTGACTTACCATTGGAGCCCGTCACCGCCACCACAGGTTTTTCGTTACAAAGGGCAAACAGCTCAACATCGCCCATCAGCCTGGCGCCTTGCGCGGTGGCAAAACGAATCGCCGGATGGCTGGTGTCCAGGCCAGGGCTTACCAGCAGCACGTCCATGCGGGCCAGCCGGTTGGCGTCCAGTTCACCCAGATAAATACCATCGACTTTTTCCGCAGCAATGGCCTCAAGGCCGCTGACTTTAAGCCGGGTATCCATCAGCACAGGTTTGACACCCTGTTTCAGCAAAAAGCGCACAGTGGCGAGGCCAGTCACACCGAGACCTATCACCGCGACTCTTTTGCCCTGAAACAATCTGGTCATGCAGTCTGCTCCTCGCCTTAACGCAGCTTCAGCGTTGCCAGTCCAATCAGCACGAAGATGATGGACAGGATCCAGAACCGGACAATGACGCGTGGCTCAGGCCAGCCTTTTAATTCGTAGTGATGATGGATCGGCGCCATGCGGAAAATCCGCTGGCCGCGCAATTTATAAGAACCCACCTGCAAGATCACCGACATGGTTTCAATCACAAAGATGCCGCCCATGATGATGAGCACAATTTCCTGCCGCACCAGCACCGCAATGACACCAAGCAGTGCGCCGAGCGCCAGTGAGCCGACGTCGCCCATAAAAACCTGCGCCGGGTAAGTGTTGAACCACAAAAAGCCAAGGCCAGCGCCGACAATACTGGCGCAGACAATCACCAGTTCGGACGTCAGCGGCAAATGCGGGATGTGCAGATAATTGGCAAACACAGCGTTACCAGACACATAAGCGATGATGGCAAAGGCCATCGCCACCATGATAGTCGGCACTATCGCCAGACCATCCAGGCCATCGGTCAGGTTGACCGCGTTACTAAAACCCACCATGACAAAATAAGTGGTGACCAGATAAAACAGCCCGAGCTGCGGCAGCACATCTTTTAAAAACGGCACCACCAGACTGGTTTCGGCCGGCCGGTCTGAAGTGGCATACAGGAAAAAAGCAGTGACCAGCGCAAACACCGATTGCCAGAAGTATTTCCAGCGCGCGATCAGGCCTTTCGGATCTTTGCGGATCACTTTGCGGTAATCGTCGATAAAGCCAATCCAGCCGTAGCTGATCAGCACAAACAGCACGACCCAGACGTATTTGTTCGACAAGTCGGCCCACAGCAGCGTGCTGACCGCGATAGACCCCAGGATCAGCAGGCCGCCCATAGTCGGCGTGCCTTTTTTCGAGAAGTGGCTCTCAGGCCCGTCATTGCGCACCGTCTGGCCTATTTGCAGCCGCTGCAGCGCCGCAATCAGCTTAGGGCCAAAATACAGGCTCAGCAGCAAGGCGGTCAGGATGCCTAAAATGGAGCGAAACGTCAGATAACTGAAGACGTTAAAAGCGTTGATATATTGAGTCAGAAACTCGGCTAACCAGACTAACATGCGTTTTGCTCCTGCTGACAACTCTCTAGCAAGTCCTGCACAACCAATTCCATCCTGGCGCTGCGCGAGCCTTTCACCAGAATGGACACTTCTTCACCGGTATTTAACAACGGCAGTAACCGGGCTACCAGCTGCGCACGCGAACTGAAATGCGCGCCTTGTTGATGGAACTGTTCACTGGCGTTCTGAGATAACACGCCTAAAGTGAATAACCCATTAATTCCTGCCTGTTTGGCGTAAATCCCTACATCTTCATGATATTTACGCGCATCTGAGCCGAGCTCTGCCATATCGCCCAGCACCAGAATACGCTGGCCGCTGTAGGCGGTCAGCAAATCGACGGCTGCTTTGGCCGACTCCACATTGGCGTTGTAGGTGTCGTCAATCACCCGCACACCGGATTTGGGCTGATAAACATTCATCCGGCCTTTGACCGGTTGCATCGCCGCCAGCCCCAGTTGCACATCGGTCAGACTGGCGCCTAAGGCTAACACCGCGGCCGTCGCAGCCAAGGCATTGTGTACATTGTGTTTGCCCGGCAAGGTCAGCTGAATAAAACAGCGGCCTTGTGGCGTGTGCAGTTCAAAACCGGCGCAGCCATTGCTGTCGAGCACCACATTGTCGGCACAGATATCCGCATGCTGAGTCGCGCTGAAGCTCTGCACGTTCAGATGCTGCACCCGTGGCAACCAATAAGAATAATATTCTGAATCCAGTGGCAAAATGGCAGTACCGCCGTCAGACAGACCGCTGTAAATCTCGCCTTTGGCACGGGCGACGCCAAAAATATCGCCAAAACCTTCTAAATGCGCTGGCGCCACTATCGTGATCATCGCCACATCGGGTTTCACCAATGAACTGGTATAAGCGATTTCACCCAGGTGATTGGCGCCCAGTTCCATCACCGCAAAATTGTGACTTTCATTGAGGCGCAGCAACGTCAGCGGCACACCAATTTCATTATTGAAGTTGCCGGCTGTGGCCAGCACATTGCCGATGCGCGACAAAATCGCCGCCATCATTTCCTTGACTGTGGTTTTGCCGACACTGCCGGTTACCGCCACAGTTTTCAGATTGAGTCTGCTTTTCACCAGCGCACCAAGCTGGCCAAGCGCCAGCCGGGTATCCGCCACTATAATTTGTGGGACCGGCACATCCAGGTGCCGGGTCACCACCAGCGCACAGGCTCCTTTATTCACGACTTCTTCGGCGAATTTGTGGCCGTCGAAGTTTGGCCCCTGCAGGGCGATAAACAAATCACCGGCGGCTATCTGCCGGCTGTCGGTACTGACACTGTCAATTGCCACATCACTGCCGATCAGCTGCCCTCGCACTGCGCTGGCAATTTCGCTGGCCATTAAGGTGATCATCAGCTCATCTCCGCCAATAAATTCTGGATAAATTTGCGTTCGTCATAGTCCCGCACGGTCGCACCCAATACCTGATAAGTCTCGTGGCCTTTGCCGGCCACCAGGATCATGTCGTGCTCGTGGGCTTCGATCAGGGCCAGCTTAATGGCTGACTCCCGATCCGGTTCGATCTGGCAGTTCGCGCCGGTTTGCATACCAGCGGCAATGTCATTGCAGATATCGAGTACAGCTTCAGTGCGGGGATTGTCGGCGGTAATGATAACATGATCTGCATATTGTTCGGCGATTCTCCCCATCAAAGGCCGCTTGCCTTTGTCGCGATCGCCGCCACAGCCAAACACACACCAGATCCGGCCCCGGCATTGTGCCCGCAGCGCCAGCAAACTTTGCTGCAGGGCATCAGGCGTATGCGCATAATCCACCACCACACCGACATGAGCGGGAAAATGCCACAACTCCATCCGACCCGGTACCGGCCGCAGCTTCTTCACGGCGTCCACCAGGTGGGACAGTTTATGACCCAGCTGCAGCAAAGCGCCCATCGCTGCCAGCACGTTTTGTACGTTAAATTCAGCCAACAGCGGGATTTGCAGCTCAAAGTCACCGAAATGGCTGTGCAGCTTCAGGCTAAAACCGTGGCCGTCGGCACGCAGCTGGTCATACGCCAGATACTGGCTGAAGCCAGCGCAGTCGCTGACGCGGCCGTAGACCAGCAGCGGCACCTTTGCACTGCGCGCCAGTGCCTGACCGAAGGCATCAGAGACATTGATCACCGCGCTTTGGCAGCGCTCTGCATCAAACAGCAAGGCTTTGGCGGCGCCGTAAGCTTCCATAGTGCCGTGATAATCCAGATGGTCGCGGCTTAAGTTGGTAAAAACCGCCACGTCAAACATCAAACCGGCCACCCGTTGCTGCACCAGCGCATGGGAGGACACTTCCATCGCTGTACGCACGATGCCACTTTGACTGAAGCCATGGAAAATCCGGTGTAAATCCACCAGATGCGGTGTGGTGTTCCCAAGCGGGCTCAAGTGTTGGTGCGGGCCAAAACCCAGAGTGCCAATCACCGCCGCAGGTTGTGCCAATAAATCCGACAGCTGATTGATAAAAATCGCCGTACTGGATTTACCGTTGGTGCCAGTGATCCCGACCAGTTGCTGCAGGCGCACTGCATCCTGATAAAAACGGCTGACCAGCGCAGGCAACACGCTTAACAGATCCGGCCACACCAGCACGCGTGGGTCATGCTGTAAATCGGCATCCTGTGGCCGCAGACTGTCGGTCAGTATCAGCACGGCGCCGCTGTGCAGTGCGTCGCGTACAAACTGATTGCCATGTTGAGTGGCTCCAGGCATCGCCAGAAAAATATCACCGTTTTTCAGCAGCTTAGTGTTGTATTGCAAACTGGCTGCCGGGCTGATTTCCGCCAGCTTCTCTAACGCACAAAGCGACTGCCCTGCGGCAGTCGCTTTGAACGGAGCTAACCAGTCGATGAGTCGGTTAACCTGCATCCGGACCTCCGGTCACTTTGGTAATACGGCTGTCATTGCCGTCTGGTGGCAGATTGAGCAGCTGCATCGCTGCGCCCATCACGGCACTGAATACCGGGGCTGCGACCTCACCGCCATAATAATAATCACCGCTCGGCTCATTGATGATCACCACACAAGCCAGCCGCGGGCTTGAAATAGGGCCAATGCCGGCAAATGAACCGATGTAATCATTGCCATAACCACCGGCGATTGCCTTCTTGGCAGTCCCTGTTTTACCACCGACGCGGTAACCCGGCACTTTGGCTTTAGTCGCTGAGCCGCCTTTTTCGGTGACCTGTTCCAGCATTTCCACCATGGCGTCGGCATACTGTTCCTGAATGACTCTTTTGCCAGCCGGCGGTTGCTCTGTTTTTAATAAAGTCAGCGGCCGCACCACACCGCCGTTGGCAATAGCAGAATACATACGCGCCAGCTGCACTGCGGTGACCGACAAGCCATAACCAAATGACATCGTCGCCCGCTCAAAATCAGACCAGCGGCGGCGCTCGCGCAGCATGCCGGCGCTTTCGCCCATCAGGCCCAGGCCCGTTTCCGAACCAATACCCATGCTGTAATACATGTCGAGTAAGTCTTCATGCGGCATGCCAAGCGCAAGTCTCGTCACACCGATGTTGGACGATTTGCGCATAATGCCGGTCAGGTCCAGGTCGCCATAGCCGTTGGTGTCTTTCACCCGGCCACCACCAACCATGATGGCGCCATAACCGGTTGAAATCACAGTATTCATATTGGCAGTGCCATTCTCCAGCGCCGCCAGAATAGGCAAAGGTTTGATGGTCGAGCCCGGCTCAAAGGTGTCAGTGACCGCCCGGTTGCGATACAAATGAGGCGCGGTATTCCGGCGGTTATTCGGATTAAACGACGGACTGTTCACCATCGCCAACACTTCGCCGGTGTGCACATCGACCATCACCAACGAGCCCGAAGCGGCGCCAAAAGTCAGCACGGCTTTTTTCAGTTCGCGGTAAGCCACGGCCTGGATGCGCTGGTCAATCGACAAATGCAAGTCGCGCGCCGCGGTGGCATCTTCCTGCGACAGCACTTCGATTTCGCGGCCTTTGGCGTCTTTGCGCACCAGCTTGCGGCCCGGCGTGCCTTTTAAAATGCTGTCGTATTGCCGCTCAACCCCTTCCACGCCGTGGTCATCGACGTTGGTAAAACCGAGGATGTGAGAAGTCACTTCGCCCGACGGATAATAACGCTTCGATTCCTGCTTAAAATAAATGCCAGGGATCTTCAGCTGGCGGATGTAATTCACCGTGGCAGGACTGGCCTGACGCTGCAGATAGACGTAGCGTTTTTTCTTGTCGCTGGCGATTTTTTTGGTTAGTTCCGCCGGGCTCAGCTGTAACATCTCGGCTAAGGCATGCCAGCGACGCGCATCTTTATTGGCACCGGCTTCAATCACCGTTTTGGAGTCGGCGTAAATCGATTCCACCGGCACACTGACCGCCAGCTCTTCGCCGTGGCGGTCAAAAATCATACCGCGCAGCACATCATCAGACTTAACGCGCAGCGAACGTAAATCGCCTTCTTCGATCAGTTTATCCGGCTCGATGACCTGCAGATAAGCAGCACGGGCAATCAGCCCGACAAACACCGTCGACAGCGTCATCACCACAAAGGCAAAACGCCAGCTGATCAGAGTCGGTTGTTTGCGGCTTTTGGCCTGACGGTTACTGCTTTTTCTCATGGTTCATCCACCACTATGTCTTGCTGTCCCAGCGGACGAACCATCTGTAACTGCTGTTTTGCCAGTTCTTCGACACGGCTGTGCTCCGACAGCGCGCGTTGTTCGACCAATAAATTGCGCCATTCCATGTCCAGCGCGTCGCGCTGCTGGAACAATTTGTCCTGACTGATGGTCAGTTGCCGGTTCATATGTGTCAGCTCAATCACTGCCAACGCCGAACCAATGGCTGCCACCAACAACAGCACAATAAATTTGTGCTGCCCAATATCCTGTAAAATCAATCTGTTGAGTTTGATGGCGCTCATGCGGTTTGCCCGCCTGCCGCTAAGCGTTCGGCCACGCGTAACACCGCACTGCGCGCACGTGGATTGTGCGCAAGCTCCTGGTCGGACGGCATCATCGCCTTACCAATCAGCTTCAGCGCCATATCGCGTTTCAGTTCAGCCTCGGTCAGCACTATGCCTTTGGGAACTGCGGCCGGTTTGCTGTGCTTGCGCATAAACTGTTTGACCAGCCGGTCTTCCAGCGAGTGAAAGCTGATCACCGCCAGGCGTCCGCCCGGTTTTAATACTTTTAAGGCGGCTTCCAGCGCCTGGTTGACCTGCTCCAGCTCGCTGTTGATGTAAATGCGGATGCCCTGAAAGCTGCGGGTTGCCGGATGTTTTTTCTCTTTCGGGCTTTTCGGCACTACCGATGCCACTAAAGCAGCCAGTTGCGCCGTGCGGGTCAGCGGCGTCGTCGCGCGCTGCTGCACAATGGCGTTGGCAATTTTCCAGGCAAATTTTTCTTCACCATATTCACGCAGCACAAAGCTGATGTCTTCAACATCGGCACTCGCCAGCCAGTCGGCGGCGGAGATGCCGGAAGTTGGGTCCATCCGCATGTCTAACGGACCATCGCGCATAAAACTGAAACCGCGTTCGGCGTCATCCAGTTGCGGCGATGAGACTCCCAAATCCAGCAGAATACCGTCGACCTGCCCGCTGATCTGCTGGGTGGCCGCCACTATCGCCAACTCTGCAAAAGCACAGTGACTGATATGAAAACGCGGGTCGTCAGCAAATTCTGGCGCCTGCGCGGCCGCAATCGCACTGGGGTCGCGATCAATTGCATACAGCCGGCCTTTGGCAGACAGCTGGCTTAACACCACCCGGCTATGCCCTCCCCTGCCAAAGGTACCATCGACATAAATGCCGTCCGGCCGAATAGCCAGCCCTTCGATGGTTTCAGTAAGTAACACAGAAATATGGGCAGGCTGGTTCATAACGACAGATCCATTAAGCGCTCTGATAACTCGGCGTCGCCCGCCTGGGCCAGTTCAGCTTCAGCCGCCATATCTTCGGCGACACGCTGATGCCAGGTTTCTTCGTCCCAGATCTCAAATTTGTTCAGTTGACCCACCAGCCGCAGCCCCTTGCTTAAGTGAGCATGGGCGCGCAGCGTGGCTGGCAGCAAAATACGGCCGTTTTTGTCCATCTCACAGTCAGTGGCATGGCCCAGCAACAGCCTTTTTAAACGTTGTTCCTGCGGGTTAAAGCTCGACAGCCGTTTCAGCTTCTCTTCGATTTCTTCCCACTCGGACAGCGGATACAGCAGCAGACAGGGATCTTTATGGTCAATGGTGCAGATCAGCTGGCCGCCGGCGTCCGACAAAAGCAGATCGCGGTAACGCGTTGGCAGCGTCAACCGACCTTTGTCGTCCAGGCTTAGCGCAAAAGACCCACGAAACATTGATGTGTTCCTGTCTGGTTTTGATCCCGCTTGTTGGTGTCCGGATCAGCGAAGTGATCCACAATGACCCACAAATTTCCACAATGTCACAGTTTAGGGTCGCCAAAAACACCTTGTCAAGGCGAAACCCCACTGGATCGATCGAATAAGATCCAATAAATACGCGGCTTGGCAACGAGGTGGGAATAAAGGGGGGAAAAGTGGGAGAAAAAACCACAAAAAGGGGCCGGAACAGCGCCAAAGGTTACGCGTATCCAAAGATCAATTGGTCCGCGCTAAAAACACCAAACACAAAAGCCGCCCGCAGGCGGCTTGGTTCGTCTGAGCTATCTACAGCTGCTCAGCCTTTGCTGACCACTTTGAATTGCTGGTCCGTTAACACCCGGACCAGACTGCCATCCTGCAGTGTATCGGCGCCACGGATCACCAGCTCATCGCCGGATTTAAGGCCAGCCTGCACCTGCAGCCATTCGCCCTGACCCTGGCCCAGCTCCACTTTGATCTTGCGGACTTTGTCGGCTTCGACTTTGAACACGCTGTGTTCATGACGGGCCAGCACTAATGCGTCGCGATGGATCACCAGGCTGTCACGCGCCACTGCAGTCGGAATACCAACACTGACCAACTGGCCCACCTGAAAACCGGACTGGCCGGCTTTGAGCCGTACTTCAAAAGTCTGAGATCTGTTGTCTGACACCGGAATAGTCGACAACACCATCAGTGAACGTTGTCCTTGCTGATCAAACACGCTGATCTGCTGGCCCGGCTGAATAAAGCCGGCATATTGCAGCGGCGCATAGACCCGCACTTCCAGTTCATCCAGATTCACCAGCTGCAATAAAGGCGCACTGCGGCTGATCTCTTCGCCAATCTGATGAAAACGCTGGCTGACCACGCCGGCAAAAGGTGCTTTGAGTTCAGCGCGTTGCAGCTGATCCTGCAATTGGGCCAGCGACGCCTGGTTCAGCTCAATATCGGCTTTGGCCAGATCGGCCTCCGCCTGCGTCTGATCAACCAATGTCTGCGACACCAGCGCGCGTGCCAGCAGGCTGCGCTGGCGCTGCAGTTCTTTGTCCAGCCGTACCGCCTGAATTTGTGAGCGTTTCAGCTGGGCCTGTAATTCGCTGACCCGCAGTTGCAGCGGTTTCAGATCGAGCCGCGCCAGCACATCACCGGCTTTCACCTGCTGACCGGGTTCGACAATCCAGTCCAGCCGGCCATCCACGCCGGTACTGAGATTCGACTGATACTTACTTTGCACAGTGCCGGACACCATCATAGTCGGCGCAATTGGCATGGTCCGTACCGGCGCCGTGCTGACCACTTTGGCTGGCACCTCTGCCGTCGCCGCCAACATTGGCAAAGGATTCAGCAGCGCCAGCACCAGCGCGACCTGCAACAAAGGAGCGGGCACAGCAGGCCGCTTCAGCTCAGGCAATTTCATGGGACACCTCTTGATTTAAATGCAGGACAGGCCGGCGAACACGCTGCATCAGTTGCAGAATGGCCGGCACTAAAATCAGACTGAATAACAAACTGAACGTCATACCACCGACTATCACAATGGCCAGACCGCGATAAATTTCAGTGCCGACCCCTGGGATCACCGCCAACGGCAACATGCCGAAAATACTGGTCAGCGTACTCATAAAAATCGGTCGCGCCCGCAACAGCACAGCCTGTTCGATCGCCGCTTTGGCCGGCATCTGTTCGGCCGACTGCCGGTATTGCTCTACCAGCAGAATGGCATTATTGACCACCAGCCCCATCAGGATGATAAAGCCTATCATGGTCAGCAAATCGAGCGACTGAAACACAAACAGATTGAGCACGCGAAGGCCCAGCACGCCACCTGCCAGCGCCAGCGGCATGGTCAGCAACACCAGCAGGCTGTAACGCGCCGATTTAAACAAAGCGGCCATCAATAAAAACAGGATCAGCACTGCCACCGCGAAGTTTGCCGCCATCGCCGCCATCGCCTGCGTCAGCCTGTCTGCACTGCCGCGATATTGCACCGACATTTCATTGCCATATTGCTCGCGCAGCGGCTGTACAATGTCCTGCTGCAAAACCGTCATCACATCTTCCAGCGCCATACTGGCCGGTGGAGACACCTGCAAGCTGACGGTACGCAGACCATTGACCCGCAGCAGATTGGTCGGGCCGACCGTGCGCTGTATCTGCGTCAGTTGGCCCAGCGTCTGCACGCCGGCCTGAGCGGTGTAAATCGGCGTAGCCTGCAGTTGTTCCGGATTTTGCCAGGGCAAGGCCCGCACGATGATATCCATCCGCTCGTTGCCATCAAACTGTTCACCGACATAAATACCGTCAGTGACAGCCCGCACTGCCGTGGCCACGGTAAAACGGTCCACCCCAGCCTGGGCAATCGCATGTTCATCCGGCAGAATTTTCAGCTCCGGCTGGTTTTGTTGTAAGCCGGGTTGCGCCTGCACATTGGCGCCCGGCAGTTTTTCTTCAATCAGCGCTTTGGCCGCTGTGGCCTGCTCCATCAGAAAATCAGTATCAGGACCCTGAAAATCGACAAACATCTCGCGGCCTGAATTAAAACCAAAGTTCAGCAAACTGGCGCGGAAGCTGAAAGACTGGGTGTCTGGCAGATCTTTTAAAATCTCGGTGCGCAGCAGTGTCAGCATGTCCTCCACCGCACGCGGATCTTCCGGATAAACAAACAGCACGTTGAAGCTGGCGAACATCGACATGTTGTAGCCCTTGATAGCCGGGTACTTTTTATCTTTGTAATAAGGTTCCAGCCGTTTCACCAGCAGCTGGCCAATTTCCTGCTCCATCACTTTGATATTGCCACCCGGTGGCAGTGTAAAACCGGTGAAGATGCCGTCACCATTGGCCTGTGGCAGAAAATCCGCTTTAGGTAACAACAAGACAATCAACAGCACAGCGCCCGGCACCAGCAGCAAAAACCACAGCAGCGCGCGCCTGGTGCCTGCGGTCAGCTGCATCGCGCTGTCACTGATCCACTGCCAGAATCGCAGCAGCGAATCGGGCTTGATGTCTGTGTCACGAAACCAGCGTAAAGTCAGCAGTGGCAACACGGTCAGCGCCACCAGCATGGACGCCGTGATAGACACCGCCAGCGTCAGCGCCAAATCATAAAACAGCTGGCCTTCAACCCCTTGCATATAAAGCACCGGCAGAAAAATAGCCACTGTGGTGGCGGTCGACGCCAGCAAGGCGCCGCCGACCTGGCGGCTGCCCTGGCGCACGGCCGCCATCGGCGTCAGGCCTTGCTGCAGCAGCCGCACAATATTTTCCTGCACCACAATGGCGGCATCCAGCACCATCCCGACGGCAAAAGCCAGTCCCGCCAGTGAAATCACATTGAGGCTGCGGCCAAAAGCCTGCAAGACGATAAAGGCAATCAACAGACAGATCGGAATGGTCACGCCAATCAGCAGCGTGGCTTTCCAGCCCCGCAGGAACCAGAACAGGATACCGAGACTGAGCGCCACCCCCAGCCACAGGTTAGAATTGACCAGCGCGATAGCCCGGCGAATATGGATAGAAGCGTCAAAACTAAGCTCCATCTCCAGTTTTTTCGGCGCCAGAATGTCGCGGTTTAACTCAGTAATAGCGCGGTTGACTTCATCGAGGATGGCAACAGTATTGGATTTATCACCCCGTTCCAGCGTCAGATAATAAGCCGGCAAACCATTGCGTTTGGTGAAGCCATTAATTTCCGGAAAACCGACTTCAATGTCGGCCACTTCATTTAAATAAACCGGCCGGCCCTGATTGTAAGACACAATCATGCGGCCATATTCCTCGGGGCTGAACTGGCCTTCAAACCGCACTGTGTACTGACGCCGGCCGACATCGGCAAAACCGCCGGACATATTGACCGACCGATTGATGCTGCTTTGCAGCTGTTCGATGCCAATGCCGAGCGCGGCCATTTTGTAGGGGTCAAAGGTGATGTGCAGCTCACGCGGTAAATCCGACGCGAGATCAACATTGCTGACGCCAGGAATAGCGCGCAGCCGCGGCCCGATATTGTCGCGAATCAGCTTCATGTAAGGGCCGAAATCGTCCGGCGCATTGGGGTCCATCTGCTTGATCAGAATAGAGGCAACATTGCCACGGCCACTGCCGACGTTGATACGCGGTTCGCTGGCTTCGCGCGGCCGGGGCGGCGCCTGATTGAGTGCATTGATCACATCCAGCATCGCGCGCTGCATATCCTGACCGACTTCAAAGGTCAGCGCGATAAAACCAAAACCCTGGCCGACGCTGCTCTGGATCTCCACCACGCCCGGCACGTTACGCAAAACGTTTTCCTGCGGCTCGATAATGGTCGATTCCATTTCCTGCGGCGCTGCGGCACGCCAGCCGTTGTTGATAAAGATTTGCGGTCTGTCCAGATCCGGCAACAACTGAATTGGCAGCTTGTACAGGGCCAGCAGGCCAAACAGCAGCACCAGACACACCAGCACTAAAGTGGCGGCCGGATTTTTACAGGCAGAGCGGGTCAGGTTCATCAGGCAGATTCCGGGAAGTCATTCCAGCCGAGTATATGAGTCGTCGCTGAAAAGCCCAGTGAATCATGGGATAGCCGGCAGTTTTAGTGCAACAAATTGTAAAGTTGTACCGCTGGTCGCACATCGGCTGAGATTCGCCGCAACTGGCGACTGCGAAAGGGTCAAAGCACTGGCTCACGACCTGTGATGAAACAGATGCGGCGCTGGCTTCTGCAGGGCACTGTCTGGACTCTGTGCACCACAAGAATCACAGCCTGTCCACACAAGGTCCGCTCCGTTGAATCAAAGTGCGGGCTGTCGGCCAACCTGGCTTGGCAGGCAACAACTCGACGGCTTCCCCTTGCGGCAAGCACAGCGCCATGGGTTTTAACCTGAGTTTTCGCCGTCACAGGCAATGGCGCCGTGCTCAACCACTTTTACCAATCCGCTTCATAAAGCCTCAAAATTTAACTTCAGCAAATAAAAAATAACTTTTGCCTCTTTCATCGATACTGGACTTTATGTACCTTTATGCGGGCTACATGAAAACAAATAAATAAGGAAACATGCACAATGTTACAAAAATCGGTTATTACAGCAGCTTTTTTGTTATCAACCGCTGTACAAGCGCAAAACGAACACCCAGGCTATGCCGCGCTGTTACTGCAAAATGATTCGCTGAAACTGGAAGCCGGCCAAGGCAGTGAAACCTTAAAACCGATATCGGCCGGGATAGCGCTGGGTTATGAGTTCGCTGATTATTTCGCCATCGAAGGGCGTGTACTGAAAGCCGCTGGCGCAGACAGTCTGGAAAGCGTCGCGCTCAAAGTCGCCAGCCAGTTCCAGCTGCTGGCCCGGGCGCATTACCCGGTGCATGAACAGATCCGGATCTTTGCCAGCCTTGGTTACGCCCGTACCAATTATGCGGCGACATTGGAGATTGATGACTATGTCACCACGGCCCGTTTCGCTTCGACCGGCGCCAGCTACGGTGTCGGTGCAGAGTATCTGATCACCCCGCAATGGAAAGTAGGACTGGAACACCAGTGGTTGCCGGATGACGACTTGAACGACGGTCTGGAGGACACTGCGGCGGAAATAAAGGCCAAAGCACTGACCTTGAAAGTTACCTACACATTCTGATCCACATGCTGCATGTTACGGGCACGTAGCCCGTTACGCAGCAAGCACCAGTTGCCTCTGAGGAGTGTTGCCTGAGATTTCATCGACATACAAAAAGCACAAAGCCGCAATCTGCAGTGTCAGATTGCGGCTTTTATGAAGAAGTGTGAGTCGGCCAATAAGCCGGGTTCTGTGCTCTGTTGCCAGAGTGACAATCATTCCTCTAGGACGTACGTCGCCGCACGCCTCAAGCAACCTACCCGCCCCCAACGCGGGCCGCGCCAAAGGGGGCCTATTTGGTCTTGCTCCGGGTGGAGTTTACCGTGCCACGAACTGTTACCAGCCGCGCGGTGCGCTCTTACCGCACCCTTTCACCCTTACCTGATCCCACTGCTCTTACGAACAATAGGCCATCGGCGGTTTGCTCTCTGTTGCACTGGTCGTAGACTCACGCCCCCCAGGCGTTACCTGGCACCCTGCCCTGTGGAGCCCGGACTTTCCTCCCCCTGCTTGCGCAGGCAGCGATTGTCTCGGCCAACTCACGGCGCGCATTATACGGCAATCCCAACTTTTGGCGAGTGACTTTTCAGCGCTGTGAATATTGTTATCAGCTTTATCAGACGACCGTGCAATCATCCGCCTCATCTGAACATGGCAACGTTGCGGCACCTTAGTCTGCCTGGATCAGGATTAAAATGGCGGTAATTTTCTTTCCGTGAGCAATCGCCGGACAAGCTTACCTTCAACACATTCTTCTGACGATTTCAGCTTATTAAGAGCAAAGCGATATGGCACAGACTGGTGCGTGAAATGACTATGTAACAGCATGACCCAAGCCGCTTCACATTGTAAAAGCAGATCAGGTAACTTCGGAACGGCGGACATCGCAGTTTGTGCTGAACCACTGTCCTGCAACCACTCCAGCAACGGCATTTGCGCTTCGTCATCGATAAATCTTGCAGCAAGTTCAAGCTGCTGAGCCACATTCTTGCCGGCTTTTCTACTGAATACATAACTTTGGGTCTGAATACCAAAAGCACGACATTCATTCTTTGCGTTGGCCACATTGCCTTCAGGAACCGCAAACTGCTGAACTACATCTAGCCAACCCTGCCAGTTTTGTTGGCTGGAAACATCTGGCCAGAAATATGTGGTTGAGACCAACCTGATGGACGAGTAGATGGCTGCACAATGAAATACCCGACCAAGTTGTACAACTTGCTGGTCAAAATAGACTGCATGACGGACTGAACGCTCGATACCATGTTGCCCGGTAAGGCTATACTCCGCCATGATATTCAGGCAGCCTGCGTGACCGTCCCAGGCACAAGCTTGCCAGTACCGCGCCGCAATTGCTGGCTGATTAGCAGAGTTCTGAGCCAACAAACCGCCACGATAGAGCACTTCATTGCGAAACTGACCTTTTGGCAATTTAGGCAATGCCCAGGCAAGATCATCCATCGCAATCGCGATTTGCTGGATGTTTTCCGGTAATTCGCGGGCATAACGAACATCGTTCAGCACATGATATGTCAAAGCCCGAACAGCCCTGGCATGAGCCTGTACAGCCGGTTCGGTACTCAACGGCAGCAGCCGGGACAGCCGCGTCAGATCATGTTGAATTTGCGCAATATCCAGCGCGTCATAGTCACGCTCTAAGATGACGCCGTCAATCAATGTATCAGACAGCTGTTGAATAAGCGGATCAGGAAGAACCGCTTCCTGTGCCTGCAGCCCGGTCAGCAATAAAACCAGAGCACCTGCAACCCATCGCATAATATGTCCTTTGATAAGCAAGCTATGCCCAAGTCAACCCCAGCTTATACAGCGCATTTTTCTTTTCACCATGAATTTCGGCCGTCAGCGCGGCCGCTTTTTTCAGTGGTAAATCAACTATTAACAACCGAAGCGTACGTTGCGCGGCACTGCTGATATCGTCGTCGGCTTTGTCCGGTGCCGGCGCAATCATCAGCACCATCTCGCCTTGACAACGCTGCGGATCTTCAGCCAGCCAGGCCAGGATCTGGTCGGCAGTTCCACTGGCAAAATGCTCAAAAGTTTTGGTCAGCTCTTTGGCCAGCACCAGCTCGCGCTCAGCGCCATACACGGCAATCACATCGCGCAGCGTGTCTTCCACCCGGCGGGCTGCTTCGTAACAAATCAGCGTCCCGGTGCCGGCGGGAATGTCGCGCAGCACTTGCTGGCGTTGACCGGATTTGGCCGGTAAAAAGCCAATAAAATGAAACTTGTCGGTGGGCAGACCTGAGGCGCACAGCGCCGTGATCAGCGCACAGGCGCCGGGTACCGGCACCACCCGCACACCGGCTTCGCGGCATAAGCGCACCAGCGCATAACCCGGGTCGGAAATCAGCGGCGTCCCGGCGTCGCTGATCAGGGCCACCGACTCACCCGCCTTGATTTTTTCTACCAGACTGGCCGCCCGCTGCTTTTCGTTGTGATCATGCAACGACAAAAAGCGCGCCGAAATCCCTAAATGGCTCAAAAGCTTACCGCTATGGCGAGTATCTTCGGCGGCCACCCAGGCCACCTGAGACAACACGGCGATGGCGCGCTGGCTGATATCGTCCAGATGACCGATCGGCGTTGCGACTATGTATAAAATTCCGGCGGAGGCTGACATAAATTTCCTTGCTGCTGCTTGGGTTCCGGCCTCTCAGTCCCGCCCTGAATCTGACAGGCGGCAAGGTGACCGGCCCGGACAAATGGTATAAACTACCGGCCATTCAATCAGCTATTGTACCTGCGCATCGTGAAATCCAGCAAACTTCGCTTCCCGATCTCCAGCCTGATGCTGCCCGGCTCTGTGGCATTCAGCCTGCTGTGTCTGACCGCTTGTTCCGGCACCCCGGCTCCGGTGCAGACGCTGCCCACTTCTGCGGTCAATCAACCTGCTGTCAGCAAAGTTCAGGACAAAGCACCTGAACCTGAAGTGTTGCTGGCGCCATTGCAACAAAACCAGCCGGAAACCGCATCTGCCGCCGTGCAGCCCGAGCCCATCGCGCTTGACCAGAGCGAGCAGCTGCAACGCGACTTACTGGCCGAAGCCAAAACCGCGCTGGCTACCGACCCGAAACGCACACTGGCTATCTGCTATCAGTTGCGCCAGTCCGGCTATCCACAGCTGCGTGCGCAGAATCTGCTGCCTTTACTGCAGTCAGCACAAGCCGTTGGCAATCAGCAGGCTCTGGTGCAGGAACTGCTCAGCCAGCATCGGCTGACCGACGTACCAGACAGTGACAGACCCGCCTGGACCTTGGCTGCTGTGCAGTTTTACAGCCAGCAGGATGACAATGTCAGCGCCACCACTGCCTTGCTGGCACTGGATGCCTGGCAGGGCAACAGTCCCGACCCGACCATCCCGGATTTGTTGTGGCAACAGCTGGTTAAATTGTCGGGTGCCGAGCTCAAAGAGCTCGGTCAGCAACAACATCCGCGCAGCCAGGCCTGGCTTGAGCTGCTGACGCTGACTCAGGGTTTTGCCGGCGACCATCAGGCGATCGCCACGGCGCTGGCCGACTGGCGTCAGCGGCACCCGATGATGCCGGCGCTGGACCAACTGCCTAAAGATGTGCAGCTGCTCAGCCAGACCGCCGCTTACAACCCGCAGAAAATTGCCGTGCTGTTACCGATGTCAGGTCAGCTGAAAGCCTTTGGCGACGCCTTGCAGTACGGCATGTCCGCCGCGGCCACAGCGCAAAAACGCACGCTGGTCTTTATCGACAGCAACCAGGAAGCCAGTGCATTACAGGCCGCCGTCAGCGCCGCCGGTGCCGAATTTGTCATTGGCCCTTTGCTGCGCGAACATATTGATAAAGTTCAACAAATTGCCGACTGGTCCTGGCCGACACTGTTTTTAAACAGCAAAGGCGAACAGCCGGCTAAAGCTGAGCAATATTTTTTCTCGCTGGCCTGGGAAGACGAAGCCAGTCAGATGGTGCAGGTGTTCCGCCAACGGCAGTACCAGCATCCGGTACTAATTTATGCTGTCAACCCAATTGGTCAGCGGATGGCGCAGCATTTCCAGCAGCGTTGGCAGCAGGCCGGTGGCGACAATGTTGAAACCTACAGTTACGCCAATCAGGAACAATTACAGGCCCTGATCAACCGTTTTCTGGAGGCCGAAGCCAGCGACCAGCGCGCCAAAGAAATCAGCAAACTGGCGGGGCAGTCCGTCAAAGCCGAGTTACATAGCCGCCAGGACATCGATGCGATTTATCTGATCGCCGACCCGGTCCAGACGCGTTTTTTCAAACCATTTATTGATGTCACCGTCAGCCCGACCGCCAGACGGCTGCCGATTTTCACCAGTTCGCGCAGCCACAGTCTGAAAGTCGACAAGACAGATCAGCGCGACCTGGCCAGTCTGACGATGACCGAAATGCCCTGGCTGCTGCCCCAGGCCGCAACGGCAACGCCGCTGCGGCAGGAATATGACAGCCTGTTCGCCGATCAGGATGAGCAACTGCAACGGCTGTTTGCGATGGGCTACGATGCGCTGATGCTGGTTGGTTACCTCAAACAGCAACAGCAATTTCCGGCGATGGCCTACCATGGCCTGACCGGCAGTCTGCGGCTGGCTGACGGTCAGAGTATTCAGCGGCAGTTAACGCTGGCGCAGTACCGTCAAGGCAAATTGCAGCTGGTTGGCCATGCCGCTCAATGATAGTTTCAGTACCGGCGGCCCCGCGTGAGCCTTAAGCGGGGTCAGCAATTTGAAACACTGGCCTGTCAGTATCTGCAGGCCGCCGGCTTAAAATTGCTGGCAACCAATGTGCGCTGCCCTTTTGGTGAACTGGATTTGGTGATGCGACACCAGGATTGTCTGGTGTTTGTTGAAGTGAAGTATCGCAAATCCACCGCTTATGGCAGCGCAGCCACTATGGTGACCGCCAGTAAGCAGCAGAAACTGCGCACCACGGCCAACTGGTATCTGCAACAGCAACAATGGCGTGGGCCGGCGCGTTTTGACGTGGTCAGTATCGAAGGCGACAGTGCGCCCTGGCAGTTCAACTGGTTCAGAAATGCGTTTTAATTCCGTTTAATCAAAGGTTCAGCATCTATGCAGGAACATATCCGACAGCTGTTTTCGGAAAATATTCAGACCATGATCGCCACCGGCGAAGCGCTGGCCGGTCCGATTGAAAGTGCGGCGCTGACCATAGTGCAAGCCCTGATCAACGACCGCAAGGTGCTGTGTGCCGGCGAAGGCGCCGCCAAAGCGCTGGCCAGCCATTTCGCCCGTTTGCTGCTTGATCAGTTTGAAACCGAGCGGCCTTGCCTGCCGGCCTGCGCGCTGAACAACGACAACAGCGGTCTGGTGCATGTCGCCATGCAGCATCAGGATTATTTAGCCCGTCAGGTGCGGGCGCTTGGGCAGGAAGGCGATATTTTGCTGGTGCTGAGTTTAAGTGGTGACGAGGACAGCCTGATCCGCGCCGTTGAAGCAGCGCTGACCAAAGACATGACGGTGATAGCGCTGACCGTCGACAACAATGGTGAGTTGTCCGGCCTGCTCGGCAACACCGATGTGGAGCTGCGGGTACCGGCTCACCGCCCGGCGCGGGTTTATGAATGTTATGCCTTTTTGCTGCATAGCCTGGTGGAACTGATCGACAACTGCCTGTTCCCCCAACAAGATGACGATTCGGAATAAAGACCGCAGAGCGGTCAGACAATGGAGAAGCCCCACATGAAGCAAAGCTTATTGAAAAATATCACCCTCGTGGCCTTACTGGCGCTGACACTGGCGGGCTGTGCGGCCAAAGATCGCCGTACTTTGGGCTCGCAAATCGACGACAACAGTATTGTTGTCAAAGCCGGCAATGTGATTGAAGCCAACAAAACCCTTGATGAAAAAGCCCATATCAATGTCGACAGTTATAACGGCGTCGTGCTGCTGACCGGTCAGGCACCGGACCAAAGCATGGTGGAACAAGCCGAGCAACTGGTGCGCACTGTGCAGGGTGTCAAGGACGTGCAAAACCAGATCCGGGTGGCCAACCCAACCTCGTTTACCACCCGCAGCCGCGACAGCTGGATCACCACCCGCGTCAAATCGCTGCTGCTTGGTGACAAAGAAGTCAGTGCGCTGACTATTCGGGTGGTCACCGAAAACGGTGAAGTGTTTCTGATGGGGATAGTGTCGGAACTGGAAGCCGACAAAGCCGTGGAAGTGGCACGTCACGTCAACGGCGTATCACGGGTGATCAAAGCCTTTGAGATCCGTTACGACTAACACCTGCAAAGCTGTCGCTGGCAAAACTATCACCAGTAACACGGCGCCGCCGCCCGGTAACCGGGCGGCGCCGCATTGCCAAACCCACTCTCTTTTCCCTTCAATGCTTTCACTGCCAACTTAACTTCTGCGCGCCATCAATTTGCCCGGGCAGACGCCGTTCAGACGTCCTGCAATGCTTTGAGTGCTTTTGAATGAAATTCGCGGTGTTTCATTACCAGTAAAACCACCACTGTCGCGCCGATAAACAACCAGCTGTTGATAAACCAGGCCAAAGTTGCCAGCGAAAAATAAATCGCCCGCAGGCCGTAGTTAAACGAATGCGCCGCCTGATCTATCACCTTGGCCGCTTTGTTGGCATACAAAGTCCGCTCGGCGGCCGGCAAAGCACGGCCATCTGGTGCGGCGCCAATCAGCACTCCGCCAAAGCCATACTGGCGCAGCGACCAGGTGAACTGAAAAAAGGTGAAAATATAAATCAGCACCAGGCAGAGAATTTTAAACTGCAGCAAGCCGTCGACATGATCCAGCCAGGGCAACACCTGCATCAGCACAGCACCGATTTTGTCGCTTGACGCCAGCGCAGTCAGCAAACCCGCCAGAATCAGCATCGAACTGGATGCAAAAAAGCTGACATTGCGCTCCAGCGTGGAGATCAGCGCCACATCGGCCATTTTGTTGTCGCGAACCAGCATTTGCTCCATCCAGGCCGTGCGTTTGCGGCGCAGCTCATAAGACAGACAACTGACCTCACGCGCCCGCCTTTTGGCAAACAGCGTGTAACCGACCCAGATACTGATAAACCAAAGGACTGCAAACAGATCCAGCCACGGAAATTGCTGCCAGTTCAAACGACCTCCCTGCCCGCCGGCAATGCCAGCGCATCCAGCGGGAATTCACAATAAAAACAGGCGCCGCCACCGGGCGCCGGCTGATAATCAATCCGACCTTGCATTTGTTCGGCCAGCTCCCGGCAAATGGCCAGACCCAGACCACTGCCGCCCTGGGCGCGGCTGTCCGATGCATCGGCCTGGGCAAACTTCTGAAACAAGCGCGGCAGGAAAGTAGCCGGCACCCCTTGCCCCTGGTCGCTCACCGTCAGCCGTAATAAATCACCATCCAGTTCTGCACTTAACCGCACTACAGTGGCCGGCGGCGAGAAACGGATAGCATTGGTCAGCAAATTACCGAGGATTTGCTGCAGACGGGCGCCATCCAGCCACAAGGTCAGCTCTGGGGCTATCGCGGCTTCCAGTTTCAGATGCAGCCGTTTGGCTTCTGCCAGACCACGATGGCGCTGTAACGCCTGCTGCAACAACGGCAACAACACAGTCGGCGCACTTTGCAGCGCCAGCTTGCCGGCCTGCAGTTTTTCAAAATCCAGAATGTCATTGACCAGCGTCATCAACTGGTCGGCGTTCGCCTTGGCCACATCCAGCATTTGTTGCTGCGGGGTGCTGAAACTGCCAACAGCGCCGCCACTTAGCAGCGACAAAGCGCCGTTGATGGCGGTCAGCGGTGTACGCAGTTCATGGCTCACGGTCGAGACAAATTCGTTTTTCAGCCGTTCAATGCGTTTACGCTCGCTGATGTCGCGAAACAACAATAAATGCAGCGGTTCCTGCTGTAACTCGACCCGGCTTTGCAGCAACTCGCACAACACGGCTTCGCCGTTATTTTTAAGTGCGCTTAATTCTACCGCCGGTGTCGGCTGACGGAGCTCGCCAGTTGTCGCCACGCTGAGCTCGGGCGGCTGGGTAAACAGAATTTGATAAGGCAAGCCGCGCAGCTGCGCGGCTTCATAACCAAACAGCCGGACCGCTTCTTTATTAAAAGTGCGGATCTGGCCGTCGGCGTTCAGCACAATGATGGCGTCGCCGACATTGTCGAGCACAGTCCGGTAATAAGTTTCGCTGTGCCGGATCACATCACCGGCGGCTATCCAGCGCTGGTTTGCCCGCAGCAGGGCCGCCAGCAACAGGCAAAGAACCAGTGCCACCGTGTAACCGCCCACGCGCAGCCACATCGCCTGACTGACCAAATCGCCCGCCGGCCAGACCGCCAGTTGCCAGCTGCTGCCGGCCAACGACAGTTCCAGCAATACCGCGTGATGGGCCTCAGTCGCCAGTTCACCAAACAACCAGGGGCCGGCTTGCTGCCCGTCGTGCCGCCGCAACGCGACTGCACTGTCCAGCGCAACCGCCTGCTGCTGCAGTTGTTGCCAGATCTCATCAATTTGCAGCACTGTGCTGACCATGCCCCAGTACCGCTCATCCGACAGGAATACCGGAATGCGGTAAATCAGGCCACGGCCGCCCTGCGTGAGCTCCAGCGGCCCGGTCAGGAACGGCTGGCGCTGCCGGATGCTGTGCTCGATGTCCGGCCACTGGTCCGGCAATGCCGGATAATACAAACCGATCGCCGCTTCGTTGCCGGCCTCAGGATACAGATACAGCAGCCGGTTGCCGGGGGCGACGCCCATATTGCGGATAAAACGGCCCTGACGTACCAGATTTGGCAGCAGGATTTTAAATTCACTGGCGCCGGCTTCACCATTCCCGGCTTTGATATGTGCCACCACCGACTGGCTCAGCAACAAAGGCCGGTTCAGTTCGGTCTCGAGGGTTGCGCGCAGTTGCGCCGCTTTTTCGGTGGTGTGTCGCCACAGCTGACTGTCGGCCCGCTGTTCTTCCTGCCGGGCCAGGTATTCGGCCACGCCGCCAAACAACAGTAATAACAAAGCGAGCAGCCAGCCATGCGATCTATGTGTTTTGTGTTGGGTCAAAGAGCCGACACCTCGGTGAATTCAGGGCAAAAAAGGATGGTCCCACCACGGCCCCCTGCCGGACCGGCGCCTGTTAATGATACACTTAGCGCCCTTTCCCGACAGTTAAATTTTCAGCGAGGCTTTTGTGACGCAACTTACCCTGACCATGCCGGACGACTGGCATTTGCATTTCCGTGATGGCGATATGCTCGCTGAAACTGTCCCGGCGACCGCCCGTTGTTTCCGCCGCGCTGTGGTGATGCCCAATCTGGTGCCACCTGTCACCACCGGCGAGCTGGCCAGTGCTTATCGGCAGCGAATTCTGGCCGCCGCGCCGGCGGGCAGCGATTTCGAACCCGTGATGACCATCTATCTGACCAACCAGACCACGCCAGCTGACATTATTGCCGCGAAACAGGCCGGCGTGCTGGCTGCCAAGCTCTATCCGGCCGGTGCCACCACCAACTCCCACGGCGGTGTGTCCGATGTGACCAAACTGGCGCCGGTACTGGACACTATGATTGAACAGGACATGCTGTTTCTGGTTCACGGCGAAGTTACCAACGATGAAGTTGATATTTTCGATCGCGAAAAAGTGTTTATCGACCGCTACTTAAGCCAGATTGTACAGCGTCATCCAGCGCTGCGGGTCGTGCTGGAACATATCACCACCGGCGATGCCGCCAGTTTTGTGCAGGAAGCATCCGCCAATGTTGCAGCCACTATCACGCCGCAACATTTATTGCTCAACCGCAACCATTTGCTGGTCGGCGGCATCCGGCCACACAATTATTGCCTGCCGGTGCTGAAACGCCGCACGCACCAGGAAGCGCTGCGCTCGGCAGTAGCCAGCGGCAGCCCGAAGTTCTTCTTAGGCACAGATTCGGCACCACATGCCAAACACCGCAAAGAAACGGCGTGCGGCTGTGCCGGCTGTTACAGTGCCTGGAGCGCCATTGAACTCTATGCGCAGGTGTTTGAAGAGCTGGGTGCGCTGGACAAACTGGAAGGTTTTGCCAGCTTTTACGGCGCCGACTTCTACAAACTGCCACGCAACACCCGCACTATCACGCTGGAAAAACAACCCTGGACAGTGCCGGCCGAAATCACGTTGCCGGATGGCAGCCCGATTGTGCCGTTTTTTGCCGGTGAAACGCTGAACTGGCGTCTGAAGGCCTGATCCGCCCCACGTAGTCCCTGCAACAGGGAGTTTTGTCAGCGCGGCAGCGGCCCCGCAGCAGGGCCGCTATACTGGCAAAACTCCCCGTCTTATTGATTTGCCATCTGATGAAACTAAGCTGCTACGGACTGCTGCTACTGCTCAGTTTTGCCGTCTGTGCAGTACCAGAAACCGAATTCGAACAGCTGCGCGCCAGCGTATTCAGCGCCGCCAAACAAAGCTCCCCGGCCGCCATCGCCCGGATTGATGCTTTGCTGCTCGAGCGGCAGGACCTGAGCGTCGCCCAGCAAATCCGCCTGCGTTATCACAAGGCGATTTACCTGCACCGCAGTAACCAGACCGACGCTGCCATCGCCGTGCTGGCTGAATGCAAAAGCATGAGCCGGCAGACCGCCGAGCCCAACATCCTGTACAGCTATCACAATATTCTCGCCAACATCTTTGACGATGCCGGCATTTATCAGCAGGCGCTCGAGCACTATCAGCACGCGCTGGCGCTGACCGGCACTTTAAGCCCGTTGTATCTGCATCAGACCGAAAACAATCTGGCGCTGGTGCTGCAAAAACTCGGGCAACTTAAAGATGCCGAACATTATTTTCAGCGTTTTTACCAATATGGCCTGAGCGCCAACAACCCTGATGTCCAGGCGGTGGCGCTGAATAATCTGGGCGATACGGCGCTCGTCGCCGGCCAGCTCAGTCAGGCCGAACGTTACCATCAGCAAGCGCTGGCCTTGCGGCTGCTGCATCAGCTGCCCACTTCCTGGTCAATCCTGAATCTGGCCAAAGTGGCGCTCCGCCAGCAGGACTACGCCAAAGCCAGCCTGCTGGCACGCCATAGCCTGTATCTGCGTCGCAATGACAATGAGCTCAACCGGCTTGAACCGCAGCTGGTGCTGGCTGAGAGTCTGGCGGGGCAAGGAGATCTGAGCGCAGCAGATGAATCCTTGCAGCAAGAATTACGGCTGGCCGCCCGCTACCCGGCCAGCGAGTGGTTGCTCAAAGGCTGGCAATTCCAGGCTGACCTGGCGCTGCGCCAGCAAAAACCGGCGCAGGCGGTGATTGCAATGCAGCAGGCGCTGCAAGTCGCCAATGGTCAGGCAGAACACAGGTTTGCGCTGACCCTTGCGCAAAATGCCAGCGAAATCAATCTGGCGAGCCGCGAAGCACAAATCAGCGCGCTGCAACAACAAAGGCAACTGGAACAGGCGGCCACCGCTGCGCGCGAACAACGTTTGTGGCTGCTCGGCGGCGCCACCAGCCTGATAGCGCTGCTAAGCCTGCTGTTCAGTATGCAGATCCGCAGCAAAAACCGCGCTCTGGCGCAACGTGCCCGCGAGCTGGCCGACACCCGCCAGCAACTGATCGACGCTGAGAAACTGGCGGCACTGACCCCGCTGGTTACCGGCGTGGCCCATCAGCTCAACACGCCGCTTGGTACCGTGCTGACCGCCGTCAGTTGCAGCGACAGTCAGCTGAAAGCGCTGGCTGATAAACTGAACAACAAACAACTGAATCTGCAAGATTTACAGCACTTTATCAGCGAGCAACAGCAACTGTTGCAGCTGGCGCAGCAAAGCACAGAGCGGGCGGCCGACCTGGTCAGCCGCTTTAAACTGATCTCGGCGCAGTCGCAAAGCCCCGGCGAGACCATCGAATTGCCGTCTTATCTGCAAAACCTGCTGCGTCATCAGCTGATGGCGATGCAGGCCGGCGATGTGCAGCTGGCGCTGGAAGGTCCGGTCTGCCGCTTGTCTGTTGAATTGCCCTTGCTCAGCACTATTTTGCAGGTACTCACCGAAAACGCGCTGCAGCATGGCCGCCCAAGCAGCGGGCCTTTGCAACTGCAACTGAGCTGGCAACAGTGCCCGGCGCCGCCAACCGCCCCGCCCGCAGAGTGGCTGCAACTGCAATTTTGTGACAATGGCCGCGGCATTGCGGCCGCCGACGCCGCACGCATTTTTGACCCGTTTTACACCACAGGCCTGGGTCAGGGCCGGCTGGGCCTTGGCCTGTCCATTGCCTTTAACGCCGCCCAGCGGCTCGGCGGCCAGCTGCACTGGCAACCCAGTGCAAAAGGCTGCTGCTTTGTGCTGACTTTGCCGCTTCAGTCTGGCGCCGCCTGACCCGCCGCCAGCAGCGGAGCGATGCTTTGAAGCTCTGCGGCGACTGCCTCTCGCAACAAATCGCGCAGTTGCAGCACCGCCGGGCTGACCTGATGACGACTGGCACAGACCAGATGCAGCTGCAACCTGGCGACCGGATAGTCCATCAGCAATGGCACCACCAGACCTGCCTTTAAATCAGCGGCCATATCCAGCGCCGATTTCAGCGCTATCCCTAAGCCAGCAACCGCCCAGCGCCGCACCAGATCGGCGTCGTTGCTGATACGGTTGCCCTGCACATTGACCGCCAGCTCACCTTGCGGGCGCTGAAACCGCCAGCGGTCAAAAGTGCGCTCTTCAATCACATACAACAAACAATTGTGCTGCTGCAGCGCAAAAGGCTCCAGCGGGGTGCCGTGCGCAACCAGATAAGCCGGCGCAGCACAGACAATCCGCGGCACTTCGCCAAGCAGAAAAGCCACCTGATTGGGCTCTGGCGCACTGTAACGCAGTGCCACATCGACCTGTTCGCGGTTCAGGCCAGCGACCCTGTCTGCCAGTTCCAGCCGCAGTTTCAGCTGAGGAAACTGCGCCAGCAGGCTATCGAGTTTGGGCAGCAGCCAGTTGCGGCCAAGGTCGCTGGGGGCGGTCAGCCGCAATTCGCCGCCCACACCGCTGCTTTGCTGCTGCAGTTCCTGTTCAGCCTGCGCCAGCGCAGCCAGCGCGTTTTGGCAATGCCCGAGAAACTGCTCACCGGCCGGCGTCAGTTTCAGACTGCGGGTCGAACGCACCAGCAAGGCGCAGCCCAGATGCTGCTCCAGCCGTTTCAGCGCCGCCGACGCAGCCGCAGGCGTCAGCTCAAACTGACGGGCTGCCGCACTGATATTGCCGGTGCGCACTATCTGCTGAAACAACGTCAGATCCTGAACTTGTAGCATTTTCAAATTTCATTTGATAAAGAAACCATTATTAGCTGGTTTTTCTTATTGAAGCAATGCGGCACACTGCCTGCCTGTGCCGCGAGGCTGCCCATGTAAACAGCGAGACTGCCCCTTTAACTTGCGAGGATTGATTGATGTCTGCCACTACCTTTGAAATCCCGGCCACTATGCCTGCCGTCGGCTACCTGCAATCGCTGCCGGTGGACGAACCGGCCGCCCTGCTTGATCTGCAGCTGCCGGTTCCGACACCAGGCCCGCATGACGTGCTGGTGCGCGTCGAGGCCATTGCCGCCAATCCGGTCGACTATAAAATTCGCCAGCGCCGCGCGCCACAAGCCGATGCCTCAGGCCAGCTGAAGCCGGAAATTCTCGGCTGGGACGCCGCCGGTGTGGTGGTAGCGGTCGGCGACGCGGTCCAGAGTTATCAGCCCGGTGATGCGGTATTTTATGCCGGCGCCCTGCACAGACCTGGCGCCAACAGCCAGTATCATCTGGTGGACGAGCGGCTGGTCGGCCCTAAGCCGCACAGCTTAAGCTTTGCAAAGGCTGCCGCCTTGCCGCTGACCGCCATCACTGCCTGGGAGCTGCTGTTCGACCGGCTGCAGCTGGATTTACCCGCACCACAATTTCAGCAAAAAGTGTTGCTGGTCAGTGGCGCTGCCGGCGGCGTCGGTTCCGTCTTGCTGCAGCTGGCCCGCTTAAAAACGGATGCGCTGATCATCGCGACCGCATCCAGACCCGAATCAGCCGACTGGGTACGCAAGCTGGGCGCCCACCATGTGATCAATCACAAGCTGCCGCTCGCCGAAGAGCTAGCGCGCATTGGCGTGCCGGCGGTCAGCCATGTCGCCAGCCTGGTCGACACCGGCGCCTATTACAGCCAGTTTATTGAAGCCTTAGCGCCGCAAGGCAAGCTGGCGCTGATTGACGACCCGGCCGAGCCGCTGGATATCCGGCCGCTGAAACTGAAAAGCCTCAGTCTGCATTGGGAACTGATGTTTACCCGCTCGTTGTTTCAGACGCCGGATCAGGCCAGCCAGCAGGCGCTGCTGCGTGAAGTGGCCGCCTTAGTCGACAGCGGCGCGCTGCAAAGCACCGAAGGCCGTCACCTGGGGCTTATCAACGCCGCCAACTTACGCGAAGCGCACCGGCTGCTGGAAAGTGGCACTGTGATTGGCAAACTGGTGCTGGCTGGCTTCGCGCCGGCCTGAACCCGCCCGCCTGAACTTGCGCGCTGAACCCAAACGCCGAACCTGAGCTCTGCACCTGCGAGCCAGCCAGCCGCCGTTTCGCGCTTCAGCGCGCCGCCACTTGCCGGCGCAGCCCCAGCGCCTGCTGATACTGCGGCTGTTTGATACTGTCGACAAAGTACCAGTTGGCCTCGGCGCTGCTGGCCGTCAGACTCAGCAGCAGATAACCACGCCGGCGCAGCTCACATTGCTCCAGCTCGTCAATCAGCCGGGGCAACAACGCTTCCAGTTGCGTGATTTGCCCGTCATCCATCTGCAGATAAGATTCGATGCCAGGCGAACTGACCGACGCGGTCGCAAACTCCACACCGACGCTGCGGCCACTGGCATCTTTCAGGCTGGCACTCCAGGCATTGTGCGTGTCGCCGGCCAGCACCAGCAAAGGTTTTTGCAACACCGCAGCCGCCTGATACAAAGCTTCACGCGCCGCCGGATAACCGTCCCAGGCATCAAGGTTATAAGGCATGCGCGCTTGCTGCAGACGCTGTAACTGCTCGTTGCTAAGCTCAGCGCTGCCGCTGGCCTGCTGCGCCTGCCAGTCGGCCAGTTGCTGCAACTGCTGCAAAAGCTCCGTGCGCCACTGCTGCAAATCCGCTTGACCGGTGGCTGGGTCCTGCGTAGCAGCCGGCTTTTCCGCTCCAGCCGAAGTTTGCGCAGCGGCCGCCAGCGCAGGCTCGGCCAGTTTTTGCAATACTTCCTGCGGCAACGTCATCCGCGCCATCAGCACCTGCTGCGCCAGCACAGCCCACTGACCAGCCGCTGCCGCTTGCTGAAACTGGCCGGCCAGCCAGTCTTGTTGTGGCTGGCCAAGCAGCTGGCGCCTGGGCGATGACAAGGTCGTCAGCAGTGCTTCCCGCTCCGCGTCGGTGCGAGCTTTGGCCAGATCGAGCGGCTCGTCGCGGCCAATAATGCGGCTGTCGAGCAAAATCAGCCGGGCCAGCTCGCCATATTGCACAGCGCGGTACAGCGGTTCGCCATCCTGCACCCGCGGCCGGATCGGCATCCATTCAAAATAAGCCTGCAGCGCCGCCAGTTTGCGCTCGGCAAAGCTGCCTTCGTTGGTCTGATGGTTCTCGGCGCCGTCCAGCCAGGCGTCGTTGCTGATTTCGTGATCATCCCACACCAGCCAGAATACTTGCTGCGCATGCACCGCCTGCAAGGCCGGGTCAGCACGATAACGGGCGTATCTTTTGCGATAATCGCTGAGACTGACGGTTTCGCCCTGATTGTCGGGCGCCAGCTCGCGGCCGAGGCGCTTCGCGTCTTCGGTGGCATAACCGTCGTGCGGATACTCGTAAATGTAGTCGCCAAGATGGATCACGGCGTCCAGCTCAAGTCTGGCGATGGCGTCGTACACATGAAAATAGCCGGCCGGATAATTGCTGCAGCTGACCACCGCAAAACGGGCCTGTGCGAGCGCGCCAACCGGTAAAGTGCGGGTGCGGCCGACCGGCGACTGCTGACGCTGATCGCTGAAACGGTAGTAATAAGTGCGGCCACTTTGCAGCCCTTTAAAATCGGCTTTGACGCAATAATCACTGTCAGGGCCAGCCTCCAGCCGTGCTTTTTGCACAACGCCACTGAAATCAGCCTGCTCGGACACTTCCAGCAACAAGCGGATGCGGGGCGCACTGCCGCTGCTGATGGCCGGGCTGAGCCGGGTCCATAAAATCACCGAGTCAGTGGTCGGGTCGCCACTGGCAACTCCATGCTCAAAACGAAAATCGACCGGATTCGCTGGCGCTTCCAACGCGCCGGCCTCACAGCCTGTCACTGTCGTTAACCAGGCAGATCCTGCCAGAATCGCCGAAATTTTCAGAAAATCACGTCTGTTTAGCTGCTGCATAATAACCTCATAGTGAAGTTTTCATGCTAACCAGCGGCGATGACAGCAAAGTGACAACACGCCGTCCCTGCAAACAGACTCAGCTACGCAATTATCGGCGCACACTGACAGCAATCCACAAGGCAACACCCTGATTTTTGGGCAAAAAAAGGAGGCCAAGGCCTCCGTCAAAGCAACAGGAACAACGTGAATCACCTCAGTGACCAACGCGCACCTCAATAAGGACATCCAGAGAAGAGCACAACACTTCGGCAAACACCTCGGCGTGCGGCGGCTATAGTGCCGGCGATGGATGGCAGAAAAATGACAAAGCGCTCAAAGGTTGAGCAAACAGCATCCGTACACCGGCAAACAGATATTTTGTGATGAGAAAGCGCCAACTGATATGATCAGCGCGGTTTAACCAGCCCGCTCACTTTGCCTGGCTCATTTTGCCAGCTCACTGTGCTGACAGTTTATGCTGACTGTTTGTGCTGGCGTGTTGACACTTGGTCGGGCCGGCCAATTTGTCATTTCAAGGGAACTCCATGCTGATTTTCAACTGTACTGCTGCTGCACAAACTTTCCTGACTCAGGTGGTGCAAGGTGAGAAAATTTCGCCGGTCATGCCGGCGCCTGATCCGGCGACCGAGGCGGAATGGCTCAGGGCAAAAACAGGCCAAACAGCATGCTAGACAGCGCGCTGGCAACTGCATCAAATCAGTCTGGCCAACAAAAAAGTGCTGATCGCCGTGGAGCATGACTCACGTTTTTGTTTGTTATTCAGCGGGTTGCGCAAAGGGAATGCCGCTATGTTTGAGCGTCAGTTCCGTACTTTGCTCGCCGCGCAATTGCATGCACTGGCCGAACGTGACGGCATAGCACCGGCACAGAATGTCAGTGAGCTGACCGACAAACTGCAGCAACTTTGTCCTGCCGCGCTTTTTATCAAACGCGGCGATCGCAGTGTGCAGGCACATATCAACCAGCTCAGTCAGATCGTGCAAGATGAAGATCCGGCCGTGCTGGAGCCAGCACTGTTGTTTGCGCTGACGATGGAACTGAACGATGGCCTGCTCAGCACGCCCGCCAGCCGCGCGGGCAAACCCAGTCATGAAGGCTATTTCCGGCCTGCCATGGCGTTCCTGCAGCAATACGGCGCGCGCTTACTGGGTCTTTCGGCCAGCCAGCTGGCACAGGCTGAAGCCAATGCCAAAGCAAGGCGACAACAAAAAACCGCTGCTTTTCACCAGTTGGTGCATACGGCCTGGACACAACGACACGGCGAACACCACGTCGAACCATGGAGCAAAAAACCAATGACCACAGAGCTGCCGCCACATCACACATTGGCAAAGCAACAACTGGCCAGGTTGCAAAACACCGATAAACTGATTGCCGCCGGCTGGTCTGATGAGGACATGCTGTTTGTCCTTGAGTACCTGCTGCAAAATCCCGCGGACGACGGTGTGCTGAGTCTGTCCGCACTGGACGGCCTGCTGACCTCGGTCTGTACAGGACCTGACGAGTGCTCAGCGCAGGAATGGCTGCCGTTGATCTGGTCTGAAGACTTTGAGCCGGTGTGGACAAACCCGCAGGACAAACCCCGTTTTATGCGCCTCATCTTTGCGCTGCAACAATACAACGCCAGACTGCTGTGGGAACACCCGGCCAGTTTTGTGGTGCTAAGCCAGACCGGTCGAACCTATCCGGGCTGTGGCGAACTGCCGGATGTCAGTGACTGGTGCCGCGGCTATCTGTCAATCGCCCATTTGCAACTGGAAGCCTGGAGCATGCTCAGTGATGAACTGCGCGGTGTGTTGGGCTTGTTCGGGCTGTTAGCAAGCGGCGTCAAAGGTGATACCGAGCTGCTGGATAAGGTGCCCATGACGGACTATCAGCAACTGGTCAGCAAGGTGGCCGATTGCGCCGTCGCACTGCACCTGTTTTGGCTGCAGCCAGACAGCCCACAACCTGCATCTTTGATCCAGTCAGATGAACCTTATCGGGCTGGTGTGAAAACCGGCCGCAATGACCCCTGCCCTTGTGGCAGCGGCAAAAAATATAAAAAATGCTGTGGCGCCTGAATAGCAGCCATGCAGCAAAGCAGAACCCCCGCTCCGCTTTGCTGCGCACGCTCTGAA
This sequence comes from uncultured Rheinheimera sp., assembly GCA_966252055.1. Lineage (GTDB taxonomy): Bacteria > Pseudomonadota > Gammaproteobacteria > Enterobacterales > Alteromonadaceae > Pararheinheimera. Next base: position 3,646 of record CBINNO010000002.1, on the reverse strand, counting down.
TTAAATCACAGGTTTAGCGCGGCATCTGCCGCAGCTTACTGCTGGCAGGCCCCTGGCTTTCGCTGGCCGGCGTCACGCATTCGCCGGCCGGGCCGTCCCGCTCTGGCTGGTACAACAGCTCCAGCACTTCAATCTGTTGCAACACGCCGGCCGGCGTTGGCCAATTGATACCCGCGCCGACCCGCAGCCCCAACAAGGCCATGCCGATAGGCGCCAGCACCGACACCAGCTCAGCACGGCCGGCCGCGCCTGCCAGCTGCGCACTGACCGGCTCGCGGGCCGACAACTCTGCTGGATAAACCAGCGTCAGATCTTTCACTGTCGACTGGCCAAGCCGGACCTTCACCCGCGAATGCATGGTCACCACATCCGGCGGCATTTCAGCAGCGTCGCACAGCAGGGCCCGCTCCAGTTCAGGGCCCAGCAGTTCACGGGCCGGATCTGTCGCCGGCAAACTGTGCAGCAGCTGCTCCAGCCGGTCCAGCTGGCTTTCTGACAACAGGATCTCCGGCAATCCAGGTTTGGTTTCACTGCGCGCATGTTGCGCAGTCTGACTTTCACTTCTCATACAAGGCCCTCCTTCAGGCTCACTTAGAATCAAAAAAACAAATCAAAACAAAGCATTACTTTTCACGACGTGCCCGGCTTTTACGCCGCACCGCCAGCATTTCCAGCAGCTGGAATTCAAACCGCACCCCCAGCACCTGCAACCGGACCGCACTGGCCGGCTCTTTACCCAGTAATGCCAGCCCAAGCGGTGACAGCACCGAAATACGACCTTTGGCCGGTGCCGCTTCGGCCGGCCATACCAGTTGCAGCCACTGGCTTTGCCGGCTGCGTTCATCGCGCAGCAACACCCAATGGCCGGGCAGCGCACCGGCGTCACTGACGCCTTCCCGCTGCAATAATTTCAGCCGTTCCGATACACCAAACACCGCCAACAGTTGCGACGCCCGCAACGGTAATAAAGACCGCAGCGCGAGCGCGCGTGCAGCCGCGACAGCCGCCTCGCCTGCAAAGGCAAAAAGCGCTGAGCACCTGTCAATCAACATAGAAATACCTGCCAGATAGCACTGCTGCCTTGCAGCTGGTCTGATACGTACTCAAAGGTTCAGCTGCGATCAGACCCAGGCGATACGCTGTGAAGCGCGCGACAGCAGCACCAGATCAAAGTTGTACAACCCCGTTTTGCCAAACAGTTTTGCGATACAGTTTTGTGATAAAACAGACAACGCCGGCCCCGCAAGGCGGAACCGGCTTAAGAAAGGCAGGCAGTAAAGACAGATAACAGCATCAGTGCGATGAACAGGGACAACACAACCTCAGCGTCAGAAAATGATTCGGTCAACAAAGCCGCACCATACGCCATCTGGCAGGAAATGCAAGCCCGGCGCGACGGCCTGGCAGCAGGTGTCGCCTGCTGACTGCCGAGCCTGGCCATGTCCGGCAGAGCAAAGGCCAGAGCGCCCAATCCGCTTTGTCAGATCAGCCTGGTCAGCTCAACCCTGTCAGATCAACACGGTAAGAGTAAACCGGTCAGGTCAACACAGCCAGACCAGCTCAGCACTGCGCCGCGTCAGCCGGTGCGGCGGCTTGCGGCCACAGCTGATACTCCGCCAGCAGTGTCTGCAGTTGCCACTGCCAGGTGTGACGGTTGCGGATGATGTCGAGATTATCGAGCTGCAAAGCGCGATATTGTTCAGCAGTCAGCGCCGGCAGCTGTTCGAGGCCAAGCCGCTGATAACCGGCGCCTAAAATGCGCTGCGGCTGCGCCAATGCGTCACACAGCACCGGCGTGCCAAGCGCCAGCGGATAGACCACCCGCTCATGCAACCCCAGTTCAAAGCCGGGCGAGTTGTGCAGCACAAAACGGGCGTTTTGCACCATCACCAGCAGCTCTGCGAAGGGCACCGCGTCCAGATACTGGTGCAGCGGATAAGCCGGCGCATACTGCCGGCTGCCATTGCCGACCACGGTCAGCGGCAACTCCAGTTGCTGGCAGCGCGCCAGCACGGCTGCACGCTGGCGGCCGCGGATGTAGTAGTCGGCGCAAACCGCCAGCCGCTGGATATTGTTATCAAGCCCCACAGTGGCCGGTCTGTCCCCCAGCGGCAGCACACCCAGCTGCTGCAAAAAACGGGTGACAGAAGGACAAGTGTCCAGCAGATGGCCCACCTGATGCCAGACCGGCTGCAGCTTCTGCCGCCAATGCGCGGTGTCAAAATAACTGACCGGAAACAGCACTTGCTGCCGCTCATGCAGCGGTTTCAGGCTGTGCGCCGGGGCTATTTGCTCAGCAGGCACTGCGTGCGGGAAAAAGTGTGCCTGAAAGCCACAAAGCCGGGCAAAACTGACATGCTCCTGGTCCACACAGAGCAAGATAAGCCGATGCCCCAGCAGACGGCCTAACTGATGCAGAGGATGGTCGACCAGAAAAACAAAAAAAGGTTTACGCGGTATGACCTGAGCCAGCGGTTTGCCATTGAGCGACAAATCCAGGCCTACTGCATTGAAATTAAAGAAAAAATCATAATCATCCGGATCGGTGCCGGCGACAAGATGCTGGTTGATCGACGCCTGAGAGCCGATGTCCAGCAGGTCGGCCTGCACACCCAACTGCTACAAACTGTGACGAATGCCGTCGATAAAAGCAGATAACACGCCATACTGGTTGGCGCCGACCATTAAGAGTCCTTTCATGACTTGTCCTGTGATTGTCTGATGAGCAGCCCGGCACACACGCAGGCATGTTTTTGGTTGCTGTCTTGTATTAAAAACGACGAGATTAAAAATCAATAATTTACATTATCCGCAAAATCCCTTAAATCTTTAACCAATTTCCCTGTTTTTATCTGTTTCATCGTTTTGCCGGAGGCACGGATGCAGCCATTCAGCCGCGCGAACAGCGCCTGGCAAACACGCCGGTCGCAGGCGTTGTTACCAACCGACGACAGCGCCTGGGCTGTGCAGCACCCCGCTGTGATGGCACTTAGCTCTCTTTTACAGCAACAGTTACAACAGCGATGCCGGCGACTCCGCCCCGGCATTCTGCTCGCCAGCGCTTTGCTGCTGTCAGGCGCACCGGCAATTGCAGAGCCCGCCTGGCCGGCATCCCGCTGCCAGCATTTGCAACAACAGCGGGAACAGGTGCTGGCGATGCAGCGTCAGCGCAGTTCAGCCGAACTGACTGCCCGTGAGCGGCAGCTGTTTGAACTGCTGGCCCGGCATTGTGACCGGGCAGAACCCTCAGCCGGGCGCGACAACCGCCGATTTTCGGCGACTGAACGCCTGGAGCCTGCCGCCACCTCACGCCGCAACCCGCTGCCGCTGATGCGGGCCCATAATCAGGTGTTTCAGGGCGAGCAGGCCGAAGCCTGGACCGAGTTTTATCAGCCACCGGCCAAGTGCCGGGCCCGGCAGATCAGTGAACAGGATTTTGTCGACTGCGCCGAACATAAAAATGCGCAACGCGCCTTGTTTCTGCAGCAGTGGCAGCAATCCACTCAGCCATCAGCGCCAGCCCAAAACTCCGCAGCAGCACAGCAGGCCGCATCGGCGGGCCATGCAGCAGCAAGCAACACCACAACCAGCCTGCCGCCCAGCGGCCATGGCTACACAAGCGGCCTGAGCGAAGCGGGCAGCCGAG
>CBINNO010000001.1:0-99236 GCA_966252055.1 uncultured Rheinheimera sp. | reverse complement strand
GTTCAGCAAGGTTCAGCAAGGTTCAGCAAGATTCAGCAAGGAGGACAGATGGATATTCTGTTTCCATATTTACCGCGCAATGCGCCGCCGGCCGAGCCAACCAAGCGGCTGATTGAACCGGTCAGCAAATATGCCCGGTTTACCCCGCATGACCAGGACTCACAGCAGCGGGTGGGCTGGCAGCAGCACAAACCACAACAGCAAGGCAGTGAGCAACCGCAGCAAGAGCAGGACAGCGGACAGCCAGCTGCCGAAGAGCCCACGCATCACTATCTGCCCACCAGCCACCCGGAAACACCGGAAACGGAACAACATGCTGACGCGGACGGTCATCTGGATATTTATATCTGAAACCTGCGCCATGCCTCGCTTGCATCGGGGCTGCGCTCATTGGCCTCGCTTTCATATGTTTTGCCGCGCCGGAGCCACTTTGGCATAATGCCGCTTTCTGTCTGCCGGACCCGCCTGTGCCGTTTTATCGCTGTTGTGATCATTTTTGTACGCCAAACGGAGCCCGGCTGTGAGCCTGGCTGCGGTGAAAGCCGCTTTTGCCAGCGGCGGCGCGCTGGAGCGGGCGATTGCCGGTTTCAAAAGCCGTGACGCCCAGCAGCAGATGGCACAGGCCGTCGCCGGCTGTATCAGTCAGGGTGAGGCGCTGGTGGTGGAAGCCGGCACCGGCACCGGCAAAACTTATGCTTATCTGGTGCCGGCGCTTTTAAGCGGCAAAAAAGTCATTCTGTCGACCGGTACGAAAAACCTGCAGGAACAGCTGTATTTACGTGATTTGCCGCGGGTGCAGGATGCGTTGGCACAGCCGGTCGCGACGGCGCTGCTCAAAGGTCGCAGCAATTATCTGTGTCTGTTCCGGCTGACCCAGCATTACCAGCACATGCCGGTCAAAGATGATGCGTTAATTCAGGATTTAAGCCTGATCAAAAAATGGTCGACCGAAACCCACAGCGGCGATATCGGCGAACTGACCTACATCGCCGAAGATTCGCGCGCATTGCCTTATGTCACCAGCACGACGGACAATTGTCTTGGCAAAGAATGCCCGGATTATCAGGAATGTTACCTGCTCAAAGCGCGTCGCAAAGCGATGGATGCTGATTTGGTGGTGGTCAATCACCATCTGTTTTTTGCCGACATGGCACTGAAAGACACTGGTTTTGGCGAGTTGCTGCCGACCATGGATGTGGTGATCTTTGACGAAGCGCATCAAATTCCGGATATCGCCAGTGATTATTTTGGCGAAACTTTTTCCAGTTCGGTGTTGCAGGAGCTTTGCCGTGACATCGAAATGGCCTGTAAAACCGAGCTGCGTGACCATCCGCAGCTGGCAAAAACCGCCGACAAGCTGGCCAGTCTCAGTAAAGACTGGCGCCTGCTGTTGCCGGAAGAACCACAAAAAGGCAACTGGCGCGAGTTGTACCAGCGGCCGGATCAGCAAGTGGCGTTGTCGCGCATCAGCGATGTGATGCAGATGTTGTATCAGGTGCTGAAGGGCAGCCTCGGCCGCTCTGAACTGGTGGACAGCTGCTATGAGCGCCTCGCGCAGCTGCGTGGCCGGCTGGAAAAGTTGCTTGATGTACAGCAGCAGGGCATCAGTTTCTGGTTTGAAACCAGTAAACGTCATATCAGCCTGCATTACACGCCGCTGTCGATCGCGGACAAGTTCAGCGAGCTGGTGCAGGCGCAAAGCCGCAGCTGGATTTTCACCTCGGCCACGTTGTCGGTCGATGGCGCTTTTGGTCACTTCACCAGTCAGATGGGGCTCGGCAGTGCGAAAACCTTGCAGCTGGACAGTCCTTTTGATTATCCGCAGCAGGCATTGTTGCTGTTGCCGCGTTATTTGCCGGAGCCGACCGACCGTCAGATAGGACAGGCGCTGTTGCAGCTGGCGGTCCCCCTGATTGAAGCCAATCAGGGCCGCTGCTTTTTCCTGTTTACCAGCCACAGGATGTTGCAGTGGATGGCGCAGGAGCTGCCCAACTATATTCGTCTGCCGATCCTGGTGCAGGGCAGCACCAGTAAACGCATTTTGCTTGAGCAGTTTGTTCAGCTGAACAATGCGGTGCTGCTGGGCACCGGCTCCTTCTGGGAAGGGGTGGATGTGCGCGGTGATGCGCTCAGCCTCGTGATCATCGACAAACTGCCGTTTGCCTCGCCCGATGAGCCTTTGCTGCAGGCCCGCAGCGAAGATGCGCGCCGGGCGGGGTTGGACCCTTTTGCCGCCGTGCAGCTGCCGCAGGCGGTGATCACGCTCAAACAAGGCGTTGGCCGTCTGATCCGCGATGTGTCCGACCGGGGCGTGCTGGTGATTGCTGACAACCGGCTGGTCAGCCGGCCTTATGGCGAAGTCTTTTTAAAATCTTTACCGCCGATGCGCCGTAGCCGCAGCCTGGCGGTGGCTTTGGAATTTTTACAACAGAAAAATGCCGCAAATGGCAGGAGTGAGACGTGAAATTACTGGCACTGGATACCTCCACAGAAGCCTGTTCAGTGGCGCTGCGCCTTGGCGATGAGTGGCTGCAACTGGATGAAGTCTGCCCGCAGCAGCACAGCAAACGCATTCTGCCGATGGTGCAGCAACTGCTGAGCGATGCCGGCATCGGATTGGGGGCGCTGGACGGTCTGGTTTTTGGCCGCGGCCCTGGGAGTTTCACCGGTGTGCGCATTGGTGTCGGTGTGGTGCAGGGGCTGGCGTTTGGCGCCGAGCTGCCGGTGTTTGGTGTGTCGACCTTGCAGGCGATGGCGCAGGCGGCGGCGCGCCTGCACGATGCCAGGCAGGTGGTCGCGGCGATTGATGCGCGGATGGCAGAAGTTTATCTGGCGCAGTATCAGCGCGATGACAAGGGCCTGATGCAACCCATCGGCGAAGAGCTGGCCCGTAAACCGGCGGATTTACCGCCACTGGCGCTTGCTGGCGATATCTGGGCGGTGGGGACTGGTATCGCGACTTATACCGATGCGTTTATTGGCTGGGCGGCGCAGCAGGGCCGGCAACATCATTTTACCGTCAGCGACCAGGTGCTGCTGCCATCCGCGGCCGACATGCTGACGCTGGCCATACCGGCCTGGCAGCAGGGCGCATTTGTCAGTGCCGAACAGGCCGAACCTGTTTATGTGCGTGACGAGGTGACCTGGCAAAAATTGCCTGGGCGCTGAGTTTGGGATCAGCTGCCCTTAAAACGTGCAAAAGCGGCAACTTTTTGCCGCTTTTTGTTGGGCTGTAAGCCTTATCACGCAAGGCTTGCAGCTCATTTTGGCTAAGGCTTGGCAAGTGATTATTTCTGGCTATAATGCAGGCAATAAACCGCCGTTTTTAACCGGAAACTTTGCATGTCGGTGACCTTCAGTCAGGACCTCAACCGCAGCGCTGCAGTGAACCCACTGCTGCAGGGCATTGCTGCGCGTGGCGTCCGGGATGGGGCCGATCAGCAACAGGCGCCGCGGAAAAATGCGGAGCCGCAAGGGCAGGGGGTGCGCAGTTCGGCCGCTGTGCTCGCGATGCTGGACAGCGAAACCCTGCAAAAAGCCGAGTACGATGAGCCCGGTCAGCGTCAGCGCAAGGCCATCTCCGCATACCAGTCGTTGTCCGGTCAGGATAAACGCGAACAACTGCAAAATTTGTTTTCGGTCGATTTATACGCCTGATTGGCACAATTTTATTGCCAGTCCATCCTCGCCTGCGTCTTCAATGTTCACTGCTCCAGCCATCATGCGGTTGCTGAACTTTCAGCGAAGCTCCTGCGCAACTTGCAGAAAAGCTTCTGCGCGATGCTGATAAAAATTCCTGCGTGACGGCAGCAAAGCGCCGGCTGAACGGGCCGCATACTCGCTTTATTCCGGCCTTGTTCTGAGCGCGTACCGGCTGCGTGAGGACCAAAATCGTGCCTCAGCCGGCAATCCAGTGGCGGTTTAGCGCCGTATCTCTTGCCATACATTGTCGCAATGAGAATTTTTATGGCTATTTCATCTGTGCTGATCACGGGCGCCAGTTCTGGCCTTGGCCGGGCGCTGGCACTTTGGTATGCCCGTGCCGGCTGGCAAGTGTTTGCACTTGCCCGCAGTGCGCCGGCCTTGCAGCAACTGGTCAGCGACGCCGGTGGCGCAAAGCTGCACCCGCTGGTCGCCGACCTGACCGAGCCCGCTCAGCTGCAGGCCGCGATAGCGCAGATCAGCGAGCGCACCGGCCAGCTTGATTTGGCGGTGCTCAATGCCGGCAGTTGCGAGTATGTCGACGCCGGGGCGCTCGATTTGGCGGCTTTTGAACGCACTTTTGCGCTCAATGTGCTGGCGCAGGTTCGCTGTATTCAGGCACTGCTGCCATTGCTGCGCTTTGCCGGTCACATGTCGTTGCAGCGACCGCCACAGCTGGCATTGGTCAGTAGCCTCGCCTGGCATTTTCCGTTCAGCCGGGCTGAGGCTTATGGCGCCAGCAAAGCCGCGCTCAGTTACCTGGCCGACAGTCTGCGGCTGGATTTGGCGGTGGACGGTATCGCGGTCTGCCTGATTGAACCCGGTTTTGTCGACACACCGTTAACCCGCAAGAACGATTTTGCCATGCCGTTTTTATTAAGCGCAGATGATGCAGCCGGCCGCATTGCCGGAGCCTTGGCCAAAGGGTCGTTGCGCTGTCAGTTTCCGCGCCGGCTGGTCTGGAGTCTGCGGTTATTGAATGTGCTGCCATATCGTATACGCCAGCGGGTGGCGCTGAAAATGGCCGGCCAGCAGCCGGGTGCCACAGTGGCCGCGGACCATCAGCTATGAAGCGCCCGGCCATAAACCACCCAGTGATAAACCGCCCGACCATAAATTTCAGTGTGGCTGGCCTGAGTGCGGTGCAGCTGTGGCAAAGGCCGGTGTGGCAACAGTTGTTGCTGTTTAAAACCGGCTGGTTGTTGCTGGTGTTGTTACCGCAGTGGAGCCTTTGGCCGCTGCTTGGCATTGCCATGGTGCTGATGTTTGCGCTAAGCGCGGACAAGTTGCTGCTGACGCTGATGTTGGCGGTCAGCGGCAGTCTGTTTGATGCAGGTCTGACAATAGCCGGGCTCTTCACATTTTTATCTGCAGGTTCATTTGCCACATCCCCTTTGCCAATGCTGGACCTGCCGCCCTGGTTGGTGCTGCTCTGGTTATGGTTTTCGCTGTTCTGGCTGCAGCTGTTCAACCGCTGGCTGACCCGGCCCTGGCAGGCAGCGCTGGCAGGCGCCGTATTGGGGCCGCTGGCTTATTGGGGCGGCGCCCGCATCAGCGACGGCCTGGTTCTGGCTGCAGAACCAGCGTTGATCGCTGTGCATACGCTGGGATGGGCTTTGTTGTTGGGGCTGACCCAATCGGCCACGGTGCAGATGTCAGCACGGTCAAAAACGGCGTCCGGCTGAATGCACATGCTAAACAAGGAGATCAATCCGATGCTGAACACCGCTTTTGGGAAAATGCCGGCTCACATACGCCGCCAATGTAGTTGTCTGCTGGCCGCCGCCTCGCTGGTTGTAAGCCTGCACGTAATTGCTGCGAGCCCTGACACACAAACGCCGCTTGCTGCCACGCCGTTGCCGGCGCTGAAAACCGTTGGCACTGGCCAGTACCGTTATTTGTTCTGGGATTTGTATCAGGCGCGCCTGGCGAGCGAGGATGGCCGTTTTGTCAGTTATCAGCAGAGTCGTCCTTTGCTGCTGGAGCTGACATATCAGCGCGACATCAAGCGGGATGATTTCATCGAAGCGACGCTGGATCAGTGGCAGCATCTGCATGGCACTGTCTCCGCTTCGCAGCAGGCCTGGGCGCAGGCGCTGAAAAGTATCTGGCAGGATGTGAAAAAAGGCGATCGGCTGGCTTGTCTGCTGCGCGAGGACGGCACGACGGCGTTTTTCCTCAATGACCAGCCGTTAGGGGGGATAGAGGATGTGCAGTTTGCCGGCCAGTTTCTGGATATCTGGTTGTCTGTGCGCAGCTCGGCACCCAAACTGCGGCGTCAGTTGCTGGCGGGAACCGCAGATGTCGCCCGGAAATAACGTCGCCGGGAAATAACTCAACCGGCGGTGAAGGGTTACCGCCGGTTGCTTGTCTTCTGATGGCTTGTGTATCAGCCCATTATTTTGGCTGTTCAATCAGCTCAATCAGTTTGCGCGCGATGTCAGTATTGTCCTGAAAACCGGCAAAAGCCTGGGCATCTTTGCCATAAGCCAGCACCGGCACGTCTATCGCAGTGTGCGCGCCGCTGGTCCAGCCTGTTTTCGAATAACTATCCACCAGATGCTTGATTTGTTTGGCCAGCGGTTTGACGAAATCGGCCTGCGCTTCGAGCACGTCGGCTTCTTTGCTCCAGTCTTTGGCTTTGAATACCGAAGAGAGCTTGGCGACTTCGCCACTCAGTTGTTGCCATTCCTGCCCGGTCAGAGTCAGGCTGGTTTGTTGCTGCCAGACTTTTTTCAGCTCTGCAGCAGGGGCGTTGAGCAGTGTTTTCGCCAATGCCGGCGCGGATTGCTTCACGGCTTTAATCACATCGCGATTCCAGGCATACACGCCGTCAGCGCCGAGCGACAGGCCGCCGGTTTCGTGATCGGCAGTGATCACCAGCAAGGTGTCCGGATGAGCATCCACATAAGCTTTGGCTACTTTGATGGCATTGCCGAAATCGTGCATTTCTGCCATCGCACAGGCGATGTCATTGGCATGGCCGCACCAGTCAATCTGGCTGCCTTCAATCATCACGACAAAGCCTTTCTCGGCTTTGCCCAACAGCCCCAGCGCTTTTTCGGTCATTTGCACCAGAGGGGCCTGGACCGGGTTGTCCAGCGTGCTTGGGAAACCAACCGGCGCTAACAAAGCCAGCGCTGGTAACTGATTGATTTTGCCAAAATCCTGCCAGCTGTTGGCGTACTGATAACCGGCCTTTTTAAATTCGCCTGCCAGGTTGCGATCCGGCCGTTCGAAATAGCTGATACCGCCGCCAAACATCAAATCCGCGACAAATTTGCCATCCACTTTGTTGTCAAAATAGTCGTTGGCAATTTCGTTATAAGCTCGGCGGGTTTTGTTGTGGGCGATAAAAGCCGCCGGTGTGGCGTGGTTGATTTGGGCGGTGGCGACCACCCCTGTCGCTTTACCCTGATGCTTGGCAATTTCCAGCATGGTGGTCAATTTGTCATGCTGGTGGTCAACCGAAATAGCACCGTTGTAGCTTTTGATGCGGGTCGACAGCGCCGTGGCGCCGGCCGCACTGTCAGTGACCACGGTATCGTCATCCGGATACGTAGTGGCGACACCCACCCACAGCTCGTCAAACACGGTTTTCTCGACCACTTTGGTGGCCGGGTCGTCCATGTAATAGCGATAGGCCGCCAGATAAGCCGGTCCCATACCGTCCCCAATCATATAAATGATGTTTTTTGGTGCCGCCTGGCTGCCAAATGAGGCGAGCATCAGAGCGCTGAGGGTGGCGAGCGAGGTCTTTTTCATCGAAATTCACTTCTTTGGCAGGACAATTGGACGCATTGTAGAGCGCCGGGCGCTGCGGTCACAATAACTAAGTTTATTGGCAGTCTGGCTGCGGCAGATGACAAACGGATGACGAATAAGTAGCAAGCGAATGACAAAAAAGAAGTTTTTAGGCTTGCTTGCACAGCTGGGCTTACTGTCTTATTGTGGGTAAAACTTAATTCATAAAAATTGAAACTTCCCGGTGTTGCCGGAGGTCTGAACGCTGTGGTTTCTGTACGCGCTGCATCCGTCGCGGCAAAGTTGTGGTACGAATGGGCAAAACGATTGTCCGGCGCAGATGCCAGCACCCGCGTAGATATGGTCCTGTGTTCTCCATCGCAGAGGTAAATGAAAGTTATGAAGTGGTTGTCCCTGCTGTCTTTGTCGTTGTTAACGCTCAGTGGATGCGCCAGTTATCCGCAACAGGTGCAGGTCAAAGATGAATCGGTGTTGGTCAGTTATCCGGCTGCAGTCAAAGCAAATATTTCGCAAGGTCTGGCGCGTTGGAGCGGTGTGATAGCCAAAGTGCAGAACAACAGCAACAACACCCGACTGGAAATTGTCTATTTCCCCAGTACTTCACAAGGTCGTCCACTGGTTGAAAAACCAACGGAGGGCCGTTTTGTCGCCTACGCGACAGGATTCCTTGACCCTGTGGTCTATCAGGCGGGCAAGCAAGTCACAGTGCTGGGACAGCTGGCTCCGATGGAATCCGGCAAAGTTGATCAGTATCAGTATGTGTATCCGGTGATTGACTCAGCCACCGTGTATTTATGGCCAAAACAGGCCGAAACCACCCGCGTTGAGGTGGATTCCTGGCCTTATTGGCGCGGACCTTATCCGTATTGGGGCTATGGCTCCGGCATCCGGATCAGAACAACTATTCCAACAGGTCAAACACCGACACAAGGCCCGGCAAATGTTCAGACTGACAACCAAGGCACGCAACAGCGTTAACACTCTTTTATTGGCTTTTTGCTGCAAAGTTGCAGCCACAGAACCCCCGACACCGCCCGGCTTGCAGCCCTGGTTGGATTCGCCTTATCGCAGCGCAGAGAATAAGGCGCGCGACCCGTACCGTCACCCGGCGCAGACCCTTGGTTTTTTTGGCATTAAACCGGAGCATCAGGTTCTCGAAATTTGGCCGGCACGGGGCTGGTATACCGAAATTCTGGCGCCTTACCTCAAAGACAAAGGCCAGCTGACTATTGCCAACTTCCGCCACAATGACGGCACCCTGGAAGATGACAAAAAGATCTTCTGGTCTAAGTTATCCGCGCGGCTGAACGCCGACATCCGCCAACATCCGGAACATTTTGGTCCGGTGAAAACAGTGGAATTCGACCCGCCTGCCTTGATGCAACTGGGCTCTGCCAATCAATATGACCGTGTGCTGAGTTTCCGTAACTCGCATATCTGGAATGAAGCCGGTTATCTGCTCGATGTGTACCGCGCTTTTTTTGATGTGCTCAAACCCGGTGGCACGCTGGGGCTGGTTGAACACAGATCAAGTCGTTTGTCTGAAATCGCCAGCCGGGCCGGTGAAGGCTATCTGGACGAATATTATGTAATTTCCGTCGCGAAGCAGGCCGGTTTTGAGTTGGTGGAACGCTCCGAGATTAATGCCAACCCCAAAGACACCAAAGATTACCCCAAAGGCGTCTATGCATTGCCACCGACGCTGGCGATGGGAGAGCGGGATAAGGCGCGTTATCTCGCCATTGGCGAGAGTGACCGGATGACACTGCGTTTTATCAAGCCACTGCCTAAGCCCTGATGACGGCAGCGCCGCAGACTTTTCAGTTAGCATCCGGCCAGCAACTGGCAGGATGCTGGCACGGCCCGCTCAGTCACAGGCCAGTGCTTTGCCTGCATGGCTGGCTCGATAACGCCAATAGTTTTGTGCCGCTGGCAGCGCAGCTACCACACCTGCCGATGCTCGCTATCGATTTGGCCGGCCATGGTCACAGCAGTCATCGCAGCCCCAATGCGCACTATTATCTGTTTGATTATGTCAGCGACCTCGCGCAGCTCTGTCGCCAGCAAGGCTGGCAGCAGCTGGTGCTGATTGGGCACTCGAAGGGAGGCATGATAGCGACTGCGCTGGCGGCGTCTTTTCCGGAGCTGGTGCGGCAACTGGTGTTAATTGACAGCCTGGGTTTTATCACCAGCCCGGAGGCTGAAGTGGCCACTTTGCTTCGAAAAGCCATTTTGTCACGCGAGCAAAGCAGCAAAAAACAGAAGCCATGTTATGACAGCGTGCTGGCTGCAGCACAGCAGCGCGCGCGACACAGCGATTTTGATCTTTCCACCGCGCAACTGCTGAGCGAGCGGGGCCTGGTGGCAACGACCAGCGGTTTTCAGTGGGCGGCCGACGTCAAACTGCGTGAAGTGTCGGCATTTCGCTTGTCTGAAGCTCAGGCACGACAATTAATCCGCGCCCTGCAATGTCCGGTGCTGGCGCTGATGGCGCAGCAAAGCCCGGCTGAAATCGGGCAGGCTAAACAGCAGTTCCAGCAGGATTATCCGCAGCTTGAGCTGAAATACCTGCCCGGTGGCCATCATTTGCATATGACGGAAGCGGCGCTTTGTGCCGGCGCTATCCGGGCTGGACTGGTGTCAGATGTCTGGCCGGCTGAGGTAAATCCGCAGGCATAATTGTCGACAAAAAGCGCCGGAAAGGCGGATTGTCTCCCCTGATTTTTTGTGGGATGATGCGGGATTAGAGTAAAAGCTCAGTAGCGGCCGGCGTTCGTGAATATCTTGCTGAACATTTGCATATGCTGGTGAATATACCTATAAAAACAAATAGAAAAAATGACGAGGAGACGACGGTGGAGCAAGTCTGGTTAAAGCGTTACCCGCCCGGCGTACCGGCAGAAATCAATGCCGATCATTACAGTTCGTTAGTCGATATTCTGGAACAGTCCGTCCAGAGCTATGCCGACAATGTTGCTTTTATCAACATGGGCAAATCGCTGACTTATCGCGAGCTGGACATTGAAAGCCGTGCCTTTGCTGCATATCTGCAGAAACTGGGGCTGAAAAAAGGCGACGCGGTCGCTATCATGATGCCAAATTTATTGCAGTATCCGGTGGCGCTGTTCGGCACCTTGCGGGCTGGCTGCACTGTGGTCAACGTCAACCCGCTGTATACACCGCGCGAGCTGCAGCACCAACTGACTGATTCTGGCGCCAAAGCCATTGTGATTGTTGAGAACTTTGCCCATACGCTCAGCGACATCCGCGCCCATGTGAAACTTGATCACGTGATCCTGACCCGAATGGGTGACATGCTGGGCCTGCTCAAAGGCAGCATCGTCAATTTTGTCGTGAAGAACGTGAAAAAACTGGTGCCGGCTTATCAGCTGTCCGGCACCATTTCTTTTAAACAAGTGATGCAGCAAGGGCGGCAACTGCAGTATCAGAAACCTCAGGTCGGTGGTGAAGATCTGGCGTTCCTGCAATACACCGGTGGTACGACCGGCGTGTCCAAAGGCGCGATGCTGACACACCGCAATATGGTAGCGAATCTGGAGCAGGTGGCCGGCTGTATCGGACCTATCCTCAATCCAGGTAAAGAGTTTATCGTCACCGCGTTACCGCTCTATCACATCTTTGCTTTGACCGCGAATTGCCTGACCTTCCTCAAATATGGCGGCACCAATCTGCTGATCACCAATCCGCGTGACATGCCCAATTTTGTCAAAGAACTGGCTAAATATCCGTTTACGGCCATTACCGGCGTCAACACTTTGTTTAACGGTCTGCTGAACTGCCCGCATTTTGCTGAGCTTGATTTCAGCAAGCTGAAGTTATCACTGGGCGGTGGCATGGCGGTACAGCGGCCGGTTGCAGAACGCTGGCAGAAAGTCACCAAAACCCGGCTGGTGGAAGGTTATGGTCTGACCGAATGTGCGCCTCTGGTGACGGTCAGTCCTTTTGATTTGGACGGTTTTAATGGCAGCATCGGTTTGCCGGCGCCTTCCACGGACATCAAACTGATTGATGACAACGGCAACGAAGTGCAGCCAGGTGAAGCCGGTGAAATGCTGGTGAAGGGCCCGCAAGTGATGCGCGGTTACCTGAACAGACCGGATGAAACTGACAAAGTCCTCAAAGACGGCTGGCTTTACACAGGCGATATCGCCCGCATGGACGAGCAGGGTTTCTTCTATATTGTGGACCGTAAAAAAGACATGATTCTGGTGTCTGGTTTTAACGTCTATCCCAACGAAATTGAAGAAGTGGTGGCGATGCACGATAAAGTGCTGGAAGTCGCGGCTGTGGGTGTGCCGAATGAAGCGACCGGCGAGGCAGTGAAAATTTTTGTCGTGAAGAAAGACCAAAGTTTGACCGATCAGGAACTGATCGCGCACTGCAAAGAACGTTTAACGGGCTACAAAGTACCTAAGCTGGTAGAATTCCGCACAGAGTTGCCGAAAACCAACGTCGGTAAGATTTTACGGCGGGAATTAAAAGGCTGATGCAGTCTTGTTCAATAAACCGGCCGCAGGCCGGTTTTTTTTCGCCCCGCTGAGCTGCCACCCCACGGAGTACAAGATGGATTATCAGTTAATCAGTTCAGATCAGGCGCTGGCCGACTACTGTCGGGCCCAAAGTGGCGTCACTGTATTGGCGTTGGATACCGAGTTTATCCGCACCAACACGCTGTTGCCGAAACTGGGCCTGATCCAGCTTAATGCCGGTCGTGGTGTCGCCTTGGTCGATCCTTTGCAAATCAGCGATTGGTCACCGTTGTCTGGTTTATTAACCGACAGCACTGTGCTGAAACTGCTGCATTCCTGTACTGAAGATCTTGAAGCGCTGGCAGCCATCGGTGTGCAGCAAATCGAGCCTTTGCTGGACACCCAGCTGGCGGTTGAGTTTATCGGCTGGGGCGGCAGTATGGGTTATGCCCGGCTGGTCGAGCAAATGCTTGGCGTGGTGCTGGATAAAACGGAATCGCGTACCGACTGGCTGGCCCGGCCATTGGCGCAAACTCAACTGCAGTATGCCGCCAACGATGTGATTTATCTGCTGCAACTGGCCCCGCAGCTGTTGGCTGCGTTGCCGGATGAACGGGCGAAAACCTTGCTGCTGGCCGAAGGCCGCTCGCTGATTGAACGACGCCAGCGCCAGTTGCCGGACATTTTTAAATTTCTCGAGCTGAAAAACAGCTGGCAGTTTGCGCCACGTGAACTGGCGATTTTGCGCGCCTTTTGTAGCTGGCGGGCTCGGTATGCGCTGGAAAAAGATCTGGCACTGTCGCTGGTGGTTAAAGATGCTGTGCTCTATGAAATCGCCCGCCGTAAACCGCAAAGTATGGAGGCGCTGAGCCAGATTGAAGGCATTCAGGGCCGGGAGCTGCGCCGGCATGGTCAACTGTGGCTGCAGTTGATCCGCGAAGCCAAAGCACTGGCCCCTACCGAGCTGCCGCAAACCTTTTACCATCTGGCGCAGTTTCCGGGCTACAAGCAAGTGCAGCAACAGCTGTCTGATGCGGTCAAAACCGCCGCCGCTGCCGCTGGCATTCCAGCCGAGATCCTGTCGGTCAAGCGTCAGCTCAACGAATATCTGAACTGGTGTTGGCGCGTCAGCGACGAAGAGCGCGCCTTATTGCCGTTGCCGGAGTTTTTACTGGGCTGGCGGCGCGATGTTTTGTTGCCGCATCTGCCGGTGCCGGCCCAGGTGGCGGCCCAGGTGAGGGCGTTGGCCTGAGCTGTTGATCCAGGCATAAAAAAGCTGCGTATACGCAGCTTTTTTTATGCCGATCAGATTATTTTTTAATAAAAATCATTCGGTTATTTGCATATCGCTTTGTTGATCCATGCCAGCTTTGCTCGCCGTAACCAGCAACCGGTTTCACTCAACAGAGGAATACAAAAATGCAAAGGACCTTTTCATTGGCCGCTTTGAGTCTGGCGGCTGTTGTGTTGTTGGCCGGTTGTGGCAGTGATGATGACCATGACAGCAGCAGTGTGGCGCCATCCACCCCGACAGTTGGACTGCGGATTGTGCATGCCGCCATTGACGCGCCTGATGTCAGCGCTTTTGGCGGTCAGGCCTTTAGTGTCGACAACGTGACCTTTGGTAAAGCCAGCCCAAGCATTCAGGTGCCGGCGACGGGTCTTGGACTGGCGGTCAACGCCAAATTGCCCGGCAACACGACGACCGCAGTACTGACACCGACCCTCGCATTTATGGCCGGTCAGGATTACAGCCTGTATGCCGTTGGGAAAGTGGCTGATGGTACGCTGGCTGGTTTGCTGGTCAATCGCCCCCAAGGCACACCGACTGCAGGTAATGCCCGTTTGCAGGTGGTCCACGCCGCGGCCGGTGCGCCGACGGTTGATGTGCATGTGACCGCGCCGGACGCCACGCTTAGCAGCAGTACCGTGACCGCCACGCTGCCGTTTCGGCAGTTCACCGGCGTGTTGTCGGTGCCGTCCGGCAATTATCGGGTTCGTCTGACGCCCGCCGGTCAGCCTGGCACTGTGGCTTTTGATTCTGGCGCCATCGTGGTACCTGCCGGGGCTGACTGGCAGGTCGCGGCGATCGACAACAGATTTGCCGGCAGCTCGCCAGTGTCTTTAGTCGCTGTCACGCCGGATGGCAGCACAGTGGATATCCGGGATGCCGGCAGTACCGCGGCTATTCGGGTGGTCCATGCGGTGGCGGATGCGCCCGCGGTCGATGTGCTGCTCAATAACAGCGTGAAGGCCGTGACAGGGCTGAAATTCCCGGAATTTACCGGTTATGCTGGCCTGACGCCCGGCAGTTACAACGTCAAAGTGGCAGCCAATGCCGACAATTCAGTGGTGGTGATTAATGCCGATCTGAACCTGAGCGCCGGCAGTTACAGCACAGTGCTGGCAACTGGCTCACTAAGTGCCGGTACTATCAAACCCTGGGTGTTGGCTGATACACCACGACGCGTGGCGACCGAAGCCAAAGTGCGCATCGCGCATGCCTCGACCCTAGCTGGTAACGTCGACATCTATGTCACAGCCAGCAGTAACATCAGCGCCAGCACGCCGGCGTTCAGTAACGTGCCTTTTATGGCTGAGACTGGTTATGTCAGCCTGCTGCCAGGCAGTTATGTGGTGACGGTCACGCCAGCAGGCAGTAAAACCGCCGCGATTGGACCGGTGGCGCTCACGCTGCAGGGCAACAAGATTTACACCGCGGTCGCGCGTGATGGCATCGCCGGTGCACAGCCTGGGCTGATTTTGCTGGACGATTTTAATGCTGGCTGAGCGGAGCGGGTTCTGAACAAGCAAAAGGGCAGTGATGACTGCCCTTTTTTGTGGATAGACGGTTATTGAGCTTAGTTTTGTGGACGCTTGTCTTCCGGGAAGGTGACGTTCAGTTCCAGCACCGACAGCTCATCCGAGCTTTTCTCCAGCGTGACCGACACCTGATCGTCGGCAATGTCGACGTATTTGCGGATCACTTCCAGAATATCGCGCTCCAGCTGCGGCAAATAATCCGGGCTGCTGCGGCGGCGGCGTTCATGCGCCACGATGATCTGTAAGCGTTCTTTGGCCGTTGAGGCGGTCGCTTTTTTGGCTGAGCGGAAATAATCGAGTAATGACATCCTTAACCTCCAAAGATCCGTTTAAGCAGACCTTTTTTCTCCACATTCAGGAAACGGAACGGCACGTTCTCACCAAGCAAACGCGCCACCGTATCCATATAGGCCTGACCGGCGTCACTTTCTTCATCCAGAATAACCGGTTGGCCTGAGTTTGATGCGTTCAGCACTGCCTGTGATTCAGGGATGACACCCAGCAGTTTGATAGCCAGAATGTCGTTGACGTCTTCGACACTGAGCATTTCGCCTTTTTGTACCCGCTCCGGGTTGTAACGCGTCAGCAGCAGGTGTTCTTTGATACCTGGCAGACCTTGCTCAGCACGGCGCGATTTGCTGGATAACATGCCAAGGATGCGGTCTGAGTCACGCACCGACGACACTTCCGGGTTGGTCACGACAATGGCTTCATCGGCGAAATACAGCGCCATCATGGCACCAGATTCAATACCAGCCGGTGAATCACAGATAATAAAATCAAATTCGTCAGACAGTTCGTTCAACACGCGCTCGACGCCTTCTTTGTACAGCGCGTCTTTGTCGCGGGTTTGTGAGGCCGGCAGAATAAACAGGTTGTCCAGGCGCTTGTCTTTAATCATCGCCTGTTTCAAATTTGCTTCGCCGTTGATCACATTGACGAAATCATAAACGACCCGACGCTCGCAGCCCATAATCAGGTCGAGGTTACGCAGGCCAATATCAAAATCGATGATCACAGTTTTGTGACCTTTCAGGGCCAGGCCAGTACCAATTGCCGCGCTGCTTGTGGTTTTACCGACACCGCCTTTGCCTGATGTCACCACTATAATTTTTGCCATAGTACAAAGTCCTTAGAATAAATCTGCCAACTGTAATTGTCCGTCCTGCAGGCCAATGCAGACCGCTTTGCCCCAGTGGTCGCCTTGCAGGTTGTCGCTTAACCAATAGTTACCGGCAATCGAGATTAACTCGGGTTGCATGTTGTAACAATAAATCTTTTTCGAGGCGTCGCCGCTGGCGCCGGCAATGGCTTTGCCCCGCAGCGCGCCATAAATATGGATGTTGCCGTCGGCGATGACTTCTGCACCGGCACCGACAGTGCCGCGGATAATCAGATCACCGCCTTTGACGTAAATCTGTTGGCCGGAGCGGATATTCTGCTCGATGGTTTTGTTGTCCGCCTGAACTGTCGCAGGGGCGGGCGCTGCGGCGGCCGGTGCGGCTTTGACCGGTTCGGCTTTGGTATTTTTGGGTGGTTGCAGTGCAGCAAGCCCGGCAGCATGCGCCGCTTTTTTTAAGTTCGCATCCGCGCCACAGACGCCGACCAGCACCAGCTGCAACTCAGTAAATAACTGCCTGATCGCGGCAAAGTCTGGCATCACTTCGCAGTTTTCCACGCTGATCACCACAGGCGCCTGGGTGAAAAAACCTGGCGCCTGCGCCAGTTTGGCGCTGAGCTCCTGTCGCAGCACTTCAACGCTGAAATCCTGGCAATACAATACGGATAAAGGAAACAGACTACCTTTGAGTTCGATGATTTGATCAGACATAGCAACCATGTGTGCACAATAATGAACTGGATGTGGTCTGCGCCGATTTCGTCAAACGTCAGAGTGACGTTTTTCCGGTTTTCCCCGCCGGGCATCGGTTCGCAGATTTAGCGCTTCATGGTATAGTCTGCGCCCCTGTTAGGCAAGTTACCCGGAGCAGAATTTCTGCCATGCTGACCGCGATTTATAAGAGCCCGAAAAAACCTGAAACCTATCTGTATTTAAGCAAACGCGACGATTTTTCGGCGGTACCTGCCGCATTGCTGGAAACTTTTGGTAAGCCTCAACTGGTCACAGTACTGGATTTGAGTGGCCGTAGCCGGCTGGCTGGTGCGGATTTGGCCAAAGTGCAGACCATGCTGACCGAGCAAGGGTATTACCTGCAGCTGCCACCCCCACCGGAAGATTTATTAAAGCAACATCAGGCATGGCTCGGCACGCAGTCCGCTGAATAAATCAGCGGGCAGCATTTTCCCCAGTTGCCATCCTAAGGAACAGGTTTGAAGAAGTTATTATTAGTGGCCGGTCTTGGCCTGAATCTGCTGGCTTGCAGCCACGCCAATGAAAAAATCAGCAGCGCCGCGGCCAATGAGCCCGCGCTGCGAGCCGCGCAAAAACCGGCTGCCGTGACGCCGCAGAATGCGCAGCAGGGCTCGCAAAAAGCCAGCAGTGTTGCCGCCAATGCTGCGGCGCCGGAAAAATCAGCCGCCGGTTTTGCCTTGTATGTAAAAGGTTTGCGTCAGCAGGCCGATGCGGCCGGTTATCCAAAAGATTTGCTTGATACGGTGTTTGCCACGCTGAAGTTCCAGCCGACTGTGGTGAAAGCCGACAAAGGCCAGCCTGAATTTGTTGAAACGCTGGATACTTATCTGCCAAAGCGGGTCAATGCTCAGCGCATCAAAATGGCGCGCGAGGCGTATCAGAAGTATCAGCCGGAGCTCAAAGAAGTCAGTGAGAAATATGGCGTGCCGGCGCGTTTTATCGTCGCGCTCTGGGGCCTGGAAAGCTCATTTGGCCGTATTACCGGCAATTATTCTGTGCCTTCGGCCCTGGCGACCATGGCCTATGAAGGACGGCGGGAAGAGCTGTTTCGCAAAGAGTTTTTCCTCGCGCTCGACATTTTGCGCGACGGCCATATTGCTTTTGCTGACATGAAAGGCTCCTGGGCCGGTGCCATGGGCCACACCCAGTTTATGCCAAGCGCCTTTATGAAATATGCGCAGGATGGCGACGGTGATGGTCACAAAGACATCTGGACCAACCGCAAAGACGCATTCGCCTCGATTGCCAACTATTTAAAAACCGAAGGCTGGACTGCCAGTCAGACCTGGGGCCGCCAGGTGCTGTTGCCGAAAAACTTTGATTACGCGCTGGTGATCCCAAAAGGCAGTCGCGACCGTGGCCAGTGGCTGCAATGGTGGCGCGAGCGTGAGCGCAGCTTGGCGGACTGGCAGGCGCTGGGCGTGCGGACCATCGACGGCAAAGCCTTGCCCAAAGCGGCGCTGCATGCAGCCATCGTGATGCCGGACGACAAAGAGGGCCGCGCTTATCTGGCGTATCCGAATTATCAGGTGCTGATGCACTGGAACCGCTCTTATTATTTTGTCAGCAGTGTCGGTTATCTGGCTGACGAAATCATTGCCAAACCCTGAGGAAGCCGCAATGTACTATCAACATCTGGATGTTCAGGGCAATCCCATCGCATTACCGCTGGGTAAGGTGGTGTGTATTGGTCAGAATTATCAGGACCATATTGCTGAGATGAACAGCAAAACGGCGCCGGATGCGTTGTTTTTCTTAAAACCGGCGACGGCACTGCGGCATTTGCAGCAGCCGGTGGCGATACCACATGACCGCGGTGACGTGCACAACGAAACCGAAATTGCCGTGCTGATAGGTCAGCCGCTGAGCGCAGCCAGCCCTTCACAGGTGCTGGCGGCGGTTTGGGGTTACAGTCTGGCGTTAGATTTAACCCTGCGTGAAGTACAAGCGCGACTGAAGCAACTGGGCCGTCCCTGGGACATTGCCAAAGGCTTTGATGGCGCCTGCCCGGTGGCGGGTTTTGTGCCTGCTGCGCAGATAGCAGAGCCACAAGCGCTGCAATTCAGCCTGGATGTCAACGGCAGCCGGCGCCAGCAAGGCGATGCCCGGCTGATGATCCGCGGTATTGCGCAGCAAATCAGCGAGATGTCTGAATGGTTTACGCTGCAACCCGGCGATATCGTGCTGACGGGCACGCCGGCCGGAGTCGGGCCTTTACACAGCGGCGACCAGCTGCAACTGACGCTGGACGGCTGTTTTTCAATCAAAACTGAAGTAAGTGCGCAAGCGGCACTTACGCTGCGGAGCGTCTGATGAGTCTGACTGACAAATTCTGGGAAAACAAAACCCTGCTGGAGATGACCGATGCAGAATGGGAAGCGGTCTGCGACGGCTGCGCCAAATGCTGTCTGAATAAATTTATCGATGATGAAGACGAAGACGCGGAAGGCCCGACCGATTTTATCCGTGCAGATGAGACTGTGCATTACACCAATATTGCCTGCCAGTACTTAAACAGCCACAAATGTGAATGTGACTGTTATGAGCTGCGCACCACCTTAGTGCCGGATTGTGTCAAGCTGACCAAAGAAAACCTCAAAGATATCTTTTTTATGCCTACCAGCTGCAGTTATCGCCGGTTGCAGGAAGGGCGTGGCCTGCCGAGCTGGCATCCGCTGTTAAACGGTGGCAAAAAGAGTTTGATGCACAAAAAACAAATGTCGGTGCGCAATAAAACCATTTCTGAGCGAGCGGTCAATTTTGCTGATTTTGAAGATCATATTGTCAGCTGGCCGCTGAACGATCTGGATTAACCCAAGGCAGGTATGGAGTAACGGATGGACGCAAATCTGCAAGATCTGCACTGGCTGACCGAGCTGAAAAGTCTGATGGTCGACTATCGGGCTGAGCTGATCCAGCTGCTGGTATCGGCCATTGTGCTGCTGTTTTATGCGGTATTAAGCCGGCGCATCGCGCCTTTTATCTACCGCACTATTGCTGCGACGATGCTCAAAGAAGAAATGAATCGCCGCGCTATGGTGGTGTTTCATATCCTGCTGTTTTTACTGTTGATTGTGGTGCTCAGCGTGGTCTGGGGCATCGACATCAAAGGCCTGTTGGTGCTGGCTTCTTCGATGATCGCGGTGGTCGGTGTGGCGCTTTTTGCCGCCTGGAGCCTGCTCAGCAACATCACGGCTTTTTTTATTCTGCTGGGCCAGACCGCATTTGCACATGGCAAAACCGTCAAGATTATTGATGGTGCTAATGCGCTGGAAGGCACCATTGAGGAAGTGAACTTGTTTTCCACCACGCTGCGTACCAAAGACGGCGAGGTGGTGGTTTATCCGAACAACCTCATCGTGTCGCGGCCGGTGCTGGTCAAAGACAGCAAAACGCCGAAAACCAAGCTGGCCAATGCCGCTGAGCGCTGGCGCGAGCGGCGTGAGCAAACGCTGAAGCGGAAAAATATCAGCTGAGGCCCGATCACGGAAAGACAGAAATAGAAAAGGCCCGCCGGGCCTTTTTTATTTCTGTCTCAAAACCACCTGCTTCAGCAAGTGAAGCTCATGGCACCATCTTAGCTGCAGGCGCGTCTTAAGCGGTCGTTGACATCATCCCAGGGCGCATCCTGTGGCGGTTGCTCCAGATAAATCTGCTGCACAGGGTGCTGATCTGCTTCAAATAAAGCGCGATAAAGCAGGCGGGCGTAACCGGCTTTGTCGGCCGGCAACTGACGGCTGTATGGCAGGGCCAGCTGCTGGAACTGCGCGCTCTGGTACAGACAAATCACCTGCTGTGGGTCGGCGCTGGCCAGCGCATCGGCAAGTGCTGCAGTCGGGAATATTTTCAGGGGTTTGCCCGGCTGATAGTGCGCTTTGACATTGCCCGGCACCGCCACATTATGCTGTTTCGGTGTGCTGACCGGCTCGCCGAGCACCGCTTCGATTTCACCAGCGCTGATGGGGCCGGCCCGCAGCACCTGCACGGTGTCGCCGGTTAAATCGACGATGGTGGATTCCAGCCCGACGCTGCAATCGCCGCCATCGAGCACCGCCGCGATTTTGCCATCCAGCCCGGCCAGCACTTGGGCAGCGCTGGTCGGGCTCAGTTTTTTATAAGGGTTGGCCGAAGGCGCAGCGACACAAAGGCCGGAGTCGGCCAGCAGCTGATGCAGGAGTGGATGTGCCGGCATCCGCAGGCCAATGGTCGTTTTGCCGCCGGTGACCACCTCACTGACGGTCGGTGCTTTGTGCAGCAACAAAGTCAGCGGCCCTGGCCAGAACGCTTTGGCCAGCAGATAGGCTTTGGCCGGGACCTCGACCGCCCAGTCGCTCAGCTGTGACAACTGACCGAGGTGAACGATCAGCGGGTGATTGCTCGGCCGGCCTTTGGCGCTGAAAATTTTCGCCACGGCGACTGGGTTTGTTGCATCTGCGGCCAGGCCATACACCGTTTCTGTCGGCACTGCGACCAGTTCGCCGGCGCGCAGCAAGGCTATGGCCCGGCGAAGGGCAGCACTGTCCGTCTCCGCTGTGCCGCTACTGAGCAGTTCAGTGGCGGGCAACGCAGTCGTGAGCGGGCCTGTGGTGGGCAGGTCGGTCGTCAGCAGATGAGGCATGATGGCTCCGGGCAAAAAAGGCCGGGCATTATATAGCAGAAAAGTGCATCTGACAGCAGGCAACAGACGCGCAATAGCCGCGACGCCTGCTGCTGTCGCGGTTGAGACAGTTTTCGTGATTGGGCCTGCTTTCGCTGGAAGGTTCAGTGACCGGCGCGGTGTCAGCGCCGGCTTCCTGTTGGCCTGATGTGATGTTAGCGCGGATAGTGCGCCGTTTTATGACGGTCAACCCAAAGTGCCGTAGCCCCACAGACAGCGATCGGCATCACCAGCAGGTTTAAAAACGGCACCATACTGGCAATCGCGACTGTCATGCCAAAGCCATAAGTGCCGGTTAAATCGGCGCGAAGCTGCTGGCGCATCTGGTGAAATGGCACTTTGTGATTGTCATAGGGATAATCGCAGTACTGGATCGCCATCATCCAGCTGGTAAACAGGAACCACATCAACTGGCCGACTAACGGCAACAGGAAAAACGCCAGTAAAAAAATCAGCGCGCGCGGCAGACAATAAACAAACTTGGTCCATTCGCGGCCGAGCATACGCGGCATATCTTTTAGAAAGGCGCCAAAGCCCTGATTGGCAATGGTCTGGCCGCTCAGATGCTGTTCGACTTTTTCGGCCAGCAGACCATTAAAAGGCGCGGCGATAAAGTTGGCTATCATAGTAAAACTAAATGCCAGCGACAGCACCACACTGAGCACCAGCACCGGCCATAGCAGGTATTCGAGAAAACTGAGCCAGTCCGGCACCAGGGCCATCAGGCTATTCACCCAACCCTGTACCTGCTGGATCAGGTAAAAAAACGCGCCGGCAAACAGCACCAGATTGATCGAAAGCGGAATGAGCACAAAGCGGCGCAGGCCTTTGGTATTGAGCAGGCTCAGGCCCTGAAAAAAATAATGCATTTGCATTCCTCCGGTGTTGGCGGCAAAACGATAGCATACAGGATTTGCCGAGCTTATGAGCCAATCACTTGATCTGCAATAGTTTTGCCGTGACAGTGAAAAGTCATTTTGTTACAGTCTGTAAGACTGAAGCCCAGAGTCCAGCCCACTGGCATGCGCCTGAAACAAATCAAACTCGCCGGATTCAAATCCTTTGTTGAACCGACCCAGGTGCCGTTCCCGACGGCAATGACCTGCGTGGTGGGCCCAAACGGCTGCGGCAAATCCAACGTGATTGATGCCGTACGCTGGGTGCTCGGCGAAAGCAGCGCAAAAAACTTGCGTGGCGATGCGATGACGGACGTGATTTTTAACGGTTCGGCGCAGCGCAAACCGGTGTCGCAGGCATCCGTAGAGCTGGTGTTTGAAAACACCGAAGGGCGTTTGCAGGGCAGCCTGGCCGATCGCAGCGAAATCGCGGTCAAGCGGGTGGTGACCCGCGACGCGCAGTCGTTGTACTTCTTAAACGGCAGTAAATGCCGCCGCCGCGATATCACCGATATTTTCTTAGGCACGGGCCTGGGGCCACGCAGCTACGCCATTATCGAGCAGGGCATGATCTCGCGGCTGATTGAATCACGCCCGCAGGAGCTGCGTGTTTTTATCGAAGAAGCGGCCGGCATTTCCAAATACAAAGAGCGGCGGCGTGAAACCGAAAACCGCATGACCCACACCCGCGACAATCTGGACCGGCTGGCTGATGTACGCGAGGAACTGGGCAAGAATCTGGATAAATTGCGTCGTCAGGCAGCGACTGCCGAGCGCTACAAAGAACTCAAAGCCACAGAGCGACGTTTAAAAGCCGAACTGACGGCGCTGCGCTGGTATCACTTTAATCAACAGTTACAACAAAGTGAGTCGGCGCTGGGTGCGCTTGAAACCGAATATCAGCAGTTTATGGCCGACGGCTCCGGTGCACTGCGCCAGCTTGAGAGCCTGAAACAACAACAGCAACAGCAGCGGGATACTTTAACGGCCACGCAGCAGCAGTATTATCAACTGGGCAGCCAAATCAGTGCTTTAGAGCAGCAACAGCTGCATCAGCGCAGCCGGGCGCAGGAAATTCACGAAGAAAAACGCCGCTTGCAGCAGGAGCTGGACATCGGCCTTGATACGCAGCAGCGTGATGAAGCGCAGCTGGCGGAACTGCAGGCCATGTTGTTGGAGCTGGCCCCTGAACTGGAACTGGCCGAACAACAATATGAAGAGGCGCAGCACGCGCTGGCGCAGGCCGAACAACAAGGCGAGCAGGATACAGCCCAGCTGCAGCAGCGCCAGCAACAGCAGTTCCGGCTCAGCCAGCAAATCAGCCAGCTGGAACTCAGTGAGCAGCATTTGCAAAGCCAAATCAGCCGGGCAGCGCAGAAAACAGCACAATTGCAGCAACACATGGAGGCACTGGCGCAAAGCCCGCTGGCGGCAGACTTGGCAGAACTGGCCACAGCGCTGACGACAACTGAGCTCGCGCTGTCCGCGCAGACAACGGCAGTGGTTGCCAGTCAGCAAACACTGGCGCAAAGCCGCGAAACTGCACAGGCATTGCAACTGGCTATCCACCGGCTTGAGCTTGAGCAACAGACGCTGGAAAAACAGCTCGCCAGACTGGCGCAGCAAATCAGTGCGCAGCTGGCCGCCGAACCTTTATTACCGAAATTAACCATCACGCCGGGCTGGGATATTGCGGTCAGCGTGGCGCTGCAGGCGTTGTCGCACAGCCGCCAGACCTTCGACTTCAGTGCGCTGGCCGGTCATCTGCTGGCGCCACTACCGGTTGCTGGCGTGGAAAAACCAGCACGTTGGTCGGCTTATCAGAGTCTTGCCGAACAGGTCAAAGCCAAGGCTGCAGGCGAACCGGCGCTGGTGCCGGCCTTTTTCCGGCAGATTTATTGTGTGAAAGATTTCACCGCCGCACTGGCGTTGCAGTCATCGTTGCAGGACGGCGAATCAGTGATGTGCCCGGCCGGCAACTGGCTGGGCGTCAACTGGCTGATCCGTCCTGACGAAGCGGCGCTGCATAATCCAATGCAGCTGGCACAGCAGCAGGCGGAATTGCAACAGCAACAGCAGGAACTGGCAGTGGCGCTGATTGCCGAGCAAGATGCGCTGGCGCGTTGTCAGGCACAGATTGAAGCTGCTGAAATCAGCCAGCGCGAGCTGCAGACGGCGCAACAACAGCAGGCACAGCAGTTGCAACAACAGCAGGCACTGCAGGGCCAGTGGCAGTATCAGTTCGCGCAGCAGCAACAACAGCAGCAACAGTTGCAGGATGAAATTTCGCAGCTTGATGTTGAAGTTGCCCAGTGGCTGGCGCAAATGAGCGAACAACAGCAACAACTGGTCACGCTGCGTGAAGCGCAGTGCGACCAGTTGCAGCAGCAGGATCAACTGGAACAGCAACAACAACAGCAGCAGGCCGAATTGCGCCAGTGGCGGGCGCAGGCCCAGCAGCTCAATCAGCAATTGCAGCAGCACCGGCTCAGCCAGGTCAGCCTGGAGCGTCAACTCGAAGCCGCCCGCCTGCATTTAAGCCGGGCGCAAGCGCAGCAGCATAAACTGCAGGAGCGGCTGGCGCTGCTGACTGATCAGCTGGAACTGCTGACCGAGCCGGACCTGGCCGCGCAGGAAGAGCTGCAGGCGCTGATTTTAAGTCGCGACGCGCTGGCCGCAGAAAAATTGTTGCTGGAGCAACAACTGCAACAGCTGGATGAGCAGCTGCGCCAGACCGAGCAGGGCCAGCATGGCGTGCAGCAGCAGTTGCAGGCGAGGCAAAAGCAAATGGAGCATCTGCGCCTTGATGCCGAAGGTTACCGGGTGCGCGCCAACAATATGCTGGAGCTGCTGCGCGAGCAGCAGGTCAGCCTGAAAGAGTTGTTGCCAACCTTGCCGGCCGATGCCGATGAATCACTCTGGCAGCAACAGCTGGAAAAAACGCAGGAAGCGCTTGGCCGGTTAGGCCCGATTAACCTGGCGGCCATTGAAGAATTTCAGCAACAGGATGAGCGCAAAAAATATCTGGATTTACAACATGATGACTTGACGGCGGCACTGGAAACGCTGGAAACGGCCATCAAAAAAATCGACCGCGAAACCCGGCAGAAATTCAAGGCGACTTTCGAGGCGGTCAACGAGGGTTTGCAGACGTTATTTCCGAAAGTTTTTGGCGGCGGCAGCGCCTATCTGGCCCTGACCGATGAGGATTTACTGGAAACCGGCGTCAGTATTATGGCCAGACCCCCTGGTAAAAAAAACAGTACTATTCATTTATTATCCGGTGGAGAAAAAGCGCTTACCGCTTTATCATTGGTGTTTTCGATTTTCCGCCTCAATCCGGCGCCATTTTGCATGCTGGATGAAGTGGATGCTCCGCTGGACGACGCCAATGTCGGGCGTTTCTGTAACTTAGTCCGGGAGATGTCTGACAGCGTGCAATTTATTTATATCAGTCACAACAAAATTGCGATGGAGATGGCTGCTCAGTTGATGGGGGTGACCATGCAGGAGCCCGGTGTGTCGCGAGTGGTTGCCGTAGATGTGGAAGATGCCGTCAAGATGGCACAAGCCTGAGAACTAAAAGGTTAAAACAATGGCTGAAGAATTTCGTTATGCGTTGATTGTGTTAGGTGTTCTGGCGATGACTGGTCTGGTGATCCACGGCTGGTGGTCGGCCCGCAAATCTTCCCAGCAGGCTCAAAGCCGCTATATGCCAGCAGACAAAGAGACTGGCACGCCGGCCGAAGGTTTTGATGAATACGGTGTCGGCAAAAAACGCAAACTGGCTCCGGGCGAAAAACCACAGCCTAAACCTGCCCCTACAGTGGCACCACGCAGTGATCGTTTGCGTGAACCCGCAAAAAAATTCAAAGAAGAGCGTGAGCGCAGCACTGCTGTTGAAACGGAGCCAACGTTGTCTTTCAGTGCCAACGATGATGAGGTTGGGGAGCAGGCAGACAGCGCTCAACAGGAACAAGGTGCAGCAGCCAGCGAAGTGCTGATCCTGTATGTCCTGTTACCGGAAGGGCAGGAAATTAACGGCGCTATGTTGTTGCCGAGCCTGCTGACCTTAGGTTTCAAATACGGCGAGATGAATATTTTCCACCGGCATATCGACAATGCGGGTTCTGGTCCTGTGTTGTTCAGTCTGGCCAATATGTTTAATCCGGGTACTTTTGATCTCGAAGCGATGGACCAAATGCAAACCCGCGGTCTGAGCCTGTTTATGACGCTGCCGGGGCCTGGCGAAGCGCTGCAAAACTTTAATCTGATGCACAATGCCGCCCGTAAGCTGGCTGATGAATTTGGTGGTCAGGTGCTCGACAACACCCGCAGCGTGCTGACGGTGCAAACCACTCGTCATTATGTAGAAAAGATCCGCGAGTTTCAGCGCCAGCAGCTGATCCACGGCTGACGATGGCAGCGACACTGCACCGTTAGTCAAACCCACAGGCCCTTTGGCGGCCAAGATGGACCTCAAGCCCCGGTTTTAACCGGGGTTTTTTGTTTTCAGCATGCACCTTCCCAGGTTCCCGTCCTGTCGCGACAATCTCAGCGTTTGCCAGTTGCAATGTCATACGAAGGTTATTGTGCAGTGCCGAGGCCAAAAGACCGCTGTGGTTACCAAAGTGAACAGCGACGGCTCGATGTGTCTCGTCATGTTACTTTTTAACAGATTTAGGTATGGAAAAATCTCAGTGATCAGAAAAAAAGTGCACAAAACAAGCAGAAAAACCTTTTTTTTTGCTAAAAAATGTTCAATTATGGAACTGCTTGGTAAAAAGTAACAAAAATAAAGCCTGTTCAAATCGCGCAAAAGCTTTGTACAGGGAACACAGGGGACGCCTGGTTGTGCTTTGAGAAGTAGCAGGGCTGCTGGGTCAAAGAAATTACAATAAGCACAGAAGAGACTTTTATTATGCCGCAAACACACAGATATCATCACTGTCGTCACATCAGGGCCAGACTCAGTCTCGCCATCTCAGCAGCTCTGCTTGGCCTGAGCCCTGTTGCATTATACGCCCAAGACACAGTCGGAAATGACAGCGCTGTCAAGAAGGAAGCAAAAACGGAAACCGTCGAGGTGATTGAAGTCAAAGGGATCCGCGGCAGCGTAATGTCGGCGCAGGATTTAAAACGTGCCGCTGACACCGTCAAAGATGTGATCACCGCCACAGATATCGGCGCCTTGCCAGACAAATCCGTCACTGAAGCCCTGCAGCGGGTGCCAGGTGTCACCATCGAACGCTTTGCCTCTTCTGATGACCCGAAACATTACGCGGACGA
Organism: uncultured Rheinheimera sp.; assembly: GCA_966252055.1. Taxonomy (GTDB): domain Bacteria; phylum Pseudomonadota; class Gammaproteobacteria; order Enterobacterales; family Alteromonadaceae; genus Pararheinheimera. The sequence goes on along the minus strand of CBINNO010000001.1, from coordinate 71,741 downwards.
AGGCACCGGGGTATTGGTACGGGGTCTGGACCGGGTCCGTTCAGAGGTTAACGGCCGTGGTGCTTTTAGTGCTAACCCTTGGGGTGGCTTAAGTTACGAAGACTTTCCGGCCGAACTGCTGGGCTCTGTAGAAGTGGTGAAAAACCAGACTGCAGATCTGATCTCCGGCGGTATCGCCGGCACCGTCAATCTGGTCACGCGCAAACCTTTTGATTCTGACAAACAGATGTTCGCTTTTGGCGGCAAAGCCAACTACGGCGATTTCCGTGAAGAAGTCACACCGTCTCTTTCTGGTTTGTTTTCTGATAACTGGGAAACCAAAGCAGGTAAGTTTGGTGTACTGATCGCCGCTTCGACTTCGGAATACAAAACGCGGGGTGATGGTGTTGGCTTAGGTAATTTCCATTCAAGGGGCTCTGCTTTTATCCCTGTGCTTGACCCATGGGGTGGCTTGTTGGATGTCGCGCCCACTTCGCCATTGGACGGTCCGGCTTTACCAGGGCAGCCTGCTGGGTCAGTCTGGCATGTTCCTGCCGCTATTCATTTGAGTACGGCGGACAATGACAGGGAACGTACTGGTTTTACCGGTTCTTTGCAGTGGGCCAACATTGATGACACTGTGGTTGTCACGCTGGAACATATTAATTCTGATGCATCGCTGGAATGGAATGAGCGGCAGATGGGGCAGGCCGCTCAAGGCTTTAAGAGCTATATGGGGTTCTCGCAGAACTGGCGAAATGACGCTAATAACGGTCGTCCGCTGACCTTCGAAAACGGCTTCCTGCAAACGGGGACCGCATTGGGTGTGAGCCCTGAGACGCCTTTTTTCTATCGCAGTCGCTGGAACTATAACGAAAACACAGTGGAAGACAGCTCACTGAATTTACAAGTGAAAGCGACCGAAAAACTCAAACTGGAATTTGACTATCAGCGGATTGATTCCGAAAAAATCGTGCACAACTACAGTATGTCAGGTCAGACCCGGGGGATGAGTGTGCAGGCTGTTTCGCCTTATTACCTCGATCTGCGTGGTGACAGGCCAACCGTTGAGTTTCTCAGTAACAACATTCAGACACCTGGCTGGTCGCCGCAGCCAGAGTGGGACGGGCCTGTACCAAATCTGTTCCTCGGCACAGGGATGCAACAAGAAGAGCATAACACTGCAAAAGCTGACAGCTTTAAGTTTGATGGGACTTACGAACTGGATGGCGTCTTCAGCCACCTCAGATTCGGTGCTTATTACACCGACAAAGATATGACGGTGCGGGATACGGCCTATGAAGGCTGGACCGCGATTGGAACACCTTGGGTACAGGCCGACCGGAATGCGGCTGCGGCAGTGAACCGGCCTGAGTTGTTTGAGCAGGTTAATTTTGCTGATTATTACAACGGCAAAGTACTGGTTGGCGGTGTCAACAGCTTCTTGTTCCCGAAAATGGATTTGGTGAAAAATTTCGCACAATCTTTATACACAGGTTGTAAAGAAGGCTGGCATAACGCCACGCTGAGCAAAGCCAATAATGGTGTCTGTACCGGTACTTACGTGCCCTATACTGACAAACCTGATCGGGTGGAAGGGCCTTTTGCTGCGCACAATATCAGCTCGTCGAATGAACAAAGGACGGAGTTTTATCTGCGCGCGGATTTCGATTTGCCCGAGCAGAACATTCCGGTAAAAGGGAATCTGGGCCTGCGTTTTGTCAATTATCAGCTGGAGTCGACCGGGGCCTTTGTGCAGCCCACCACGTTAAAACGCGGCGAACCCGGTTCTTCACTGAATACGGTCATGCAACAGCCACAATACAAACAGTATTACGATCTGGCATCCGGCAAATCAGAGCTCAGCACTGTAAAAGGTACGGACTATACGACCGTATTACCCAGCTTAAACCTGAGTTTTGAGCTGCAGGACGATTTAGTGATGCGCTTTGGTGCGTCGCAAGGCCTGTATTATCCAAGTCTGATGGATACCCGCAATATCAGTTTAATGGAGTTGGATTATACCCGTCGCTTAAAAACGCCAGGGCAGGATCAGGATGAAGTCAATAACCCTGTCGTAGGGCTGGATAATATCGAAGTGACGGCTTTGTCAGGCAATCCTTATCTGGAACCGGAAGAGTCACTGAATCTGGATTTAACCACTGAGTGGTACTTTGCCGATGCCGGTTTTGTCAACGTGGGTCTGTTCCACAAACGGCTGGATAACATTATCCGTAACCGCCAGTTTGATATGGATGTGACCTATAACGGTGTCAAATACGACGTGTCGGCTTATGGTCCGGCCAACACTGGCTCCGGCACCATTCGCGGGGTGGAGCTGTCCTACTCGCAGTTTTACGACATGTTGCCAGGTTTGTGGCGTGGCTTAGGTTTGCAGTTTAACTACACCTACATTGACCAGAGTGGACTGGAAGATCCGAACGAAATCTCCAAAGGAACGCTTGGCTTCAAGGAGGACGGCAGCCGGGTCGATGACAATCGCAATACGTTCCGTGTGTTCAGTGGTTTACCGCTGCAAGGTTATTCGGACCAGAACCTGAATATTGTCGGCATGTATGAACTTGAGGATGTGTCGTTCCGGCTGGCGTATACCTGGCGTTCTGAGTATCTGTTGACGCTGCGGGAGTCGGAAGAGTACGTGCCGGCCTTTGCCAAAGCTTCGGGGATGCTGGATGCCAGCTTCTATTACACCATTAACGAGAACTGGAAAGTCGGTATTGAAGGCAGCAACCTGCTTAATACCGAGACCAAAACTGAGTACCAGATGGATCAGGCCGGCACGCGGACTGATGCGCTGAGTTTCACCACTGACCGTCGTTACGCCATCAGCGTGCGCGCAGTATTCTAAGCGCAATGACAACTCACAACCCCGTGGCATTCGCCGCGGGGTTGTTTTTTCGCCAGACAAGACAAACCCGGCCGGTTCCAGGCAGTTTGGACCTTGCAAGCGACCCGACAAATCCCCATGCTATACCCATCATTGACCGAACACTGAGCCAGGCCCGATGTCCTCCGTGCAAACCCGAATTGAGACGCTTCGTCAGAAGCTGAACCAGTATAGTTACCAGTATTATGTGCTCGACAATCCGACAGTCCCGGATGCAGATTACGATGCCTTGTACCAAGAGCTGCAGGCACTGGAGCAGCAGCATCCTGAACTCATTACGGCGGATTCGCCGACGCAGCGGGTCGGGGCGGCACCGCTGGAAAAATTTGGTCAGGTCACGCATCAGGTTGCCATGTTGTCGCTGGACAACGCCTTTGACGAAGCTGATTTTCGCGCCTTTAACCAGCGCATGGCGGACCGGCTCGACCAGCAGCAATCATTTGCTTTTTGTGCCGAGCCGAAACTTGATGGCCTGGCTGTCAGTATCCGCTACGAAAACGGCGTGCTGGTGCAGGCAGCAACCCGCGGCGACGGCTATACCGGCGAAGACATCACCAGCAATATCAAAACCATCCGCGCGGTCCCGCTCAAATTGCAGGGCAAAGTGCCGGCCGTGCTGGAAGTGCGCGGTGAAGTGTTTATGCCGCTGGCCGGCTTTGAGCGGATGAACGCCAAAGCGCGTGAAAGTGGCGACAAAGTGTTTGCCAACCCGCGTAACGCCGCTGCAGGCAGCCTGCGCCAGCTTGACCCCAGGATCACCGCCAGCCGGCCACTGGCCTTTTATGCTTATGCGGTCGGAGTCGTGGATGATGCGGCCGCGTTGTTAGATAGCAAAAGCCATTATGCGCGGCTGCAGCAGCTCAAAGAATGGGGCTTGCCGGTGTGCCCGGAAATTCGCCGGGTCGAAGGGGCGGACGCTGCGCTTTCGTATCATCAGCAGATCCTGGCAAAACGCGCCAGTCTGGCGTACGAGATTGACGGCGTGGTGCTCAAAGTGGACGATTTGGCCATTCAGCAGAATCTGGGCTTTGTCTCGCGGGCACCGCGCTGGGCGGTGGCTTTTAAATTTCCGGCGCAGGAAAAAACCACCCGCCTGCTCGATGTCGAGTTTCAGGTCGGCCGCACGGGCTCCATTACGCCGGTGGCGCGGCTGGAACCGGTTTCAGTGGGCGGCGTGACAGTGTCCAACGCGACTTTGCACAATCAGGACGAAATTGAGCGGCTGGGCATTAAAATCGGTGATCAGGTGATTATCCGCCGCGCCGGCGACGTGATCCCGCAAGTCGTAGCCGTAGTATTGGCCGAACGGCCGCAGGATGCCCGCGATATTCTGTTTCCAGCTTGTTGCCCGGTGTGTGGTTCGGCCACAGAGCGGGTGGAAGGCGAGGCCGTTACGCGTTGCACTGGAGGTTTGTTCTGCGCCGCCCAGCGCAAAGAAGCGCTGAAACATTTTGTCGCCCGTAAAGCGATGGATATTGAGGGGCTCGGCGATAAGCTGATTGAACAGCTGGTGGATGAACAACTGGTGCAAAGCCCGGTTGATATTTTCAAACTGGATATGCCGGCGCTGGTTGGGCTGGAGCGGATGGGTGAGAAATCGGCGCTCAAGCTGCTGGCGGCGATTGCGCAGTCCCGGCAAACCACACTGGCGCGTTTTATTTATGCGCTCGGCATCCGGGAAGTCGGCGAAGCGACAGCACTGAATCTGGCGCAGCATTTTCGCAGTCTGGACGCGTTGCGGGCAGCGAGCCTCGAACAGTTACTGGAAGTGGCTGATGTCGGCACTGTGGTGGCCGGACAAATTCTGCATTTTCTCAGCGAACCGCACAACATTGCAGTCATCGATGGCTTGCTGGCGGCCGGCATCGAGTGGCCGGCGCTGGCCGAAAAAGTCGCCAGTGCGCAGCCGCTGGCTGGGCAGACCCTGGTACTGACCGGCACGCTGACGACGATGGGGCGCGATGAAGCGAAAGAAAAGCTGCAGCAACTGGGCGCCAAAGTGGCGGGTTCAGTGTCGGCCAAAACCTCGGCGGTGATCGCCGGTGACAATGCCGGTTCTAAGCTGGCTAAAGCGGCGGAACTGGGCGTGGTGGTCTGGACTGAGCAGCAGATGCTGGATTTATTTGCTGAGCATTTCGGTCCGCCGGATGGAACGGCGTCACAGCAGGCGGTTTGATTGTGAGTAAAACTTACCCGGATATTCCGCTTTTGGATCGGGACGGCCTGCACCGGTTACCGCTGCGCTTTTATGCGGTGTTGCTGCTCTTGTTGCGGCCTTATCTGTGTTGGCTGGTCACGCTGGTAATGCCGGAGCCGGAGCGTAAAGCAGTGCTCAGCTTCTTTTATCCGCTGCCGGATGATTTTATCCGCGCGACACTGATTGCATTGCCGGTACTGCTCATTCTGGCGGCCACCACGCAGCGGGTGCCTTATGACAAAAAGCTGCGCCGTGGCAGGGCCAAGGCATTCTGGTTTGGGATCTGGCGGCAGAGCCGTTGGCTGCTGCTGGGCGTGGCCGCGGTGGACCTGTACTGGACTGTGACGCATCTGCCGGCTTTTGTCGCGCTGAACGCGCCAGGTTTGTTGCTGATGGTGGCCGCTTTGGTGCTGGCACTGGGGTATTTACTGCGCAGTAAAAAACTGCCACTGGTATTTTCGGAATGGCCGGAAGACAAGCCAGCTTGAGTATGTTCCTGTCCTGACAAAAAGTAATGGCGACTCAGGGCGCCAGATGTTTGAGCTTGAGCTGCTCAAAGCGGCGTTGTTGCTCAGGATTGAGTTTGCCAAGCTCAATGGCGCGCAGACAGGCTTGCTGTAATTTACTGCGTTTGACCGGATCTATGGCACCGTTTGGCGCAGTCAGCATGCTTTGCAACAGGTTCAGGCCGATGCCGGCATTGCGCGGCAGCAAACGGAAGGCGTGCTCGAAGGCGCTGAGGGCCGATTGCCAGTTACCATGCTGATAATGCATAACGGCGACGTTGTTCAACTCGCGTGGCGCTGTGGTCAGCTCGGCACGTTCCTGTTGTTCCTGTGCCAGATAAGTTTGCAGATAAGGATCGGTCGGCTGGGTGGCGCAAAATTCTGCAATTTTTTCAAACCAGCGACGTGATGCCTGTGTCAGCCCCACTTCATGCAGGGCTTTGGCTCTGTCCAATGCGTCTTCCAGATGGGTGATTCTGAGCGGCGCTTCATCCAGCGTTTCCATGATTTTCAACGCTTTATCTTTTTGATCTTTCAGATAATGTAAGCGTGCCTGCAACACAGTTTGTTGTTCATGGGTATCCGATTGCGGGAAATTGCTGCGCAGCTGAGTCAGCGCTTCACTGGCTTGTTTGCTGAGTTTGTTGGTTTCGCCATCTTCGTCCATCGAGACGGCAAAATCGATGCAGGCACGGGCTAAATTCAGATACAAATCAGGCTGTTCATACATCGAATGGCGGGCGAATTTCAGCATGTCGCGCGCCGATTTGTACTGGCGCTCATAATCATGATTCAGCCGTGACAGCTGCTGTAATTTCTGCTGGCGGAACAAATTGCGCGGCGCCAGCTCGACGGCCTGCTCCAGATGGATTTGAGCCTGGTCATAACTTTGATTGCGAAATTCCAGTTCGGACTGAAACTCCAGTGCCACCAGCCGGGTGTCGGCTTTTTGGCTCATGCGTTCGAGCAACATCGCCACGGCATCAAAATCCTGCTCGGCAAACAGTGCCCGTACCAGGCCTATCTGCGCCCAGCCAAAATTCTGCACGGCCTGCACCGACTTATAAAACAGCACGGCATCGCTGTATCGTTGCAGCTGCAGCAGCAAATCGCCTTTGAGTTTCAGCAGTACCGGGACCAGCTTGGGGGCCGGGCTTTGCGCCAACAGCAGATCCAGTTCTTGCAGCGCTTTTTCTGGTTTGTGAGCGTCCAGGTACTGGTGCAGCGGGCGTAGCTCCTGTTTGCGTTTTAACACCCGCTCGATGCGCTGCTGCAAATCGCCGATGCTGTACGGTTTGGCCAGAAATTCATCCGGTTGCAGTTCAATCACCGAATGAACCAACGACGGATCGGTTTCCGCACTGATAAAAATAAAGCCGGTATTGTGACTTTGCAGCTGACGGGTTTTCAGTTCTTCGTAAAGCTGATAGCCGTCTTTGCCCTGTTGCAGATTAAATGACAGAATAATCAGTTCAAATTGCTGTTGCTGGCACAGCTGCAGCGCGATGCTGGCTCTGTCAGTCAGTTGCACACTGCCATAACCGAGCTTTTCCAGCGCAAATTTCAGATAGTTTTGTGCCAGTGCCTGCTCGTCAATCACCAGAATACGGATATCCCGGCTGAATTCCTGTTCCATCAAATATCATCAGCTTGTCACGTCGATAGGCCTACTATAGCAGGCATGACCTTGGCAACAACAGGCTTGCGGCGAGCGTTCGGTCTTTTAACACAGTACTTACAGATGGTTACAGCAGCGCTGGCGGGATTCTTTAGTCTGATGCAGTCTGTTTGAATCAGGAGGCCGCAATGTTGAAAGTCCGTATGTTGAGTCTGGCTGTCGCCACAATACTGTTAACTGCATGCAAAGTTGAGATTGGCCCGGGTGGCAAAACCGAGCTGTTTAATTATGAATTCGCCCAAGGGGCGCAAAGCTGGCAGGCGGGGTTCAGCGACTATCCATCTGATAACGCAGCAGTCTATGAGCTGGACAGTGGTATCAAAACCCTGCCGGCCGGATTCAGCGGGAGCGGATATCTGCTGAGCGGTCACAATCGCAGCGATGATTTGTTTATGTTTTTGAAACGCAAAGTCTATGGTCTGTCACCCTCCACGCAATATACCGCCACGGTGAAAGTCAGTTTGTTGTCCAATGCCGGCGAGGGTTGTATGGGCGCCGGTGGCGCGCCGGGCGAGGCGGTATATCTGAAGGTCGGTTATGCCGACAAAGAACCAAAACAGGAAGGTTACTATCTGAATGTGCCGAAAGGGAATCAGTCCCAGGACGGCACTCAGGCAAAAGTGCTGGGCAATGTGGCGACCGCCGGTGCCAACTGCGCCGGGACTGTCTACAAAGCGAAGACACTGAGCAGCACGGCAGAGCAATCTTTGACGCTGACGACGGCGTCCGACGGTTCTGTATGGATTTTTGTCGGGACCGATTCGGGTTATGAAGGCAAAACGCAGCTGTATTATCAGCAAATCGAACTACGCTTTACGCCGAAATAATGACAGCAGAAGCCCGGCGAGTCCGTCCGGGCTTGCTTTTGATAGCGCGGCGCAGTGGACAAACCAACCGTCATGGCACGATGTGGCCATCAGGCAAGCCAGTGATAGCGGTGTTGTCACAGAGAACGTGCGGTGCACTTCTTCTGAGTAAATTAACTTGGAGTTGTACGCTTGGAATATGGTGGATGGTACTGGGTTCGAACCAGTGACCCTCGTGTGGTAATAAGGAGCGGGTGAGGCGTAGCATCGCCTGAACTAATTCAACATCAACAAGAGGAAATTTGGTGGATGGTACTGGGTTCGAACCAGTGACCCTCGCCTTGTAAGGGCGATGCTCTCCCAGCTGAGCTAACCATCCGCATGACGTTCGGCGGTCATTATAGGGGCCGCTCTTTGAGTGTCAATAATATTTTGTTGATTTACAGCCGGATGCTGCAAAAACAGCCAGTCTGCTTTTTTGTTGTACACCGCGTTTTTCCGCCAGTTTTGGCTGCGCAACGGCAGACAAAAGGGCGGCAGAATTGTTAGAATAGCGCCCATTTTTCAGCAAGCCCCTGTGGATCCATGATGTCAACTGTCACCCGTTTTGCCCCAAGTCCAACCGGCTATCTGCATGTCGGTGGTGCCCGTACCGCTTTATACAGCTGGTTATATGCCAAAAAAACCGGCGGTAAATTTATCCTGCGGATTGAAGATACTGACCTTGAACGTTCTACCCAGGCGTCGGTGGATGCCATCATGGACGGCATGAACTGGCTGGAGCTGGATTGGGACGAAGGCCCGTACTACCAAACCAAACGTTTTGATTTATATAAAGAAGTGGTTGCAAAACTGCTGGCCGAAGGCAAAGCGTATAAATGTTTCTGCACACCGGAAGAAGTGGACGCCATGCGTGAAGCGCAAATGGCCGCCGGTGAAAAACCGAAATACAACGGCATGTGGCGCGACCGCACCGATCACCCAACCGACAAGCCTTATTGCATTCGTTTTAAAAACCCGCTTGACGGTGTTGTGGTCATCGAAGACATGATCAAAGGCCGTATTGAAGTGGCCAATGCCGAGCTGGACGATTTAGTTATTGCGCGCAGCGATGGTACACCCACTTACAACCTGACCGTGGTGGTCGACGACTGGCAGATGGGCGTCACGCACGTCATTCGTGGCGATGACCATGTCAATAACACGCCCCGGCAGATGAATATTCTGGCGGCGCTGGGCGCCACATTACCGCAGTACGCCCATGTGCCGATGATTTTGGGGGATGACGGCAAACGTCTCTCCAAGCGTCATGGCGCCGTCGGTGTGATGCAGTACCGTGACAATGGTTTCCTGCCACAGGCGCTGCTGAACTATCTGGTCCGCCTTGGCTGGTCGCACGGCGATCAGGAAATTTTCAGCCGTGAAGAGCTGGTGGAGCTGTTTGATTTATCCGCCTGTAACCGTGCACCTTCGGCGTTTAATACCGACAAGCTGTTGTGGCTGAACCAGCATTACATCCGCACTTTGCCGGCGGCTGAAGTGGCGAAACATCTGCAATGGCATGCCGAGCAGCAACAGCTGAATGTCAGTGCCGGTCCAAGCCTGGAGCAGTTAATTGCCGTGCAGGGCGAGCGGGTGAAAACCTTAAAAGAAATGATTGAAGTCAGTCGTTATTTCTACGAGGAATTTGCTGAGTTTGAAGAATCTGCAGCGAAAAAACATCTGCGACCGGTCGCTGCCGAGCCGTTAAAAGCAGTGCAGCAACAGCTGTCGGTGCTGAGCGAATGGACAACGGAAGCCATTCACCAGGCCATTCACAGCGCGGCAGAAAGCCTGGGGCTTGGCATGGGCAAAGTCGGCATGCCGCTGCGGGTTGCGGTATCAGGTGGCGGCAATTCGCCGTCGCTGGATGTCACGCTGGCGCTGATCGCCAAAGACAAAGTGCTGGCGCGGATTGAGCGGGCGCTTGGCTACATCGCAGAGCGTGGCGAACAAGCCTGACGCCGCAGTGTCTGAGCCGCTATCAAAGCCAGTCGATGACTGGCTTTGTGTTTTTCGCCGCAAGGCGTGGCGGCACTGTTCTTGTTAAAACATCAGCCTGAGCCGGTGCCTTCGCGCGGCTCATCAGCTGCAAATCTGAGTTGTGGGAATTTTCGTGTTAAACCTTCTGAAATTATCTGGTCAGTGGCTGTGCCTGTTGGCCGCGCTGCTGACTTCAAACCTGCTGCAAGCCAGCCAAAACAGCCCTGTGCCGGCGGACAAACTGCGGTCCGGCCAGACCTGGCAGCAACTTAAAGACAATGCTTTTTCGACCGAAAGTGCGGTTGGCGGTGACAAAGTGCGGACATTGGATACTGACAAAATCTGGGGCGGTGATGTCGAGCTGGGACTGGTGCTCAGCAGCGGCAATACGCAGTCGACGGCTATTCGCGCCAATGCTGAGCTGCTGCACGAACTGACCGATTTTCGCAATAAATATCTGATCCAGACCTTATTGCAGCGTAACAGTCAGTTTGACGAGCAAAGCGGCCAGAAGAGTCGTTACACCAGTGCGCAGCGGATTAATCTGGTTGGCCAGAGTAACTACAAATTTTTCCAGAGCGAGCACAGCGTGTTTGGCCGGGGGGCTTACCTCAATGACAGATTCGGTGCTTTTGAAGAGCAGGCATCTGTGGCGGGGGGGTATGCGATGCGGGCTTATCAGCAGGATAACAATTATCTGGATTTGGAAACAGGGCCGGGTATGGCCTATCAGCGCACCAGCGACGGCCAGAGCAGCAGCGGTCTGATTTGGTGGGTGGCGGCCAATCTTGATTACCGGCTGACAGAAAGCAACAGCTTTCGGCAGGCGCTGGAATGGTCCGCCTCGCTGGACGGCAAAAACTCCAGCTGGCAAAGCCGTTCCAGTCTCACTTCACAGGTCAATGGCCGCTTGTCGATGCGCCTGAATTTTATCGTCAAATACGATTCAAGCCCGGGGCAATTACGGCAGAAAACGGATACTGAAACCTCTGCCACTCTGGTGTATTCGTTCTGATGCGTGCAGCTTTGTTCGTTCTCAGTTTGCTAAGCGTGCTAAGTGTGCTGAGCTGGCCTGTGATGGCCACCACACCAGCTTATCGCTGGGCATTGCCGGCAGAGTATCAGGTTGTCGCCACTGATTCACCGCTCAGTATCAATTTTAGAAACTCACAGCAGGTGCTACTGAACCTGACCTTTCATGTCGATGATGAATGGCGGGATGTTGACGCCGAAACGATGCGTGATGAATTTATCGAAGGTCTGCTGGCCGTGCCCGGAGTCAGCGCCGGACGTCGTTTTGTGCTGCAATTACCGGCTGTGACGCTTGGCGTTCAGCAGCTGCCGGCACGGCAGTTTTTTTGTCGGGACTGGCAAGGTCCGGGGCTTAAACCAGGCAGCCGACAGATTGGACGGCTCTGCGTGCTGGCCAAAGACGCGCTGCGGGTGGTGGTCAGTTTAAGCAGTCCGGCCAGTCAGGCCAAAGTGGCGGCGGAAGATTACCAACTGGCATTATCAAGCTTACAGACCGACTGGGCTGCTTTAGTTGCGCTGCGGGACAGCCAGCCTTAAGCCGGGATTGTGGGGCAGAGTTGCCGCTGGGGGGCTGTTGTGCGACGACCGTTACGCGGTAACCGTTACTCGGTAACCGGTGTGCGACACCCGGTATGCGATACCCAGTGGATGTCGCTGGGCTCGTCTACCCTAAACTCCGTTCGTGTGTAGGGTGCAATGAGCGAAGCGAATTGCACCTTCGCATGGCATCTTCGAAAACACCGGCGGGCTGAACGCTAAATCAGGCCCGCCGGCCAGCTTTGCAATTAATGCAGGACCCGCGCTTTCAGCGTACCCGGAATGGCTTTCAGTTCATTGAGCGCCAGTTCGGTGTCGGCTGAATCGATATCAATCACCACATAACCAATTTCGCTGTTAGTTTGCAGGTACTGACCCGAAATGTTGATGCCATGGCGGGCAAAAGCTTCGTTGATTTTGGTCAGCATACCGGGCTGGTTTTTGTGGATATGCAAAAGGCGCGAGCGGCCACGGTGCTCTGGCAGCGACACTTCCGGGAAGTTGACCGCCGACAGCGTGGAGCCGTTGTCAGAGTATTTCACCAGTTTACCGGCCACTTCATAACCGATATTTTCCTGCGCTTCCTGGGTGGAACCGCCGATATGCGGTGTCAGGATCACATTGTCGAGGCCGCGCAGTGGCGAGATGAACTCTTCGTCATTGCTGGTAGGTTCCACCGGGAAGACGTCAATGGCGGCGCCAGCCAGCTTTTTGCTGTGGATAGCGCCAGCCAGCGCGTCGATGTCGACCACAGTGCCACGTGAGGCGTTGATCAGGATAGCGCCGGCTTTCATCACATCCAGTTCCGCTTCACCAATCATGTTCATGGTCTGGGCGGTTTCCGGCACGTGCAGCGTCACCACATCCGAGGTCTTCAGTAAGGTGGCTAAATCGACCTGCGTGGCATTGCCGAGCACCAGCTTGTCTTCAATATCGTAAAACTGCACGCGCATGCCGATGTTTTCCGCCATGATCGACAGCTGGGTACCGATATGGCCATAGCCGATGATGCCAAGGGTTTTCCCGCGCGCTTCAAACGACTGGTTGGCGGTTTTTTGCCACTCGCCGCGATGGGCGGCGGCATTGCGCTGCGGGATACCGCGCAGCAGCATGATGATTTGGCCCAGCACCAGCTCGGCGACCGAACGGGTATTGGAGAATGGTGCGTTAAACACCGGAATGGCGCGTTTGAGAGCCGCAGCCAGATCCACCTGGTTAGTGCCGATACAGAAACAGCCAATGGCTGCCAGTTTTTGCGCTTCGTTCATCACTTTTTCGGTCAGCTGGGTCCGCGAGCGGATACCGATAAAATGGACGTCGCGGATTTTTTCAATCAGCTCGGCTTCGTCCAGTGAAGTTTTCAGATATTCAATGTTGCTGTAACCCTGATTTTTAAAAGTCTGTACAGCACTTTGGTGTAAACCTTCCAGCAACAGGATTTTGATTTTGTCTTTCGGTAACGAGTACTTTTCCATCTTCACTTCTCTTAAGGTTGCAAAATTCTGTGGTGGACCTGATTGCTTTTATTGTGATTATTCTGTGATGTGGCGGGTGCCATTCGGGCTGCCGACCAGCACGATATCCGCAGCGCGGGCGGCAAAAATACCGTGGCAGACCACGCCGGTAATTTGATTGAGCTGTTGTTCGAGCGCCAGCGGATCTGTGATGTGCAGGCCGTGCACGTCCAGGATCACATTGCCATTGTCGGTGACTACCGCCTCGCGCCAGACCGGGCGGCCGCCCAGTTTGGTCATTTAACGCGCGACATAGTTGCGTGCCATCTGAATCACTTCCACCGGCAGCTGAAATTTGCCAAGCACTTCGACTTCTTTTCTGGCATCGACGATACAGACAAATTTGTCGGCCACTGCCGCGACGATTTTTTCGCGGGTCAGCGCCGCGCCGCCGCCTTTGATCATGTGCTTGTGCGGATTGATTTCGTCCGCGCCATCGACGTACACACTGAAGCCGTCGATGTCGTTGAGGTCAAATACCGGGATGCCGAGCGCGCGCATTTTGTCGGTGCTGGCCACTGAGCTGGACACTGCGCCTTTAATCTCGTTTTTGATACTGGCCAGGGCGTCAATAAAATGATTGACGGTGGAGCCGGTGCCGACGCCGACAATAGTGCCGCGTGGCACATATTGCAAAGCCGCCCAGGCGGCCTGTTTTTTCATTTCGTCCTGAGAGATTACAGAAGCTGACATCACGTTGATTACCTGTAGCTGAGCTTAACGGGCAAACGCCGGCGGCGTTTAGCCATAAAGACGGATATTATATCGAAAGCAGGGGGCGACAAAAGGGCGATTTTTGCCGCTTTGGATAAATTCGCTGAATAACGACTATTAACGCAGGCATAAAAAACGCCGCAGGAAGCGGCGTTGCAGGGATTGTTGGCGATACTCAGGCCGTTTGTTTGCGTCGCTTAAAGTCGAGCGCCAGCGAAATCACCACATAAACCAGAATCACCGGTACCAGACCGTACAGGATGTAGTGCTGTAGCTGTGCCAGATAGTCCAGTTTTAATGCCAGCGCCACCAGGTACCAGGTGTAAGCCACATAAGCCGCCAGAAACAGTGCGCCTTCCAGTCGGTTGAGGACAGCGCCCGCGAAAAAGAACGGCACACACAGCAGTGCGACAGCAACCATCACCGGCACATCAAGTTGAGCCAATTGCTCGCCGGCCACCAGTGGTGTTGGTGACACCAGGCCTGACAAGCCCAGCACACACAGAATGTTAAAGATATTGCTGCCAACGACGTTGCCAACGGCAATGTCACGCTCACCGCGGATTGTTGCCACAATCGATGTCACCACCTCTGGCAGCGATGTGCCGGCTGCGACGATAGTCAGGCCAATCACCGCTTCGTTCACACCCCAGGCGGTGGCCAGCTCAATGGCACTTTCCACCAGCCAACGGGCGCCCAGCACCAATAACGCCAGACCACCCACCACGAACAACACATTTTGCCACATCGGTTGTGGCTGTTTCAGCATGGCTTCTACTTCGTCGTCGGCGGCCTCTGCACCTTGCTGCTTGCCCTGACGGAACAGGAAAAATGTATAGCTGAGTAACAGCGCGAACAAGACGCCGGCTTCCAGTCGGCCAATCTGACCGTCCTGCACCATCCAGACGCACAATAAGGATACGCCGACCATGATCGGGACATCCTGGCGGATCAGTTGTTTTGAGATGACCAGCGGCATAATCAGCGCGGCGGCGCCGAGAATAAACAACACATTAAAGATATTGCTGCCCACCACGTTTGCGATGGCAAGTTCAGCTTCGCCTGACCAGGCTGCTTTGACGCTGACAGCCAACTCAGGGGCACTGGTACCAAAGGCAACTACAGTTAAACCTATTACCAGACTGGGGATGCCAAAAGCACCCGCCAGCCGCGCAGCGCCTTTGACCAGCAGATCGGCACCAATTACCAACAAAACCAGCCCGACGGCCAGCATCAACCAGGTCATCATGATTTTTACTCTCTGAAAAGTTTTGATACAAATGCGGCCAGCCTAACGAGGCAGCCGGTAAATTTCAAACATGAATAACCTGACGAAGCATCAGGTTTAGTCGAAGTGACGTGGTTTTTTATCAGTTGGTTCCTGTGCCTTGCCGGCGAAAATAAAAAAGCCGGCGGCAGCCGGCTTTTTGAGCGTGAAGGAATTATTTCTGCAGACTCAGCTTATAACCGCTCAGGCTGTAAGGTTCGCTTTCGGCGACCAGCAGATAGTTGCTGCCGCTTTGCAGTGTGGTCAGCTCAGTCTGGGCCAGCAGAACCTTGTTGTTGTTATTGTCTTTGTGCACCAAAAACATGGTGTACTCGCCGGCAGGCAGGGTCACCGAGGCTTGCGACGCGTAATTCAGTGTACTGACGTAATAAGGCGTGGTGTCCATGGTATAGCCTGGTTTCACGAAATACAGGCTGACCTGGTCATAATCGCCAATGGTATTGACTGCATTAAATACGAAATCGTAAACCTGCGGCGTTTTACTGTCACTGACGGTGATTGACGCGGCTTTTTCAGTTTTGTCGGTATAAAACACGATGGATTTAACGGCGCCCTGGCTCAGGGTCATCAGCGCATTGCGCATCACCAGATTGCCTTGCTGGTCCTGCAGGCTGACGCGGTAATCGCCGGCGGCAACAGCTGTGTATGCGCTCAGTGTGTCGGCTGCCAGATTGGTGATCACCGGACTGGTGGCTGCATCACCGAGGAAAACGTTGCCAGTACTGGTGCTGTTAATCGAGTTGTAGACCCGAAAAGAGGCGTTACTGGTGACATCTTCGAGATTGACCACTGTGGTGGTATTGGCAATCACATCCAGCGCCAGCTTGCCATTGGCCGCGGCACCTGCGGATTTGCGCAGGGCAATCACGTACTCGGTTTCATAACTTAAAGCCGTGATGTCTGATTTGTACAGCACCGTTTTGTCGCCACCTTTGGTCACATAAAAAATGTAGTTGCCGGTGGTGTTGGTCTGGAATTGCGTCAGGCTTTTATAAGTGGCGGTGTTGACCAGTTTGGCGTCAGAAAAAGCCTGGTCGCTTTTTGACAGATACAAGTCGTAACTGTTGCTGTCGTTAATCAGGTTCAGCAGTGCGACCTTGAACTGGCTGCTCAAAGTGTCATCCCGGCTGAATTTTAAGCTCAGTAACTCAGGCTTGCTGAAATCACCCAACATCACAAGCAGCGTTTTTTCGCTTTTGTTTAGCGTGACTTTATCGGTCAGCACAGTGGCGGTTTCACCACTGGCCGGTGTCCATTCCAGCTCAACACTGTAGCTTGTCGCATCAACGCTGGTCAGCGCAGAAGCGTCGGCAAAAGTGGCAGAACCGACGGCCAGTTCTGTGCTGTCGCTCTTGATCAGGTTCAATGTGGTGTTGGCGCTGTTGGCAGAGCCGTTGTAAAACTGGATATAAGCATCCGGATAAGTGTCTGAAACGCCTTTGTCAGAACTGCCGCCACAAGCGGTCAGGGTCAGGCTGCACAAGGCCAGGGCAAGATAACGAAATGTCGGCATAACTACTCTCTGTTAGCAAAAGCTTGGGATAAACGCGCCAATAGGAGCAGATTTCGTCTCAGAAGTTGCTGATTTTACGGAGCTTTGCCTGCCTTAATCTAAATTAACAAAACCAATTGAAGCTTAATTTTCAGTGACAGTTGCTTCATGTTGCTGCAAAGCCCACAAGGTGGCGTAGCGGCCTTGCTGCGCCAGCAGCGCCTGATGGGTGCCGGCTTCCACCAGTTGTCCCTGTTCTAACACCAGGATGCAGTCACAATCCACCACCGTCGACAAACGGTGAGCAATCACCAGAGTGGTATGCGCCTTGGCGGCGTCGCGAATGGCACTTTGCACCGCCTGTTCACTCTGACTGTCCAGCGCCGAGGTCGCTTCGTCAAACACCAGCAACGGGCTGCCTTTGAGCAGGGCGCGCGCGATGGCAATCCGTTGTTTTTCGCCACCGGAGACCTTGAGGCCCCGCTCGCCCACCATAGTGGCATCACCTTGCGGCAGACTGCGGATAAAGTCGCTCAGATGGGCGGCCTCAATGGCCTGATCGATGTCATTGTCAGAGGCATCCGGCCGGCCGTAAGCAATATTGGCGCGGATGCCGTCGTTAAACAGCACAGTGTCCTGCGGTACTATCGCGATGGCCTGACGCAGGCTGTCCAAAGTCAGTTCGCTGATGGGTTGACCACCCAGTAAAATCTCTCCCTGCTGCGGCTGATAGAAGCGGTACAACAAGCGGGCCAGCGTACTTTTACCGGCGCCTGAACTGCCGACTACGGCGACCCGCTGGCCTGCTTCAATGGTAAAACTGAGGCCCTGCAGAATGGGTCTGTCGCTTTGATAGGCAAAATGCACCTGACGAAACTCCAGCGTCGCTTGCTGCAGTTGCAGGGGCTTGGCAGCAGGGTGGTCGGCGATCGCCGGTGCCCGTTTGAGCAGTCCGAGCATATTCTCAAGATCTGTTAAGGCGCGTCGGATCTCCCGGTAGACAAAACCAAGGAAATTCAGCGGCATAAACAGCTGTAACATGTAAGCGTTCACCATGGCGAGGTCGCCCAGTGACAATGCCTTTTGCTGTACGCCCTGAGTTGCCAGCAGCATCATGCCCGTCATCGCCAGTGCAATGATCAGCGCCTGCCCTGAGTTCAGGAAAAACAATGACATACGGTTTTGCAGCCGGGCCTGCTCCCAGGATGCCAGCGCTTTGTCGTAACGATTGGCTTCGTAGCATTCGTTATTGAAGTATTTGACCGTTTCGTAGTTGAGCAGGCTGTCCACGGCCTGCGAATTGGTGCTCGAATCGGCCTGATTGGCGGCGCGGATATACTGATTGCGCCACTCCGTCACCCGCACGGTAAAGACGACGTAGACCGCAACGGCGACAGCGGTCAGCAGCGCGTACCAGAATGAAAACAGCCCCCAGAAGATCAGCGCCACTGCGACAATCTCTAACACTGTGGGCACAATGTTGAACATCAGAAAGCGCATCAGAAACGACAAGCCGTTAGTACCGCGTTCAATGTCGCGGCTGATACCGCCGGTCTGGCGGTCCAGATGAAACGCCAGTTCCAGCCGGTGCAGATGCACAAAGACCCGCAGACCGAGCTGGCGCATCGCATGTTCGGTGATGCGGCCAAACAGCGCGTCGCGAACTTCACCAAAGAGCACAGAGCCAAAGCGCAGCAGGCCATAGCCAATCACCAGCCACAGTGGCAGCCATTGCCATTGAGTCGCTCCTGCGCCGACCGCAGGATCCAGGCTGTCGATGATGAGTTTGAGGCCATAAGGCAGTAACAAGGTGGCGGCTTTGGCGGCGATCAGGGCCAGAATTGCGCCTGTGACATGCCAGGGAAAAGCGGCCAGATAAGGCCGCATGTAGGCGATAGTCTCACGCAGACTGGCCGCTTCGGGGCGCCGGGTCTGCTCGGGTTGTTTTGCGGCGGTGCGCATGCCACGCATCTGAAGAACCTGCTTTTTTCAGCAAAAAACAGATGCTAACACCTGCCCGTGTTTTCAAACAGCGGGATGCGCACAAAGAGCGCTCAATCAATCCTGATAGGTGCAAAGATAAGCAACATCGGCGGCAACTTTCAGCTCAAAACGCTGATGGGCCGGCACGGTGAATGACTGGCCGCGGCTGAACGTTTGCCAGCTTGCCGCGCCTGGCAACAACACACTGAGCGAGCCACTGACAATGGTCAGCACTTCAAGCTGGCTGGTAGAAAACTGATAATCGCCCGGCGCCATCACGCCGACAGTGGCGGGTAACTGTTCACCGGCAAACGCGATAGAGGTGACTTTGCCGTCAAAATACTGGTTAACTTTGAACATGATAAATCCTTGTATTGAGAAGAGACTGAGCGGCAGTAAAGCCCAAAGCCGGTCAAAAGAAAAGAGAAATATAGACGTTCAGACGTCTGAAATGTTTCAGTCTCGCTTTCAGTGAAAAAGTCCGCGCTTGGGCAGGGCCAGCTGAGTTATGCTGAGGTCAGACCGGACGCAATACGCCGGGGATGGTTCAGGAGTAAGAATGACATTACGCAATGTGCAGTTGCTGGGCAATTATCTGGATTTATTACTGGATATGCTCTGTGTGGTGGACGATGACGGCCACTTTGTTTATGTCAGCGCCAGTGTGGAGCAAATTCTTGGCTATCAAAGCGCCGAACTGGTTGGCCAGCCGATGCGGGACTTTATCTGGCCTGAAGATTTGCAAGACACGCTCGCTGCGGCCAGCAGCGTGATGCAGGGCGAACAGCTGGTACATTTCGAGAACCGCTATCGCCACAAAGCCGGCCATGCGGTGTATTTATCCTGGTCGGCGCGACGTTCGGCGCAAGACCGGGTGCGGGTCGGGGTGGCACGCGACATCAGCGAAGCACGTCAGGCGCAGGCGCGGCAAAAAGTGTTGTATGCCATTTCGGAGGCGGCGCATCAGGCCGAAGATTTGCCGGCCTTGTATCAGCAGACCGCTGCGCTGCTGGCATCTTTAGTGCCTTTGCAGCATTTTCAGCTGGCATTGCCGGAAGAAGTGCATGGTGACTGGCAGATCCGCTATCAGCAATTGCAGCTGGCACCGGGCGCCAGCGCGGCGCCGGCGTTGTCGGAGCACCGCGAGTTGTGCCGGCAGGTCGAACGCCAGCGCCAGGCTGCCTGGGGCAGCGAGCCAAACCAGGGTTGGCTGGCGTTGCCGCTGCCGGGCGCTGAGCAGTTACAAGGCGTGTTGTTACTGCATCCGGGGCCTGAACATCATTACCAGAGCGCTGATCTGGCATTGCTGGACTATCTGGCGGCGCAGCTTGGCGCTGCCATTGAGCGCAAAACCATGCTGGCGCGACTGCAGCGGCTGGCGCTGTATGACAGTCTGACGGGTCTTGCCAACCGGGCCTTACTGCTGGACCGGCTGCTGGTGGCGGTGCCACGGGCCAGTCGCGAACAACGGCCACTGGCGCTGTTGTATCTGGACCTGGATAAATTTAAACAAATCAATGATCAGTGGGGCCATCAGGGCGGTGACTGGGTACTGCAGCAAATTGCCGGCCGTTTACGCTCGGCGGTGCGCCAGACCGATACGGTGGCCCGTTTTGGTGGCGACGAGTTTGTCATTCTGCTGGAGCAACTCGAGAACACGTCACAGGCGCAAGCGGTAGCAGAAAAAATTCACTTGCTGCTGCATGAACCGATGCAGTTTGGTGGACAAACCCTGATCCCTGGCGCCAGTATCGGGCTGGCGATTTATCCGGATGATGCGCTGGATGCCCGGCAGCTGATGCTCAAAGCCGACAGCGCTATGTATCGGGCCAAACATCAGGGCGGCAGCCGGATTGTGCTGGCGGGCGTCGCAGAACTTAGCGCCGTATAAGCCGGCGCAGTGCGGCCTGTGCAGTCCAGTGCGACCTCGGCAGCCAGCGCCCGGCCGCAGCGTAAAAAAGCCGGCGATGCAGCCGGCTTGTTAATTCGTCAAAAGGGCGGACCGGATCAGGTCCGCACGCAGTCAACGTAATACACAGTCTGACCGTTTTGCTCCATGGTCGACAGGCCATGGATATAAGTCTCGAAGCCTGGGAATTTATGGTTAAACTCACGGGCAAATTTCAGATAGCTGACAATGGTCTCGTTAAAGACTTCACCCGGCACCAACAGTGGAATACCTGGCGGGTACGGCGTCAGCATCACGGCGGTGATACGGCCGGTCAGTTCGTCCAGCGGCACCCGTTCGATTTTCTTGTGCGCCATGCGGGCAAAAGCGTCGGCTGGCTTCATCGCCGGCACCATTTCAGATAAGTACATCTCAGTGGTCAGCTTGGCGATGTTATTGGCTTTATAAATTTCGTGGATCTGATCGCACAAATCTTTCAGGCCAATTCGCTCATATTGTGGGTATTTGCCGATAAATTCCGGCAAAATCCGCCACAATGGCGCGTTTTTGTCGTAATCATCTTTAAACTGCTGCAGTGCGGTTACCATGGTATTCCAGCGGCCTTTGGTAATGCCGATGGTGAACATGATAAAGAACGAATACAGGCCGGTTTTTTCGATGACGACGCCGTGCTCGGACAAGTACTTAGCCACAATAGCAGCCGGAATACCGCTGTCGGCGAAGTCGCCGTTCACGTTCAGACCTGGCGTCAGAATAGTAGCTTTGATTGGGTCCAGCAGGTTAAAACCTTCGGCGATATCGCCAAAACCATGCCAGTTTTCATCGGCATGCAGCATCCAGGCGGCGCGCTCATCCAGACCTTCGTCGGTTAAATCATCCGGTCCCCAGACACGGAACCACCAGTCGTCACCATATTCCTGGTCAACTTTGCGCATGGCACGGCGAAACTCCAGTGCTTCGTCCAGTGATTCTTCCACCAGCGCAGTACCGCCCGGCGCTTCCATCATCGCCGCAGCGACGTCACAGGACGCAATAATGGCGTATTGCGGGCTGGTCGACGTGTGCATCAGATAAGCTTCGTTAAACAGGTGCGTGTCGAGTTTATTCTGCTTGGCATCCTGCACCAGAATTTGCGACGCCTGCGACAAACCGGCCAGCAGTTTGTGGGTCGACTGGGTGGCGAACACCATCGAAGTGTCGCAGCGCGGCCGGCCTTCGCCGATGGCGTGGTAGTCGCCGTAGAAATCGTGGAAGGCGGCGTGTGGCAGCCAGGCTTCATCAAAGTGCAGCGTTTCGATTTCACCATCCAGCAGCGATTTAATCTCTTCGACGTTATACAAAATACCGTCGTAAGTACTTTGCGTGATGGTCAGCACCCGCGGCTTGATGTCCGGGTCTTTTGCCAGCATTTCGCGGATAAAAGGGTTCGCTTCCATTTTGCGGCGGATAGTGGCCGGTTCAAATTCGCTGCGCGGAATGGGGCCGATAATCCCGTAGTGGTTGCGGGTTGGCATTAAAAACACCGGTAAAGCGCCGGTCATCATGATGGCGTGCAGAATCGATTTATGGCAGTTGCGGTCGACCACCACGATATCGCCCGGCGCCACAGTGCTGTGCCAGACGATTTTGTTCGACGTCGAGGTACCGTTGGTCACAAAGAACAAATGGTCACAGTTAAAGATCCGCGCGGCGTTGCGCTCAGAAGCGGCGACCGGACCTGTGTGATCGAGCAACTGACCAAGCTCGTCCACCGCATTACACACGTCGGCGCGCAGCATGTTTTCGCCAAAAAACTGGTGGAACATCCGGCCGACCGGCGATTTTAAAAACGCCACACCACCGGAGTGACCCGGACAGTGCCAGGAGTAAGAACCATCCTGGGCATAGTGGGTCAGGGCACGGAAAAACGGCGGTGGCAGGCTGTCGAGGTAGCTTTTTGCTTCACGGATGATATGGCGCGCCACAAATTCCGGCGTATCTTCATGCATGTGAATAAAACCATGCAGTTCGCGCAGAATGTCATTGGGAATATGACGGGCGGTGCGGGTTTCACCGTACAGGTAAATCGGAATGTCCGGGTTGCGGTGACGGATCTGTTCAACAAAGCTGCGCAGCAGGGACAGCACGGCTTCGGCATCTTTATTACTGCCGGTGCCAAACTCTTCGTCGTCAATCGACAGAATAAAACCGGCGGCGCGGCTTTGCTGCTGGGCAAACGAGGTTAAATCACCATAACTGGTGTAGCCAACCACATCCATGCCGGCAGCTTCGATGGCGCTGGCCAGTTCGCGGATGCCAGAACCGCTGGTATTTTCCGAGCGGAAGTCTTCATCGATGATGACGATAGGGAAATAAAAACGCATGGGCGGTTCCTCAACAGGTTCCTGAACTAAAGAAGCTGCGCCAGGTTGGCAAAAAGCCGCTGCAGATTTATGCAGGCGGGCCCGGCAGACAAGGGCTGACAACAGCCTGGGATCAGCCAGTTTGGCTGTGGCTGCAAAAACCTGCACACCATACCTGAATTTGCGGTTTTTTCCAGTGAAAATATGCAGACAACGCGGCTTTTTTCGTCGCAGTCCGGTGCGCCTGGCTGCCCGTTCAGCAACCATTGGCGGAACGCAAAGTTGCGGCTGCCGGCAGGAAGCCCGACTGCATAGTTATGACAATTTTCTGACTGCAGCAGCGGCCGCGTGGTTAGCCCCGTAATTCGCGGCGCAGCATCAGTTTAAGCCCTGACCAGCAGTCGTCGACGGCACAGACTTTGATATCAACGAGCCCCAGTGGCAGGGCCTGTGAGCGGATCAAATCTTCGGTCAAATCGACCGGTTCAGTAAACCGGGCCCGCGCCGTTTTTTTCGGCCAGCTGACCCAAATCACCGCGTCCGCTTTCAGGCTCTGTCGCAGTGGCACCAGCCAGGCATCCAGCGCCTGCTGAGTGCAGACAAACAGCTGCACCAGTTGAGTGTGTTGATCTGGTGAGGTTTGCAGCTGCAGATCGGTACTACCGTACAGCAATTGCAGCTCGTCACTCAGGCGTTGTAAGTAGGTGGCCGGTGGCTGGCTGATAAAAACCAGCTGGCCGGGTTTAATGCCGAGCTTTTTCAGCACTGGGGTGCCGGAGTATCCCTCCGGCAACACGGGCTTCGGCAGCTGCGGCCGTGGGGGTCTCATGGGGTTTCTGCTGCTGCGGCTTGCGGGAGCGTCAGCACCAGCGCGCTTTGCGGCGCCAGACCCAGACTCAGGGTCGCGCCTGCGGCGTCCGGGACCAGTTGCCAGTTGCGGCCACTGAACAGGTCGGTCAGCGGCGCCGCCACTGCAGCGGCCGGCCACTGCGCCAGCAGCTCTGCCGGGATACGCAGTTTGAAATTGGCGCTCTGGTCGGCAAAGTTTGCTACCACCAGCACCAACTGGTCGTCATTCCAGCGGGCAAAACTCAGTTGTTGCTCGCTGTAGCCGGCGCTCTGCTGATTCGCCTGCTGCAGACTGGCATAAGCGCCCTTCAGCGCCGGGGTGCTGGCACTGAAACTGAGCAGCTTTTGGTAGAAATCACGCAGCGCGCGCTGCGAGGGGCTCAGCGCGCCGCCATCATAACGGCCGCCGTTCAGCCAGCCCTGATGTGCCGGCACGCCGGCATAGTCAAAAATCGTGGTGCGGCTTGGTTTGCCAAAACCGCTGTCCAGTGCGCCGGCTTCGCCAACTTCCTGACCAAAATATAACAAGGTCGGCGCTGTGCCGATCAGCGTCGATACTGTCATCGCCGGGATGCCTTTGCGGGCATTGCCGGCAAATTCCGGACTGGCGATACGTTGCTCGTCATGGTTTTCCAGAAATTTCAGCATGTGCGCTTCGATGTCGGCCACTTCCTGCTGGCGGGCCAGTACGTCAGTCGCGCTGCCTTTTTGCTGCATCAACAGTTTCAGGCTGTCGTAAAAGCCCACTTTGTCATACAGGTAATCCATTTTGCCCAGCTGGATATAATCGCGGTACAGCGGCGGCTGATAGACTTCAGCCAACAGCAGCGCGTCCGGGTTTTGTTGTTTGATTTGGCTGTTTAAATAACTCCAGAATTCAACCGGCACCATTTCGGCCATGTCAAAACGAAAGCCGTCCACGCCGAGCGCCAGCCAGAACGTGGTGATGTCGCGGAATTTTTGCCAGGAATCCGGCACGTCTTTGGCTGCCCAGAAGGCGGCGTGGGCCGCATGATCTTTGGCGGCATAGTCGGCCGGCAGCCGGTCAAAGTCGTAACTGCCGTCAGGTTTGACGCCATAGTTGATTTTGACCGTCTCATACCAGTCGTTAAAATCCGGCTTGGCGGCGCGGGCGCCGTTGCCGGTCCATTTGGCTGGCATTTCCTTAAATTTGCCATCAGCCAGCGGGTGGGCTTCACCGCCGAGCGGCGCAAAACCAGCCGGATAGTCCGGCAGTTCAAAGGCCTGACCGGGCACATAATAGAAATTGTTGTCGCGGGCGTATTCGACGCCGGTGTCGTCATCGGCGCCAAAATCTTTCACACCGGCCGGTTTACCCAACGACTGGTAATGGCGCGCCACATGATTGGGCACTATGTCGATGATGACGCGGATGCCGTGGCTGTGAGCGCGCGCCAGCAGCGCTTTAAATTCGTCCATCCGTTTAGCCGGGTCAACCGCCAGGTCCGGATTGACGCTGTAATAATCTTTGACGGCATAAGGCGAGCCAGCGCGGCCTTTGACCACATCCGGGTCGTCGGCGCTGATGCCATAAGCGCTGTAATCGGCAATGAGCGCATGATGCGGTACGCCGGTCAGCCACAAATGGCTGACACCCATAGCTTTGAGCGCGCTGAGTGCAGCGTCGTTGATGTCGTTAAATTTACCGACACCGTTTTGCTGCGCCGTGCCCCAAGGGGTGTTGGTTGAATTGGCATTGCCAAACAAACGGGTAAACGCCTGATAAATCACAATTTTACCGGCAGGTTGCGGCAGCTGTGCGCCAGAGGCGGCGCTTTGCGTGACCGGCACTGTGGCTGCGGGGGGAAGTTCGGCAGGTTTACAAGCGCTCAACAGCAGGCCAACTCCACAATATAAAGATAATTTTGTTAATTTAATCATAGTGTTACTTAATGCTTGGCAAAAGGGCTTTCTGCATGCTAACACGACTGCCGGCCACTTGCCGGTTTGCATACGTTTGCAGCGTATCCCCCCGCAACAAAGCAACCAGACTCCGCAGCATTCTGCCTCAGGCGGCGTAGCGGGTGCAGATCTCAGCCAGCACGCTCAGCAGATAGTCATTGTCGCGGGCATCCGGTTCCATCAGCCAGCTTTTGCCGCTCTGGCCGAGGCACAAAGCGGCGTCGCCGACACAAAAATAGACATCATGGCCAAAGAAGCTGACCGCGACCGCCAGCTCGCCCAGCCGATAGCCACAGCCGTATGGCGTGTCGGCTATCACGCCAAAATGTTCAGTGATGGCAAAAATCCGCAATAAGCGGCTGGCTTTTGGTAGTCTGTCCATGTTGTTGGTTCTGTTTTGTGCACAGGACTGTTCTGCCCTGACAGCTGCAGGGCAGGGTTTTAGCATAGTTCATGCGGGTCGTTGCTGAGCAACCGGCCCTTTGTTATCAGGGAGAATGTTTTGCAAGTGATTCCATCGAAACTGAGCGCAGCAGCGCAGGCGGCCACTTTGAGTGCAGCTTTAGCGGCGACACCGGCCATGGCGGCAGATTTGCTCAGTGCGCTCAAACCTTATTGCGGCAAGGCCTATGCGGGCAAGCTGCTGACTCATGCGCCGGAAGATGCAGAGATGGCGGCCAAGCCACTCGTGGTGGTGATTGCCGATTGCCGCGCCGATGAAGTGCGGATGCCGTTTCATGTCGGTGACGACCGCTCGCGCACCTGGGTGCTGCGGCAACTGACGGTCAATGGCCAAACGGGCGTGCAGCTCAAACACGACCACCGGCATCAGGACGGCAGCAGCGATGCGCTGACCATGTACGGCGGTTTTTCTGAGACGACCGACGGGCTGACTCTGCAGTTCCCGGCCGACGGCTACAGCAAAACCATGTTTGGCGCCATGGACCGGCAGGTCGCACTGCAGAACGTCTGGTCCTTTGCGCTGGTCCCAGGCCAGCAGCTGACCTACCGTTTAAGCCGGCCGGGCCGCGAGTTTGCGGTCGGCTTTGACCTGACCACGCCAGTCAGCCTGCCGCCAGCAGCCTGGGGCGCACCGCTCTGGAGCCGGCAATAACCGGCGCTGTCAGTGAGCGCCCTTCAGTTGAGGGCCGTCAGTCACTGCGGCTGCGGTAAAAAATACCGGCAGCCGGGCTTTGTCTGGTAACATCGGGCGACTGCGCGGGCTATTTCCGGCCGGTGCAGCTTGCACATAACGACAACAATCACCTGACGTGATGGAGATTTTATGAAAACGCAATTCTGGTTTTCAGGAACATGGCTGGCGTTAAGCGCCTGTCTGACACTGGCAGCCTGCCAGAAGCAGCCAGAGCAGAGCGCCACGGCCGCAGCGCCGGCACCTGCCGTAGCCGCGGACAGCAAAGCAGCCCCGGCTGCCGCGCTGGTCGATACCGACTTTAACTCTAACCTTGCCAGTTACATCAAAACGCTGTCTTCCGACGAATTTCAGGGCCGGGCGCCGGCCACGAAAGGCGAAGAGCTGACGCTGGCGTATTTATCTGAACAATTTAAACGGATTGGCTTAAAACCGTTGGCCGACGGCAGTTATGTCCAACCGGTGCAACTGGTGCAAATTGACCCGAAAGAAGTGTCCGCACTGACTTTCTCGGGCGACAAAGCACCGGCCCCGATGAAATATCGGGACCAGATGTTCGCCTGGACCACCCGCGTGACCGAATTCAGTGAAATCAAAGACTCCGAGCTGGTGTTTGTCGGTTACGGCATTGTGGCGCCGGAATACGACTGGAATGACTACGAAGGGCTGGATGTCAAAGGCAAAACCGTGGTGATGTTTGTCAACGATCCGGGCTTTGCTACCCAGGATCCGAAACTGTTCACCGGTAATGCGATGACTTATTACGGCCGCTGGACTTACAAGTTTGAAGAAGCTGCCCGCCAGGGCGCCGCCGGTGCTTTGATCGTGCACGAAACGGATGCCGCTTCATATGGCTGGCAGGTGGTGGCTGGGGGTTCTGCCACTAAGTTTGACCTCATTAACCCGAACAAAAATGCCGACCGTGCCGCCATTGAAGGCTGGGTCACCACTGAGTCGGCGAATACGCTGTTTGGCGTCATTGGCGAGAATATCGATTCGATGCGCAAAAAAGCGCTGAGCAAAGATTTCCAGCCAGTGCCGCTTGGCATCAAAGCCTCAGTGTCGGTGAAAAGTAACGTGCGTGAGCTGACGTCTGGCAATGCTGTCGGCATTATCGAAGGCAGCGAGAAACCGGATGAAGCCATTGTTTATATGGCGCACTGGGACCACCTGGGCCTGGATTTTGCCAATCCGAATAACAAAGTGTTTAACGGTGCGCAGGACAATGCATCCGGCACTGGCGCTTTAATCGCGATGGCCGAATATTACGCCAGTCAGCCCAAGCCAAAACGCTCGATTGCTTTTGTCGCGGTTACCGCTGAAGAACGCGGCCTGCTGGGGTCGGCCTGGTATGCCAAACATCCGGTGTTCCCACTGAATAAAACGGTGGCGGGTATCAATATGGATGTGATCAACGTCTATGGCCCGATGAAAGACATGTCGGTGGTCGGTTACGGCAACTCGGAACTGGAAGACATCTTAAAGAAATATACCGAGCAGCAAGGCCGTTACATTGCGCCAGAGTCAAATCCGGCGGCCGGTTCTTATTACCGCTCAGACCACTTCAATCTGGCTAAAGTGGGCGTGCCAATGCTGTACGCCAAAGGCGGCATTGACTCGTTTGAGCATGGCAAAGAGTGGGGTAAAGCCCAGCATGAGGCTTATACCAAGTGCTGTTACCACAAAGTGGAAGATGAGTTTAACGACAGCTGGGACTTACGCGGTGCACAGCAGGATTTATTCCTCTACTACAAAGTAGGTCGTGAGCTGGCAGACAACACCAGTGCCTGGCCAAACTGGTATGAAGGCAAAGAGTTTAAAGCGGCGCGTGATGCGTCGATGGCGGCTGGTCAGTAAGTTGGTGACTGCTGCTTGACTCTGATAAAAAATCCCTGCTGCGTCAGGGATTTTTTTTACAGCGCACCGAAGGCCGCCGTTGTTGTTGTAAAGCTTTGGTCAAGGCCGGCAACAGGCTTTGGTGTTTCTGGTGGACATAATGATAAAGCTGGGCACACGCCAGCACGTCAGGCAACTGCACCAGGCCACTGTCGTGCAGCGAACCGCCAAGCAAACTTAAAATCGACAACTGATCTTCCAGCAGCACATCAATTTTGTCCTGCCGGAGCATTTCGACCGCCTGCGCCAGCGTGGTCAGCTGCACCGGATAACCGCTGAAGCTGACCGCATTGGCCAGCCGAAAACCGCGCACAGTGCCAATCCGCAGCTGCTTTTGGCCAGGCCAGCCGGCCAGCTTGTCCGCTTGCTCTGTGCGGACATAGGCATGCACTTCGATACGCGCCAGCGCGACCGGCACTTGGTGCAGGTTTGCATAACTTTTGCTGATGTCATCGATACGAAACAGTTCACCGTCAAACAAACCCTGATTGCTCATCTGCAGGGAACGGCCGGCCGGCAAGCGGCTGATACTCAGCTGATAACCGAGCTGATGATAGGCAAGCCGCAGCTGCTGCTCGATGTCGGCAGACAATTCAGACTGACTGAGGCTGCCGGCCATGCGCAGTTCCATAAGCGGTGGCGGGGTTTGCGCCGCAGGCGTTGCCGCCGGCCACCACCAGCCAGCAAGGAACAGCAAAACAATTGGACGAGCAGACAAGGGGCACTATCCTTGGCCTTGGCAAAACTGCAGTGTAATCAATGCAGCGTTCAGATGCGAACGGCTGCGACCAATGGCTTGAAGGTTCGGATTAAAGCGGGGAGGGACAGTCAGAACCGCTGGCCGGTTCTGACTGTCGGCAGTTTACAGCTTGTAGTCGACGATCGGCATGCCGAGTTTTTCCAGTTCAGCGCGAATGCTGGCCGCCGGACCGACTACCACCACGCTGAACGAATCCGGCGCCAGGTGGCGGGCCGCCAGCGTATTAAGCTCTGCCAGGCTGATGTTGCTGACGATTTGCTGGCGCTCTTTGGTGAAATCATCCTTGAGCTGATATTGCAAAATAGACGCCATAAAGCCCAGTTTGGCACCCGGCGTTTCGTAAGCCAGCGCATCCGACTGGTTAATGGCTTTTTTCATAAACGCCAGCTCATCGGCCGTCATGCCTTGCTGCTGATAGCGGCCTATCTCGGCAAAAAACTCCCGGATAGCCGATGCGGTTGCATCTGCGCGCACCGCGGCGGCGGCCAGATAAACGCCGGCATAACGGTCGGCACTGAAGCCGCTGTTGGCGCCATAGGTGTACCCTTTGTCTTCACGCAGATTCAGGTTGATGCGGCTGTTGAAGTTACCACCCAGCGCAAAATTCATCAGGCCGGCGCGGAAAAACTCGCCGCTGATGTCTTTGGGCAGGCTGCGTTTGACGATGCGGATCTCGGACTGCGGCGCATCTGGCTTGTCAATCAGGTACAAGGTTCCGGCTTTGGCCTGCGCCGGCGGGATCTGTACGCTGCGTTTGACGACATCGCCCTGCCAGCCTTCCAGCGGCGCTTTGAGCAGGTTCAGCACATCCGCGCGCGGCAGATCGGACACCAGGATCAATTCTGCCTGCGCCGGTTTCAGCAGCCGCTGGTAATGCGCTTTTACATCGTCGACGGTCAGTTTGCTGACTGACTTCAGCGTGCCCTGGTTCGGATAGGCGCTGATATGTGGCCCGTACATCAGTTGCTGCACGGCCTGCGCGGCCAGATAACCGGCATTTTTCTCTGCATGCTGAATAAGTTGCAGCTGTTGTTGTTGCAGACGGGCGAACTCGTCCGCTTTAAAGGCCGGTTGCTGTAGTTTTTCCATCAGCAGGGCCAGGGTTGGCTGCAGGTTTTTACTCAGGCTTTGCACCGACACTTCCAGATACTCGTCGCCGGCGCCAAAACTAATGGATGAACCGAGTTTTTCCAGCGCCAGACTGATGTTTTCAGCGCTTTGCTGTTGGGTACTTTCATCCAGCATCGCCGCCAGCAGCTCGCTGATGCCGGCTTTGTCCGGTGTTTCGTCATACAGCCCAAGCGGAATGCGCAGCAGCAGGCTGGTGGTCGGTGTTTCGAGACTTTGCGCACCGAGCAGCCGGATCCCATTGTTCAGTTGCTGTTGCCAGGTAGCCGGTAATGTGACCGCAGGGTTGGCGCCTGCCGCTGGCACCTGGCTGCGGTCCAGCGTATCGACGGTACGGCGCACTTGCAGATCTTCGGCTTTGGTGGTCGAAGGGCCGCCAAAGTCATGCGTGACTGGCTTGAAATTATCCGCTTTGGCGATCAGCTGGCGCTGGCCTTTGGGCACCACGCTCATGATCACGGCCGGCTTGCCTTTGAGGTATTGCTGATAGACCCGCATCACATCGGCTTTGCTGACCGAGCGATAACGCGCCAAATCAGCCGCCGTTAAATCCGGTTCACCAAAGAAGGTTTCATTGGCGGCCAGCTGGCTGACTTTACCGGCAACACTTTGCAGGCCAAAGATACTGCCGGCTTCAATTTTGGCTTTGATTTTGGCCAGGTCGTCGTCTGTGACGCCGCGCTGCTCAAATTCGGCCAGACTCTGGCGCAGTTGCTGTTCGGTAGTGGCGAGGTTAGGCACCGACCCCGGTGTCGGCAGCGCCAGCAGCGTAAACTGGCAGGCCAGCTCCTGACAGCCGTGACCGGCCTGCGCCTGCACCGCTTTTTGCGTTTTCACCAGATTTTTGTACAGCAGCGAGTTGTTGCCGCTGCCGAGAATTTCGGCCAGCACGTCCAGCGGGGCTTCATCCCCATGGCGGACATACACGGTCGGGAAGGCCATATACAGCAGCGGCAAATGGACATTGTCTTCGAGCGAAATATAACGGTCTTCACTCAGCGCTACCGGCGTTTTCGCCGCGGCTTCGACCGCAGGGCCGGCCGGGATGGCTGCGAAATACTTGCTGACCAGCGGCAATATATCTTCCGCTTTTACCGCGCCGCCAATGGTCAGGGTGGCGTTGTTCGGGCCGTACCAGCGCAGGAAAAAGGCTTTCACATCATTGACATTGGCGCGGTTCAAATCGTCCATATAACCAATGACCGGCCAGGAATACGGATGACCGTCCGGATAAAAAGCCTGCGCCACCCGTTCGGACAGCCGGCCATAAGGCTGGTTGTCGATACGCTGACCGCGTTCGTTTTTCACCGTTTCACGCTGCACTTCAAATTTCTTTTCAGTGACGGCATCGAGCAAAAAGCCCATGCGGTCAGATTCGAGCCACAGCACTTTTTCCAGCTGATTGACCGGCACTGTCTGGTAGTAGTTGGTGCGGTCGGCGTTGGTCGAGCCATTCATGCTGCCGCCGGCTTCGGTGATGATTTTAAAATGCTGCTCGTCGGCCACGTGCTCGGAGCCCTGAAACATCATGTGCTCAAAAAAGTGGGCAAAACCGGATTTACCGGCTTCTTCGCGGGCAGAGCCGACATGATAAGTGACGTCCACATGCACCAATGGGTCGGATGCATCTTCGTGCACGATGACGGTCAGGCCATTGGCCAGCCGGTATTTTTTATAAGGGATCGCGACTTCAGCACTAGGCGCGCTGTGGTCTTTGAGCAGTTGCACACCGGCTGGTAAGGCGGCCACGGTTGAGCCCCCAGCGGCTGATGCTGCCGGGCTGTGGCCGGCTTGCTGGCAGCCGCCCAGTAACAAACTGACGCTGAGCAGGGATAAAGCAAAAGTTTTCATCATGGTTCTCCGGGAACAGGGCGCGAAATCACCACAGGCAACCGCGCAAAGGATCAGTGCAGCGTCGCACTGTAGCCATTTTTAACAAATAAACAACAAAGAATCGTTTCAAACTGTGTCCACCGCCGGCTTGCACTGTTGGCCATGCAGAATGTCCGCGCAGATTGTCCGTCTGAGTCTGGCGGACAGAAAAAGTGTCCGCGGACACTGTGTAGCGCCATAAAGTAATTCATAACCTTATGAAATTAAACATAAATATACTTTGGCACGACTGCTGCTATATCCAGTGCAAGATGACCGCTTCGGACAGAGGATAAAGCGAAAAATGATCAAAGGTACAGAGCAACAGGATATTCGCATCGAAAAGAAAGCCACAGTGCCGGTCGGCAAGCTGGCGCTGGCGACTGTGCTGCTGTCAGGGCTGCTGTGGGGCAGCTATCAGCTGATGTTCAGCACTGGAGCGCAGGCGGCGATGGTACTGGCGCGCAGCGAAGTGCAGCTGGCAACCG
This sequence comes from uncultured Rheinheimera sp., assembly GCA_966252055.1. Taxonomy (GTDB): domain Bacteria; phylum Pseudomonadota; class Gammaproteobacteria; order Enterobacterales; family Alteromonadaceae; genus Pararheinheimera. Next base: position 38,765 of record CBINNO010000001.1, on the reverse strand, counting down.
TCAGTCGCGGTGATTTTATCCGCGACCTCGCAGTGCAGGGCAAAGTGGTGGCCGCCAACGCGCCAACGCTGGTCAGTCAGCAGGAAGGGCTGGTGCGTTTTATCAAGCAACCCGGTGAAGCGGTCACGCTGGGGGATTTGCTGGCAGTGGTGGAAAGCCCGACGCTGGAAAACGAAGTGAAACAACAACAAGCCGAGCTGCTGTCGATGCAGTCGGAGCACGAACGCGCCAAGTTGCTGGCCCGCGAGCAGCAACTTGATATGCAGCAAATTGAAAACAGCGCCAGCGTCAACCTGCAGGCCGCCCGGCGCGAGCTGAAACGTGCCGAGCAGTCGATGCAGCTTGGCGTGATGCGTCAGATTGACCTCGACACCGCACGGGACCAGCTGGCGCAGGCCGAGCTGGAATTCAATCACGCCAAATCAAAAGTGCGGCTGGCGGCCGACAAACTGAGTTTTGAACAAAAATCCGGCGAGCAGGCGCTGGCCCGCCAGGCGCTGGTGGTCGCCGAGCTGGAGCGAAAGCTGGCAGCGCTGCAAATCAAAGCGCCGGTGACCGGCCAGGTCGGTAACTGGCTGGCCAATCAACAAAGTCAGGTGCTGACCGGGCAGGCGCTGCTGACGGTCATTGATTTAAGCCAGTACGAAGCCGAGCTGCTGGTGCCGGAAAGTTATGCCGCTGAGCTAAGCCCAGGTCTTGTTGTGGAGCTGACGCTCAACGGCCAGCAACTGGCCGGCACGCTGTCGCATGTGGCGCCGGAAGTCAAAGACGCCAACGTGACGGCCCGCGTGCGTTTTGCCTCGCAAGATGCCAAAGCGCTCAGACAAAACCAGCGCCTCAGTGGCCGCATCGTGCTTGATGAGCGCAAAAACGTGCTCAGAATTGCCCGCGGAGATTTTGTCGCCAGCGGCGGTGGCCGCATCGGCTACCGGCTGGAGCAAAACATCGCCGTGCGCACGCCGATTGAAGTCGGGGCCTTGTCGGTGCAGTGGGTTGAGTTGCTGACCGGCGTCAAAGAGGGCGACCAACTGGTGATCTCAAGTTTAACCGAATTTAAAGATGCCGAGCGGGTGCGGCTGAACTGACCGTCGCAGCCGGGCCGGCCTGAATGAACAACGAGTGATGAGAATAAGGAACTAACAATGATTCAACTTAATGATTTATCGAAAATCTTCAGAACAGATTTGATTGAAACCCACGCGTTGCGCGGCATTAACCTGTCGGTCAGCGAAGGCGAGTTTGTCGCCCTGACCGGCCCTTCAGGTTCTGGTAAATCGACCTTGCTGAACGTGCTCGGTACGCTGGAAAGTTTTGACGGCGGCGATTACCGGCTCGATGGCCAGTCGGTGAAAGGGCTGTCTGACAACGCGTTGTCGGCGCTGCGTAATGAAAAAATTGGTTTTATCTTTCAGGGCTTTAACCTGATTAAAGATTACAGTCTGTTTGACAATATCGAACTGCCGCTTCGATACCGCGGCATGGCGGCCAGCGAGCGCAAACGCCGGGTAGAGCAGGCGCTGGAGCTGGTCGGGCTGGCAGCGCGCAAAGATTATCACCCGAGCCAGTTGTCCGGCGGTCAGCAGCAGCGGGTGGCGATTGCCCGCGCTATTGCCGGCCAGCCACGCATTCTGCTGGCGGACGAACCAACCGGGAACCTGGATTCTTTAATGGCGCGTCAGGTGATGGAACTGCTGGAGCAAATCAACGCCGACGGCTGCACCATTCTGATGGTGACCCATGACCCTGAGCAGGCGCGCCGCGCCGGCCGCCAGGTACAGATTGTCGACGGAATGTTAAGTGATGCGGCCATTTACGACCCGCTGCAGCACGGCCTTGGCGCAGTGTCCGCGCCAGCGCCTGTGGCTGTGGCTTAAGGAGCCGGCAATGGAACAGTTTCTGTATTACTTAAAAGCCAGTCTGAAAAGCATCCGGCGTGCGCCTTTGCCTTACAGCCTGACTATTTTGATCCTGAGCCTGGGGCTTGGCGTGTTTTTCGCCAACGCCACTTTTTATTACCGGCTGAACACAGATCCGCTGCCGCATAAAAGCGACAAGCTGTTTTTTCCGTTCACGATGATGGTGCCTTATGACTGCCAGAATTGTGAGCCGCCTTATGTGCAGAGCTATCGCAATATACAAAAACTTGGCGCCACCGACATTCCGTCGGCCAAAGCCGCCATGTACAGCTCGGATGGATATCTGCGCCTGAGCCCGCAGCAGCCGCCGATGCCGGTCAAAATTCGCCTGACGCAACCGGATTTTTTCCGCATGTTTGAGGTTCCATTTTTGCATGGCAATGTCTGGCCTGATGCCAGCGCACGCTCCGAAGTGATTTTAAGCCGGCAGACCGCAGAAAAGCTGTTTGGTCAGACTGATGTGGTTGGGCGCAGCCTGACGCTGGATGACCATGAATACACCATTTCTGCGGTGCTGGCCGACTGGGCTATGTTGCCGCGCTTGTTTGATGCGGTGAACAACAATCACTTATCTGAAGTGGAGGATATTTATCTGCCACTGGAGACCGGCTATGACCGCAATTATCTGTCCAATACCTGGTCGTCCAGTTTTGATGATGCTGACTATCGCAAGCTGGCCACCGACGGCCGGACCAAAGCCATCCACCAGCTGCAGTTTTGGGTGCAGCTCGATACGCCTGAACAGCAGCAGGCGTACCGCCAGTTTGTCGACAATCTGACCGCAGATGAGAAAAAAGCCGGCCGTCATCCCAGCAGTGTGAACAACAAGCTGGTAGGCATGCGCGATATCGTGGTGTATTTCAATAAAGACGGCGGCGACATCAAGGCGTTTGCGTTGGTTACTTTGTTGTTTTTACTGGTCTGCCTGTTTAACGCCAGCCATTTGTCGCTGAACCGCTATATCGCCAATCAATATGAAATCAGCTTGCGCCGGGCGCTGGGCGCCAGCCGCTGGCAGATCCAGCAGCAGGCGCTGGCCGACGTGTTGCTGATGGCCGGCATTACGTCCGCGGCGGCTTTGCTGATTGGTTACAGTGGCATCAGCCTGATGAACTATCTGTTGCCGGCCAACCGGCTGTTTTCCAGCTGGGACTGGACGCTGCTACTGAGTTTGTTTGCGTTGACCCTGACCTGCAGCTATCTGGTCACTTTGTATCCATCCCTGCGTGCCTCTTATGGCGCCCTGAATCAGCAACTGAAGGAATAACTCATGATTTCGCTGCATTTAATTTTGAAATCGCTGCTGCGCCGCAAAGTGGTCACCAGTCTGTTGTTAATTCAGTTAGCGCTGACCCTGGCGCTGCTGTCGAACAGCAGTTTACTGGCGCTGCAAACCTGGCAGCAGCTGCGCCAACCCACCGGGCTGGACCTGGACAATATTGTTTATGTGTCGCTTAAACCGACCAGCAAAAACTTACAGCAGTATCCGGCTTTTGCCGATTTGCTGGAGCGCCAGCTGGCGGCCGTGCGGCAAATGCCCGGCGTGGTGGCCGTCTCGCACACCAACCAGTCACCGCTGCTTGAAGGCGGTTCAAACGGCAACGTCAACGACGAGACTGACCGCGACCGCAGCAATGTGCAGAATGTGCCGCAATACACTGTATCGCCGGATTTTTTTCAGGTGTTACAGCTGAAAGTGCTGGAAGGGGAGATCCCCCAGACGGAGCAAAGCTGGGATGGTGAATCGACAATCCCGGTGATCCTGACCAAGAGTCTGGCCGAGCGGGTATTTCCCGGAAAATCTGCCATTGGTCAGCAGACCAACAGTGGCCCGGTTGCGGCGGTAGTCGAAGATTTTTACGGTCAGCGCAGCGCCGAGCGGGTGATGTATAACCGTATCCAGATCGCGCAAATTTATGGTGTGGCCTGGGGTTATGGCCTGATTTTGCGGGTGGAACCGGGTAAAGCGGATGCGGTCCGCAGCCAACTGCCGGACTTGTTAAAAAAGGTCGACCCGAATATTGAAGTCTTTGCGGTGCGGACGATGGAAGATCAGCTGCAGCGGCTGTTTCGCAACGAATTCGGCCTGGCCAGCCTGCTGGCGGTGTTAACAGGCCTGATGCTGCTGGTGTCGATGATTTCCAGTTACAGCAATGCCCACTTTAATGCGCTCAAACGCCAGCAGGAAATTGGCATCAAACGCGCGCTTGGCGCCAGCAAACAAGGGGTGTTGCTGGAAATGCTGACCGAGAACTGGTGTACCACGGCGATCGGTGCTGCGGTTGGTCTGGCGGGCGCCTGGCTGCTCAATCAGGCACTGGCGCAGGTGATCAGTATCGGCGCCTTACCGGTCTGGTTACCGCTGGCGGCCATTGGGATGTTGATGCTGTGTGTCACGCTGGCAACATGGTATCCTGCCAGAATTGCAACTGCCGTTTCACCGGCCACAGCGACTAAGACTCTGTAATTTATGGCAAAGATCCTGGTAATTGATGACAACGAGGCGGTGCTGACCGCCTTGCTGACCCTGTTTGGGCTGGAGGGCTATGCGGTCTGGACCGCCACGTCCCCAGCCGCCGCCTGGCCTTTGCTGGCCCAGGAGAACTTTGACCTGGTGCTGCAGGACATGAATTTCGCTAAAGGCGAGATGACCGGTCAGCAGGGCAAAAATCTGTTTTATCAGCTGCGCGAACAGTACCCGGCGTTGCCGGTGCTGCTGATGACGGCCTGGACTTCGCTCGACATGGTGGTTGAGCTGGTCAAAGCCGGCGCCTGTGATTACATCGCCAAACCCTGGGACGACCAGCGTTTACTGACGACGGTGCACAACGCCCTGAAGCTGAAAAAACTGGAAGATAAGCAGCGCGAGACTGAACGTAAACAGCAGGAACGGCTGCAAAGTTTTGTCAACCGCGACCTGTGCGGCCTGGTGTTCGCCAGCACCGCCATGGAAAAACTGTTGCAGATGACGCTCCAACTGGCGCCGTCACAGGCGGCGGTGCTCGTTACCGGCGAAAATGGCAGCGGTAAAGAGGGCATTGCTCAGGTACTACATGCCAACTCGCCACGAGCCGGCAAGCCGCTGGTGAAGGTCAATATGGGCGCGCTGCCGGCCGATTTGATGGAAGCCGAGCTGTTTGGCGCCGAAGCAGGTGCTTACACCGGCCTTGGCAAAGCCCGCATTGGCCGCTTTGAGGCGGCTGACGGCGGCACGCTGTTTCTCGATGAAATTGGCAACCTGTCGCTGGCCGGCCAGATGAAGCTTTTGCGGGTGCTGCAAACCGGCGAGTTTGAGCGCTTAGGCTCCAGTCAGACCCGCAAAGTGGATGTTCGGCTGGTGTCGGCCACCAACGCCGATTTAAACCGCGCTATTGCGCTTGGGCAATTTCGGCAGGATTTGTTTTACCGCATTAATGTGGTGCAGCTGGCGGTACCGCCGCTACGCGAGCGCAGCGACGATATTTTGCCGCTGGCGCGCCACTTCCTCTCTGGCGGCAAAAGCCTGAGCCGTGCGAGCGAACAGCAGCTGCTTTCTTATGGCTGGCCGGGCAATGTACGCGAGCTGCAAAACGTCTGTCAGCGCGCCGCTTTGCTGTGCGCCGGCACGCAGATTGAACCGGCCGATTTAGGCCTGGCCGACGACGGCGCGGCGAAAAGCCGGGCGCTGGATGACATCGACAAAACGCAGATAGAGCGCGCGCTGGCTGAGCATCAGGGCGTGGTGTCGCGCGCCGCCAAATCGCTCGGCATCACCCGACAGGCGCTGTACCGGCGGATGGAGTTTTATGGCATCGCCGCGCTTTGACCTCCGGCTTCATCTGAACGCGCTGCCTTGGCTGTGCGGCGCGGCATTGCTGGCTTTGCTGGCCGTCTGTGCGCTGGCAGGCGTACGGGACCCGCTGCACTGGCTGGCGCTTGGCGCACTGGCTGGGCTGTTGTGGCTGCTGGTGCAACGTTTTTGCAGGCAGTTGGCCAACGAAGTGATGGCGCTGAATCTGCAGGCCGACAGCTTGCGCGACCAGAGTTTTAATCTGGCGGCCAACCGCGAAGTGCTGTCATTACTCAGGCCTTTAGCTGGTTCGCTTGATGCAATGGCTGGCGACCTGGCCCGTCAGCGCGCCACTTTATATCAGCGTGAACTGTTGCTTGATACCGTGCTGCAAAGCAGTCCCAGTGCTTTGGTGCTGACCGATGAACAGGGCCGGGTGCTGCTGTCCAATCCGGCGGCGCGTCAGCTGCTCAGCGGCGGGCGTAAGTTTGACGGCAAACTGCTCAGCGAAGTACTGGCGCCTGTGCCGCAAGTGCTGGCGGCTTGTCTGGCGCAGCAACAAGGCCTGATGCACCTGGGGGATGATGACGGCATCTGGCATTTGTCGGTCAGCCCGTTTCGGCTCAACCAGCGCCAGCACTGGCTGTATTTGCTCAAACCGATGACACGCGAATTTAAGCAGGAAGAGATCAAAGCCTGGAAAAAACTGATCCGGGTCATTGGCCACGAACTGAATAACAGTCTGGCGCCGATGTCGTCGCTGGCGTTTTCCGGCAACCGGCTGTTACAGCAGGGCACGCCGGACCCGGCTAAGCTTGCCGAGATTTTCCTGCATATTGGCGAGCGTTGCCGCGAACTGAACAGCTTTTTGCAGGGTTATCTGACCTTCGCCAAACTGCCGCCGCCGGTGCTGGCGCCCGTGCAGTGGGCAGCACTTTTGAACGCGCTGCAAAATCAATATGAGTTTGAACTGGAAGGTGAATTGCCGGGGCGATGCTGGCTGGCAGACCAGAGTCAGCTGATGCAGCTGCTGGTTAATTTACTGAAAAACGCCAAAGAAGCCGGCGCGTCCAGCGCGGGGACTGTGCTTCGGATCCTCGAAAGCCCGGCGCAGCTGGTGCTGGAGCTGCAAGATGATGGGGGTGGCCTGCCCGACGAAGTGCTGCAACATGCGCTGGTGCCGTTTTATACCACCAAAGCACAAGGCTCCGGCATTGGTCTGACGTTGTGCCGTGACATTATGGAATCCCACGGTGGCAGCCTGCAGCTGGTCAATCAGCCGGGCGGCTTGTTGGTGCGGCTTAGTTTTGTCGCGCAGCAGGCTTCAGCGCTGGCCTGAGTGCATGCCCATGATGTGGCCTGTCACTACCACTGGCGGCGGGCTGTCGGGCGCTTCGGCGGCTTTCAGCATTGCCGACAGCCGCCGGCTCGGGCAGACTGCCGCTTTTTCATGTTCAGTCAAAAAAGTTCAGCCAAGCCGGCCAAATCGGATCAATCCCCCGGAGCTCATGATGCAGGTTCAGTCCAGTCAAATCAGTCTAACCACACCCACCGGCCTGATGCAGGTGGCAATTTATCAACCTAAAGCTGCCAACCACCGCTGGCCGGCCTTGTTGTTGTATTCGGAGATTTTTCAGATCACCGCGCCCATCGCCCGGATGGCGACCATGCTGGCCGGGCAGGGACTGCTGGTGCTGGTGCCGGAAATTTTTCATGAATTAAATAGCCCCGGCACTGTGCTGGCGTACGATGATGCCGGCAAAGACAAAGGCAATCAGGACAAATGGACTAAACCCTTACCCCACTATGACAGCGACAACACAGCGATGCTGAGCTACCTGCAAAGCCGGCCGGACTGGAATGGTCAGGTTGGCGCTATGGGCGTTTGTATCGGCGGGCATCTGGCGCTGCGCGCAGCATTGCAACCCCAAGTGAGCGCCGCACTTTGTCTCTATCCAACCGATTTACATAGCAACACCCTGCCAACAGGCGAGGGCGGCGCGGCAGCACAAACCATGGCACGGATTGGCGAAAGCCAGGCCGAACTGGTGTTTGTCTTTGGCCGGCAGGACCCGCATGTGCCTCTGGCAGGCCGGCGCCAGTTGCAGCAGCAGCTGGACGACGCCGGTGTGCATTACCACTGGCACGAAGTGAACGCCGAACATGCTTTTATGCGCGATGAAGGTGAAAGATACGACCCGGCGCTGGCTTTGTGGATTTACCAGCTGGCACGTGAGCTGTTTGGCAACCGCTGAACACTGGAGACAAAAACTGGTATGGAATCGGAATTTTTGTTACTTTACCCCGCTTAATTACACTTTTTTGTTAACAATTAACCAAAAGGACTTGAAGATGTCAGCCCCTTTGTTTGTCTCTGCGTACACGCAATTGCGTCTGCGCCCTGTCGTATTGCTGCTTGCTGCACTTTGCAGCGGCGCCAGTCAGGCCAATGCCGATTTGCCGGCGTTGCTTGGCAAAGATCCGGCCATGTTTGATTTTAAGATTTCGCCGGATGGTCAACATCTGGCAGCCAAAGTGATTGTCGAAGACAGCAACGCCTTAGTATTTTTCGACAGCGCCACTTTGAAAATGCTTAATTCAGTGCGAATGGGAGGCCGCAGCCGGGTCGGTGAATATCATTGGGTGAGTAACGAGAGGGTTATTTTTAAACTGACTGAAAGCACCTTGTGGGAAAAGGAGCCGAAATATTACGGTGAACTGTATGGCGTCAATATCAATGGCAGCAAAAGAGGTTTGTTATTCGGTTACCGCGCCGCCGAGCAGCAAGTAGGGTCAAATTTTAAAAAACGTGAAGCGCGCCAGGCCTGGGCTGATTTTGTCGATGTGGTCCCAGACGAGAATAATCGCATTCTGATCACTTCAACCCCGATGACCAAAGATGGCGAAAGTTTCCCGGAAGTGCTGGCAATGGATATCTACTCGGGCCGCACACAAAGCCGTGGTCGTTTGCCGACGCCACTGGCAGATGTGGTGCCGGCACCTGATGGCAGGCCGCGTGTGGCCGCCGGCCAGAACAGCAGAAATGAACGGGAAGTTTTTGTCCGCTCGGCTGACAGCAAAAGCAGTGACTGGTCGGCATTGCCGGCGACTGGTTTTGGCAACACCTTTACACCGATAGCTGTCAGCGCTGATAACAAATCTTTGCTGGCGCTGGATAACCGCGGCACATCCCTGACCGGCGTGCACAAACTGGATCTGACCAGCGGTAAGTCGGAGGAAATTTATACTGACGCCAAAGTGGACGTCACCACGACCATCCAGACCGCCGACGGCCGTGCTGTGTATGGCATTCGGGTGGATGATGGCAAACCGGCTTATATTCTGCTGACGGGCGAATATGACGAAGCGAAGATCTTCAAAGACTTATTGGCCAGTTTTCCCGGCGAAAAAGTAGAAATCACCAGCCGGACCCAGGATGGCCAGAAATGGGTCGTTTTTGTCAGCTCGGACGTCAATCCCGGCACTTATTATTTGTATGATCACCAGAAAGTCAGCTTAAAAAAAATCACCGATGTGGCCCCACACCTGAAAGATTTAACGTTGGCGGCGATGGAACCCATCCAGTTCAAGGCAACCGATGGCGGCAACGTGTATGGTTATCTGACCAAAGCACCGCAGCAGTCTGAGGCGCGGCCCTTGGTGGTGCTGGTGCATGGCGGGCCGCATGGCGTGCGGGATGTCTGGGGCTTTAATGCCGAAACGCAGCTGCTGGCGTTGTCAGGCTACAACGTGCTGCAGGTCAATTACCGCGGCTCTGGCGGATACGGTCAGGCTTATCAACAGGCCGGCTACCGGCAGTGGGGCGGGCTGATTCAGCAGGACATTATTGACGGCACCCAATGGGCTATCAGTCAGGGCCATGGCAAAGCCGGTAACGTCTGTATTATGGGCGCTTCATTCGGCGGCTATTCGGCCGTTCAGGCATCAGTGCTGGCGCCGAAGCTTTACAAGTGTGGCGTCGCAGTGGCGGGTGTTTATGACCTGCCAATGCTGAGAAAAGAAGGCGACATTCCGCGACTGTATTTTGGCAACGCTTTTCTTGACGATGTGCTGGGCAACGACGCAGCGCAGTTGGCGCAATACTCGCCAACCCTGCATGCCGACAAGTTGAACACCCATTTGCTGATCATCCACGGTCAACGCGATGAACGGGCGCCGATTGAGCAGGCCGAAAAGCTTAAAGCTGCGCTGGACAAGGCCGGTAAGCCTTATCAGTGGCAAGTGTTTAATGATGAAACACATGGTTTTTATGCCGAGCAGAATCAGCAGGCTTATTTCCGGCAGGTCCAGCAGTATCTGGGCTCACAGCTGAAGATCTGACCTTGCCTGATCGTTGAACTGCCAGGCCACAACTGTCACAGTTGTGGCCTTGTATTTTCTAAGCAGCTGAAATAAAACGTGTTAAGGCCTATACTGCCAGTCGGTAGGCTTGGGTGCTATTGTCATGGCGCCATTGTCATAAAACGGTCAGGCTGCGCGGATCGGCTGTCGGGGCTTGATAAGGAAAGGTTATGTCGTTATTTGAACATGTGCTGGTGATTGGATTATTAATCAGTATCAGTGCTTTTTTCTCGATGTCTGAAATCGCGCTGGCTGCGGCCCGCAAACTGCGGTTGCGCCAGCTGGCGGCGGATGGCGAGCAAAAAGCGCAATTGGTGCTGGAGTTACAACAGCATCCGGGTAATTTTTTTACCATAGTGCAGATTGGCCTCAATGCGGTGGCCATCCTCGGCGGTATTCTCGGTGAAGCGGCTTTTACCCCTTATATCGCTGAAACGCTGGGGCTGGTTTATCAGGGCGAATGGCTGCAGTCTGTCAGCTTTGCGTTGTCGGTGTTGCTGGTTACTGCGTTGTTTATTCTGTTTGCCGATCTGATGCCCAAGCGGCTGGCGATGTTGGCACCTGAAAGAGTCGCTGTCGCGGTGGTGCGGCCTATTCTGACTTTGCTGGTGTTGCTGCGCCCGCTGGTGTTCCTGTTCAATATGTTGGCCAATGCGGTGTTTCGCTTGTTTAATGTGCCGATTCACCGCAAAGACCAAATTACGCCGGACGATATTATTTCGATGATGGATGAAGGCGCTGAAGCCGGCGTGTTGCAGCAGCAAGAGCATCAGCTGCTGGAGAACGTGTTTGATATGGAGCAGCGCACTGTCACTTCGGCGATGACCACCCGCGAAAGTCTGGTCTGGTTCCGGCTGGATGAAACCGAGCAGAGCATCCGGCAAAAGCTGATTGATTCACCGCACGCCCGTTTTCTGGTCTGCGACGGCAGCCTGGATAAAGTGGTGGGGTATGTTGAATCGCGTGAATTGCTGGTTCAGACGTTAAACGGCCAGCAGTTGTCGATTAAAGAATCGGGCATGCTGCATAACCCGCTGATTATCCCCGACACCTTGTCGCTGTATGAAGCGCTGGCACATTTTAAAAGCAGCGGTATCGATTTTGCCGTGATCCTCAATGAATACGCGCTGGTGGTCGGCATGATCACGCTCAAAGACGTGATGAGCATTGTGATGGGCGAGCTGGTCAATTCCGAAGAAGAACAAATCGTCAAGCGCGATGACAACAGCTGGCTGGTAGAAGGTTTGACGCCGCTCGATGACGTAATGCGCGCTTTTGGCATCGATGAATTTCCCGATCAGCAAAACTACGAAACCATCGCCGGTTTTATGATGTATATGCTGCGCAAGATCCCAAAACGAACCGACTCTGTGACTTATCAGGGTTATAAATTCGAAGTCGTCGACATCGACAGCTACAAAATCGACCAGTTGCTGGTCAGTCGGATGAAAGAGCACAGCGGCGTTTAATTGCCGCTGTGTCTTGTTGCTGTGTCTTGCCGCTATCTTTCGTCCGTGTCTTGTCTCAGAGCCACGGCGCAGAGCGACTGCGCCAATGCACTTCAAAACAAATGACGGTACAAGCTGGCGGCAGCCAGGATCAGGTAGGTCAGTGCGACTGTGGGTTTGAGGGCGGCTTTCAGATAACCGGCGACCAGTGGTGCCAGGCCTGCGCGTTGTTGTTGCCAGCTGCTATGCCACTGGCAGCCAATCTCCTGTTGTTGCACCATCGCCTGTTCAAGCGCCAGTAAACGCTGCGCCGCTCTGTCCTGCTGCGCCTTCCACATCGCTTCGTTGAGCCAGCACAGGCCAATCAGCCCGGCTTGCAGCACCAGCGTGCTTTCGGTCTGGATCAGCCACAGCCACAAGGTCAGGCACAAAGCACGCAGCCACAGGCTGTGTTTCTCCATCTGATCATAACTTTGCTGCACCAGCAGCCATTCCTGTTGATTGGCGGACATCTGAATTCTCCTGCTTGATAAAATGGCTTGGGCCTTTGTGCTGATCAGCCTGCGACAAAGCAAGACGGCGGTCAAGGGGGACCGCCGTCTGCTGATGTTTGGCAAACTGATGCCGCGATATTATTGGGCGGCGAGTTGCGTGGCGATCCAGGCGTCAGTTTGTTGTTCCAGTAACCGCATCGGCATGGCACCGCCGAGCAGCACCATGTCATGGAATGCCGCGATATCGAACTTATCTCCTAAGGCTTTACGCGCTTTTTCCCGCAGTTCGACGATTTTCAGCATACCTAGCTTGTAGCCGAGCGCTTGTCCCGGCCAGGCCATGTAGCGCTCGATTTCGCTGATCACATCTGAAGAAGCATTGCCGGTGGTGCTGGCCATGTACTGAATGGCTTGTTCGCGGGTCCATTTTTTCGCGTGCAGGCCGGTGTCAACCACCAAGCGCACCGAACGGAACAGCTCGGCTTTTAACCGGCCCAAATCGCCAAAGGCGTCGTTTTTGTACATGCCCATTTCATAAGCGACCAGCTCGGCATACAAACCCCAGCCTTCAGCATAAGCGTTATAAGGCGCTATCCGCTGCAGCAGCGGTAAATGGTCCTGCGCCAGATTCAGCGCAATTTGCCAGTGATGGCCGGGATTGGCTTAATGATAGGTCAGGGTTTTTAAATCAAACCGCGCATTGGCTTTGATATCGGCCAGATTAATCCAGTAAATACCGGGTTTGCTGCCGTCAATGGCCGGTGAAGTGTACTGGCCGCCAGCGGCGCTGGCTTCGATTTCCACCGGAATACGGCGTACTTCGACGGCATAAGGCGGCTTGGTTTTAAACTGCTCACCAATGCGCGCATCCATCTCTTTGATGTAACGATTGAGGTCGGCCAGCAGCTCGGCGCGGCCGGCGTCTGAGTCTTCATACAAAAAGCGGGCTTCTTCATTGAGCGCGGCCATGCGGTCGCCGACACTGCCTTCGCTGTAGCCGTTGGCTTTGAGAATTTGGTCCATGGTTTTGCTGATGCGGGCGACTTCATCCAGACCAATCTGGTGGATCTCGGCCGGGCTTAGCTGAGTGTCGCCAAGCTGGCGCACCGAATAAGCATAAAACTCAGCACCGTCGGGCTGAGCCCAGATGCCGGCTTCCTGGCGGGCATGCGGAAGGAAGCCAGTGACTTCATCGGCCAATGCCTGATAGGCCGGCGCGACAACTGTGCTGACTAAATTCGCCGCCTCAGTGGTTAACTGAGCCTTGCTGGCGGCATCGATGTCGCTGGCTTTATCCAGTTTGCTGACAAAGTCCTGATAGAGTGCGTGCTGTTTGTAGTCTGGATTTGCATAAGAGCCGAGTATTTTCAGCGCTTTGTCCAATAACACTCTTGGTGGGATCCAGCCAGAGCGCTGGTCGGTGGCAAATTTGTCGCCAACAGAATTGAGCGCCGGGCCAAATTGTTTCAACCGGCTCAGGTAGTTTTGGGCATCGGTCAGATGACGGATGGGGTGAGAGTTCAGCAAAGCGCCCGGCATGTCGATGACCGGGCCATTGATCTGGTTGATGATAAAGGGCGAATGGCCCATCCACATATCGATGTAACCTTGTGGAAAACGGGCATCGCCGGCATAAAACCGCAGAATATCAGTCATCACCTGCTGACTGAGTGCGGCTTTAGCGTCGGCGGGTAAGCTCAGTGTCTGCAAAGCGCTGGCCTGTTCAGCCATGCTCTGGCGCAGCGCGTTTTCGCGGCTGCTGTTGTAAAACTCCAGCTCAGCAGCAAACGGCTTGCCTACCTGTTGTTCACTGAGGCTGTACGCCGACGCACTCAGTGGCCGCGCCTGAAACAGCGCCTGAGTGGCGCGCTGATAATGGTCAGCCGCAGCTGCTGGTGCTGCCGCCGGTACTTGGGCTGCCGCCGGCTTTGTGTTTTGTTGTGGTCCGGCATCGGGAGCTGGCTGGCAGGCGGCCAGTGATAAAGTGGCTGCCACTGCGGCAGCTAACAAAGAAAGGCGCATCAGAAGTCCTCACAAAAAGAAAAGCGCAGGGCCGGTATGATACACTTTTAGCGTGCTGGCGTGGCAGCAAAAGCCGCGTTCTGCCTGAGTCTTGCCATCTGACCCCGGAGTTTTCCTGATGTACGCCAAAGGCAGCCGGCCTTACCGGCAGTTGACCCTGTTGCTGAGCCTGGCCGCCGTGGTTGTGTTCGCCAATCTGCATGCCTTACAACCGCTGTTGCCAGAGCTGAGCCGGCTGTTGGCATTAACACCATTGCAGGCCAGTTGGAGTTATGCGGCAGGCACACTGACGCTGGGATTGTCGCTGCTGTTTTACAGTGCGGTCTCCGATGCCTTGGGGCGTCGGCCTGTCCTGTTGTTCAGTCTGGCCGGTATCACAGTAAGCACAGTGTTGCTGACCCAGGTCGAAAGCTATCAGGGCTTGCTGTGGACACGGGCGCTGCAGGGTTTGTTTTTAGGCGGTTTGCCGGCGGTCGCTGTGGCTTATTTTGGCGAAGAGCTGGAGAAACCTGCGCTGTTGACGGCGGTTGGGCTTTACATCAGCGCCAGCTCGTTGGGCGGTATCAGCGGCAGGGTACTGGCAGGGGCTGCGGCAGAGCTTGGGCACTGGAACTGGGTGTTCTGGGGCTGGTCGCTGGTCGCGTTGTTGCTGTTTTGGGCCTGCTGGCGTTATCTGCCGGCGTCGCTGCATTTCAGACCCAAAGCTTTGTGCTGGCGTCAGGCTTTGGCCGACAACTGGTTTCATTTGCGCCAGGGCGCTTTGTTCACCACGTTTTTGCTTGGCGGCCTTAACTTTTTTATCTTTTTGAATCAATACACTTATATCGCCTTTGTCTTAGCTGCGCCGCCGTATTCGCTCAGCTCCGGCTGGATTGGCGTGTTGTTTCTGACCTACCTGACCGGCACGCTGGGTTCGGCGGTCTCGGCGCGTCTGGCGGCAAGGTGGTCTCAACCGGTGGCGATGGCGCTGGGGGTCTTCATCATGATGCTGGGCACTTTGCTGACCTTGTTACCGGCGTTATGGCTGATTGTGGCCGGCTTTTTTATCAGTGCTTTTGGCTTTTTTCTGACGCACAGTCTGGCAAGCAGCTGGGTCAATCAGCATGCCAGCCGGGCGAAAGCGAGCGCCAGTGCGCTGTATCTGGTGTTTTATTATCTCGGGGCCAGCACCGGAGGCCTTTATCTGCACTGGTTCTGGCAGTGGCAACAGTGGCCGGGCATTGTGGCCGGTTCTTTGCTCGGATACGCCGGCTCTTTATGGCTTTGTGCGCGGTTAAGGCGATATCAGCCGGCAGGCTGAGTGAGGGACAGTGCCGGAGCCGCAACTACATCGCTGCCAAGGGCCAACGCTTGCTGACTGGCATTGAGTTCTGCTACAGCGCCAACCGGCAAATCTCCAAGCTGCAGGGCGCCGACGGCGGTGCGTTGCAGGCGCAGCACTTTGAGCCCTACTGCGCGGCACATGTAGCGGATCTGACGGTTTTTACCCTCGGTCAGTTGCAGCTCCAGCAGGCGAGGCGCCAATAATCTGGCCTGACAAGGTCGCGGCGTGACCGTTGTTTGACCCACCTGATATACGGCGCCTTGCTGTAGGGCTGAGAGCTGTTCGGCGCTGACGTCCTGGTCAATCTGCACCTGATAGGTTTTCTGATGATGCTGGTTGGGGTGCAGCAACTGGTTGGCAAACTGGCCGTCATTGGTCAGCAGTAACAAGCCTTCGCTGTCTTTGTCGAGCCGGCCGACAGCAAATACCCCGGGTGGAAACTGTTGCAGCAGATGCCAGAGGCTGGCCGGATCGCTCGCGCGCAGATTGCAGTCAATACCGCATGGTTTGTGATATTGCCAGTAGCGGCGGGGCGGGACTGCAGGCAGCGGCTGCTGGTCGAGCCAAAGGATGGCATCGGCCGGCAACCATTGCGACAGCTTCAGCGGCTGCGCCGCTGCTGTCGCAAGATTCTGATCTGAAACAGCCAGCTGCAAACGGCCACTGGCCAACAGCGCCGGCTGCGCGCTTTTGGCGATGCCGGCTTCAGCCAGCCGTTGCCATAAACGCTGGCGCTGCATCAGGCCTCAGAGGATGCCGGTTTTCGCTGACCAGGTCTTGGTCCTGAGCGCCGCTGGCCAGCAGGTTTCTGGCCGGCGCCCGCATGGCCGTTGGCCTGGTTGCCGTTGACGTGATTGCCACTTGCCTGATTGCCGCCAGGTCTTTGCTGACTGCTCTGGCCCGCGGAGGCCGGCTTAGGCCGACGCGGCTGACCTTCGCCAGGTTTGCGTGGCGTGCCTTGTCGTGGCGCTGCCCGTTCACCGGCCGGCCCTTTGGGCTGTGGCCGTGGCGGACGTGGTGGCCGCTGCGTCAGTTCTTTGTCATTGAGCTGCAGATTTGCATCAAGCGCGATGGTCGCCTGAGGGATCTTCATGCCAATCAGTTTTTCCACCAGCTTGAGCTGTGACAGCTCGTCCGGATACACCAGCGACACTGCAAGGCCTGCCATACCGGCACGGCCGGTGCGGCCAATCCGGTGCACATAGTCAGCAGCACTTCGTGGCAAAGTGAAGTTGACCACATAAGGCAGCTGGGCGATATCGATACCGCGGGCGGCCACATCCGAGGCAACCAGCACCCGGATGCTGTTGTTTTTAAAACCGCTGAGGGCGGCCGTACGGGCATTCTGGCTCTTGTTGCCATGAATGGCGGCGGCGCTGATGCCGGCATCATTCAGTTTGTCAGTCAGCCGGTTGGCTTCGTGTTTGGTCGCCATGAACACCAGTACCTGTTGCCATTGCTGCTGAGCAATCAACTGGATCAGCGTGGCGGTTTTCTGGCCTTTGGCAACCTGGTATACCCGTTGTTCGACTTTTTCTGCCGTGCTGTTTTCCGGCGTCACACTGACCGACAAGGGATTGTGTAACAACTTGCTGGTGAGCTGACGGATCTCGTCGGAGAAAGTCGCAGAGAACAGCAGGTTTTGCCGCTGTTTTGGTAACAACGCCAGCACTTTGCGGATGTCGTGGATAAAACCCATATCCAGCATGCGGTCGGCTTCGTCCAGCACCAGCATCTGCACTTCATTCAGTTTGACTGCGTTTTGCCCGACCAAATCGAGCAGGCGGCCCGGTGTCGCCGTCAGAATATCGACACCGCCACGCAGCGCCATCATTTGCGGGTTGATCGACACCCCACCAACCACCACCAGATGTTTGAGCTTAGGCTCCAGATGTTTGCTGTATTTGGCGACTTGTTCGCCGACCTGTGCTGCCAGCTCGCGGGTTGGCGTCAGGATCAAGGCCCGCACCGGTCTGGTTTGCTGGCGTGGTGTGCCAATCAGCTGTTGCAGGATAGGCAGGACAAAACCCGCGGTTTTGCCGGTGCCGGTCTGGGCAGCCGCCATCAGGTCGCGGCCGGTCAGTACGGCCGGTATCGCTTGCTGCTGGATGGGTGTCGGGGTGCTGTAACCTGCATCGGCGACAGCCTGTTGCAGAGCGGGGTGCAGATTTAACGCAGAAAAAGACATATCAACCTTAAATGGCGCCGCGCAAAAGTTGCGCCCGCCTGTACGAAAAAGGGGCGCATTCTACCTTGGATAGTAAGCGCTGGCTATCTTTGTCTGCGTTTTGGCCAGTAGCAGTCCTGCACGGACAAGGTGGCTCAGTTAAAATGCAGCGCTGCCAGCCGGCACAGGCCTTTGCCGACCGAGCCGAAGCTGTCTCCTTCAATCAATGGTACTGTCGGCAGCAACTGGCGCAGCACCTGCTTGATGCCATCGGCAGAGGAAGCGCCGCCCGTCAAAAAGACCGCATCGGGTTTCACGGCGGCGTCCGTCAGGCAACTGTCAATCAACTGACGCAGTCCGTTCATTTCGACATAAAGCGCGTGTGCGAGCAGCTCGCGGTCCAGCAAACAGTTCAGACCGTGCTGCAGTCGGTCCAGACGCACGTCGGTGGCCGTTGTGCTGCTGAGGGCGATTTTGGCCTGTTCGGCCTGCTGGACCAGGTAATAACTCAGATGTTGCTGATACAGCGTTTGCAGCAGCCTGAGTTTTTCTGGTTCGGCGGCAAGAGCGCTCAGCCGGTCCAGCTCTTTGGCGGTGCTGCTTTGGTAGAACTGTTCCTGCGCCTGGATATCAATAATATTGACCGCGTCACTGAACAGCGCGGCGGGCAAAGGCCGGCCGTTCGTGGCGGCGCTGCCGCGGCCAAGCAGCGGCATCAGGCCATAAATGGCGAGTTTAATGTCCATATCCACCCCGCCAAGCCGGCGGCCGGAGTGGCTGAGTAAATCAGCGCTGCGATCGGCTTTGCCGGCGTGCTGCGGGCCCAGCCGGCACAAGCTGAGATCTGTGGTGCCGCCGCCAATATCGACCACCAGCACGCGCTGCTCCTCTGTCAACGTTTTCTCATATTCAACAGCGGCGGCCAGCGGCTCATAAGCAAATGCTATCTGGCGAAAACCGGCATTCTGGGCTGCCTGGCGCAGCAGTTGCTCGGCACGCTCGTCGCCGTCATTCCCGTCGATGCCCTGAAAATGAATGGGCCGGCCAATCAACACGGCATCACTGTCTTTTGCTGCACGCTGGCGAATTGCGCTTAGCATCAGCTGGCAGATTTGCTGATAAAGCTGGCTTTGCTGCGCGTTCAGTCTGGACCCCAACATCGACTTGGGGGAACGGATAAACAAACCACCGAGCGGATCTGCACTGTAACGCTGGTGAGCTTGCAACCCCAGCACGGCCTGCTCAGGCTGGCGTAATAACTGCGCAATCGATGGTTTTTTCTGACTGTCATCTTCCGGATCGTAGCTGTCCGGAAACGGCAGATATAACGCCGAGCTCAGATAGGTTGAACCGTTCTCCAGCGTTTGCAGCTGTGGTTGTCCTGCGGCATCGAGCCAGCCGGCAGTGCAGTTCGAAGTGCCAAAGTCTATCGCCAGATAAGAGGAGGTCATAGGGGTACCTGCGGCAAATAGGGCCGGAAAAAGGGCTGGAAAAAAGGGCGGCAGTATAGCGGCTATCCACAGCGCAACCAAGCCTTTCCCCAGACGCTGCGGCATTCGCCGGCACTATGGCAAACTTATTGCTTAATTTTCCTATCTCAGTTGCCTGCCCATTGAATCCGGAGGCCTTATGCGACATTCCCGCCCACTCAGCTGCCTGTCTGGCCTGCTGATGCTGAGCCTGATCTCTGGCTGCCAGCAGCAGCCATCGCGGCAGCAAACTGCCGCAGCGGCTGCGCCTGAAGTGCAACAAATCGCCGTCGGGCCTGTGCTGATGTACACAGAACGGCTGGCCAGTCGCTTGTTCACTGGTTTGCAGCCCCTGACGAAAGGTGCTATCGCCGTGGTCAGCTTTACCGAAGTCCGCGGTTTACAGCCCGATCCACAGAACTTACCGCTGAATATGCTGGGGTTGCAGCTGCAGGAAAGTATGATAACCATCGCCAGTCAGCGTGGTTATCTGGTGAAAGAGCTGCGCACCGGCAGTGCAGTAGAACTGTTTGCTGACCATGAACGTTTGCTAAGCCGCGACCTGGCGGATTTAGCGGCACAACAGGCGGTCAGGTATGTCATTGTCGGGACTCTGAATCAGGCAGAAGAATACACTACAGTGAACGCGCGGATGGTCGATATACAAAATAACGCGGTGGTGGCCGCTGTTTCTGACGTGATCCCGGCAGCCGCGATGGGCGCGACCGATCAGGTACAGTGGCGCCAGCAGAAGCTATATCGCCATAGCAGCCCGTAACAGCGCAGGAGAATATCCCTATCATGAAAATCAGTGTGTTATTGCTAAGTCTGCTGTCCTTATCAGCTTGTACATCCATGTCTCTGCTGCTTGGGACTGAACCTGAACAGGTCCCGCTGACGGGCGCTGCGAAAGCGCGTCCGGCCCCACAATATTATGTCAGTCCGGCGTTGTATGATGGTGCTGCTTATCAGGCCACTCAGCAGGCAAGCAGTAAACTGCAGCCGCTGTATCAGCCGCAGGCCACGCTCAACGTGAACCATTTTGTGCAAAGCATGATGCATGATTTGGTGGCCAATCTGGACAGTGCCGAACCGCAAATGGTGATAGGGATGACCAGCTTTGTCTACCTTGACGGCCCTTATGACCAGGCCGATTTGCTCGGTAATCAGCTGTCTGAAAGCTTTATGCATGAAGTGCATCAGTTTGGCCTGGGTGTCGTTGACTTTAAAACCACGGATTATATTCGGGTCACGCCGCAGGGCGATTTTGTTTTCAGCCGCGATTTTATGGAATTAAAAGAAGAGCAACCGATCCAGTATGTGCTGGGCGGGACTTTGGTGCGCCACCAGGGCGGCACGCTGGTCAACGCCCGGCTGGTTTCGGTTGCCAGTAAAAAAGTCTCAGCGACGGCGCAGGGCTTCATTCCGCAACATGTGGTTGATGCCTTGTATCACTCCGGCGGCTCTGGGAAATTACTGCTCAAACAAGGTGAATAATATGAACAAGTGCTGGTTTTTGCTGGCATTACTGATGCTATCGGGATGTGCACAGCGCTGTGACTGTGATGCGCCAACAAAGCAGGCAAGCCAGGCACAACCAACGGCGTCAGAGCCGGGTGAGCAAAGAATGGCCGAAGCTTTTGCTGAGCCGTCAGTTGACTCAGATGGCTTCGTGCTGGCCGAGCGGCCCATGGCAGAAGCGGCGCCGGCCGGCACTGTCGAACAACCGTCGCAGCTGGACAAAGTTGCGGCAGACCCGAACGCAAAACCGTTTTTACCGGTGACGGTACCTGCGACCAAACGCCGGCTGACGAGACCTCTGTTACCCTCAGAGTTTCCGCCGGCCGTGGATACCGGCATGGCCTATTCGGCATATCCGTCGCTCAATCACAGTAAAAAGCAACTGACGGATTATGCCAGCCAGCTGGGCTTTAAATTGGCCGCTTTTGACGCGCTTAAAGGCGCGAGAGTTGGCGTGACCAGTTTTGTCGAATTTGATGACAATCTGCAGACATCAAATCCGCTTGGCAATCAATTCGCAGAAGCCATGGTCAGTACCTTGCCGCAGCACGGCGTTGTGGTGGTGGATTTCAAACTGACGCGCAAAATCACGGTCAGCAAAACCGGTGACTTTTCGATGTCGCGTAACATCCGCGAATTGTCTGACAAATCCGGGATGGATTACATTCTGACCGGAACCCTGGTCACTACCCGTCGGGGCGTGCAGGTACACAGCCGAGTGATCTCCGTGCGCAGCCAGCAAGTGATTGCGTCAGCCACAACCTTGTTACCGCATTTGGTGTTGCAGCAAATCCAGCCTTGAAAAAACGCCCGCAATGCGGGCGTCCAATATTTAATCTGTTGATTTTCAGAAGATTCACACTAAGCGGTCCTTCTGATAGACTCTGCCTTCTTGCCCTGTAGTTAAACTGGATATAACGGGTGCCTCCTAAGCGCCAGTCGTGAGTTCGAGTCTCGCCAGGGCAGCCACTTAGACAGGTCATCAGGCCGAACGCCGCGATGAAACCCTGTCAGTTGCTGTTGTCATCCGCTTCATCGTCAGTGTTTTCGGCAAATTCATCCTGCAGTTCACGCGTTGGTGTGGCCAGGTCTCCGGTCTGGATATTCGCCAGCAAGGCAGCATCCATACTTTGTGCCCAGGCCGCTTCGCTGGACAGTTGCGTGACCTTCACCGTCAAATCAGTGACTGCCAATAGTGGTTGAATGCGGCCAAAACTATCGGGGATTTCCCGCCGGTGAACCAAACGGAAGGTATCGCCAACTTTCACGCCATGCGACTTACCAATACTGAGTAACACCTGGTTGTCTTTCACCTGAATCACGTCAGCCTGCAGTGGCTCGCACCGGATGGCTTCCTCGACATCCATCGCGGCGGCATTGAGGATCCGCTCGGCAGCCTGACCATAAGGACTTTCCCAAAACCGCTGATAGTTGGGGTCCATTGCGGTTGTCTTGCGGTAGGTCCAGACTGCAGTTGTTTGATATTTTTGGCTGAAGACAACGCGTTCTTCAGACAAATCAAAGACTTTGACCTGCAAATGGTAATAACGCTCCCGATCGGCGTCTGTCCAGAATGTCCAGTTGGTGCCTGTGGTGGAACCCAGTGAAACGTCGTCGATACTGGCGGTCAGCAGGTAACGCGCGCCCAGCTGTTGTTGCAGGCTCTGACGTTCGAGGTAGGTCAGACTCTCAAAGTTTACCGGGTTGTCGTAGGGCGCTGGCCAGCTGCTGTGACCAATTTCTTCCAGTTTACTGCTGAAAACTTTGCCGCTGACTTTGCCGATATCAAACAGCTGACCTGTCACCGCTTGCTCCGGCTGACTTAACTTAAATGGGGTTATTAACAGCTTCTTGCGGTAAGCCAGGGTGGGGCAGGCGGATTCTAAAGGTTCAATATCGGCCCGGATCGTCACTTCAAAGTAGCCATCTCGGGTGACTTCGGATACCAGCTGAACGTTTTGGACTTCACCGCTGCTGACAACTTGCAAACTTTCCCGTGTCAATAAACCGTCGGTGACTTGCTGGACGCTGCGGACACTGGCGCCGGCAAACAGCAAGGCCCGTTTCACCGCATCTTCAGTTGCCTGAGCGCGGGCACTGGCCGCATCACCCTGACGGATCAGCGCTCGTCCGGTTGCTTCATACCATTGTGCCGCCGCAGTATGGCTATAAAACACCAACAAAGTGCACAGGCTCAACCGACTCAACGAATACATGGTGCGGACTCCGAAAAATGAGATCAGGCTAAGTAAGCAAAGAATATGCCTGATAGCTATTTGTTGGCAGCTATTGTGGCGTGATTTCTGCTAGTAACCAGTCAGATAATCACGCCAAAAGGTGAGGACCACAGAATGCGCGCCGTATTTTTTTTACTGAGTATTTGCTGCCTGTCTGGTTGCAGTATGTTTTTCGATAAAGAAATCCAGTGGGAAACCGTACCGCCAGCATCATTTCCGTTGTTAAAAGCGGTCGGTTACGCACCTTTAGCAGAGCAGAAGGCAGACACAGCTGAACAACGTTTACTGATGGCCATGAAAGCCTCTAAACTGGAAGCGTACCGGGAGCTTGCCGAGCAAGTCTATGGTCAGAAAGTGGAAGCAAGAGTCACGATGCAGCAAGCGCTGCTTGGTAACGACAAGCTGAAAGCATCTGTGCAAGGCATTATTAAAGGCGCCCGCGTCGTCAAAACTTATCCGGTTGGTGACTTCTATGCGACAGAAATGGAGCTGGATTTTAAGCAAGTCTATGATATTTATCAGAATGCGCAGCCGGTGCGGCGCATTCAGTCGGTCAAATATTATTAGCAGATGAATTCAGGCTTTAATGCCTTTACCCACTGAATCGAGTGCAGGTTTGCCACGGCTGTTATAGGTCAGACCTGCCTTACCTCTTTGCTGCAGCAATTCGTGTTTAAACCTTTCAATCACCAGTTGGCTCTGTTCCAGCGTCAGGCGATTGACTTCATTTTGTTCTTTACATTGTTGTAAGGTGGCGTCGACTTGCTGAACCAGCGTGACTAACTCAGGCACCGTTTTCAACTGTGGCAGGTCCGGATGGCTGGCAACGGCCTGATCAGTTTGTTGCACCTGCTCAAGGCATTTAAGTTTTGCCTCTGAATTTTGCTCCAGCGCCGTCACATCACGGTTGCTGATAGCGTTCAGTTCATCTTTTAAAAGCAGCAAGAGCACATTTAAGTGCTCTTGCTGTTGTATCAATAAGGAAAGGACAGGGGGTTGACTGTTCATTTTTTACCGAATAACTCGCCTTCAAATTGCACAATACGGCGCGCCAGTTGCTCGACATTCACTTTGTACTTGCCTTCAGAAATGGCTTGTTTGATGTCGTCGACTTTTTTCTGGTCAATGCCGCTGCTGTTACTGGCCTTTTCTTGCGCCTTGCTGAATTGCTGAGCCTGTGGCGTCAGCGACACTGAGTCCTGACGTTGTGCAGGCTGAGTCAGTGCAGTTGTTTGTTGCTGCGCAACTTGTTGTTTTTGAATGTTTTGGTCAACTTTATCAGTTTTGACCGTTGCGGCAGATTGCACGCCTTGATTCACATTGATAGACATTTTATTACCCCCACTGACCAACCGGTCCTTTCCTTGACCATTTTAACGGCAGCCATCGCTGAAACTTTAGGAATATTTACAGATTAATGGCGACTTTTTTCACCGCAGTGACACTTGCCTGAATCTTGCGTCCTGAACTGCTGTTCTGTACTTCAATATTGTCGCCCAGACTGCCGTCTGATAAGGCTTTGCCGCTGGTTGCGACCACCAGACTACCAGAGATCCCTTCTATTGTAACCTGATCTCCTTTACAGACAAGGCAAAGATCCCTAAGCGTCAGGATTTGACCCTGGCTGAGATTACGTTTGATTCTGGCGCCATCGACGATACTGGCATCGGTAAGCGTCGCGCCGCGAATAAACAATTGGTCGCGACTTTCAATTTGCACCATATCGGCGCCAAGCAATGTGCCAGGAGCAAGATGTTTTGTGGAGACGAGCACATCCGTCATTTGGCTGACTTTCGCACTCAGGTAGAGCTGCCAGCCACCAATACCGTCACACAGCACTTTGATGCTGTTCTGACTTTGTATTTTCGGGTTCACCAGACTGAACTGCAGCGGCGTCTCACAACTGCGGCTTGCACTGCGCGGGTCCAGTGGATGAACCTGGACTTTGCTCTTATCTGCGCCGGCCTGCTGCTGTAACCATTGCTGTGCAGCGGCAGTTAAATCAGCTGGGCTGTGGGGCTGCGCATGCAGCAACGGGCTGCCTGCCAGAAGCAGAAGCAGCACAGTGCCGGATTTAAAATTGTCGTACATTTTCATATGGTTTCGGCTATGCTTTATCGGCAAAGGGTAATAACATACAGTTCTTCGTAATTTCAGTGCTTTACTGCAGAACCGCACGACTCGTGTATCCACGTTCTGCAAGAATCGATCCTGATGCTAAGTGTGGAGTCATTAATGGCCGGAATTCTTGATTCAGTCAATCAACGTACCCAACTGGTCGGCCAGAACCGACTGGAATTATTATTGTTCCGCCTGCATGGGCGTCAAAGATTTGGCATTAATGTTTTTAAAGTCCGCGAAGTCCTGCAATGTCCGCCACTGACAGCCATTCCAAAACGAAACAAATTCGTCAAAGGCATCGCACACATTCGCGGTCAAACAATTTCAGTGATTGATTTGAGTCTGGCAACTGGCGGGCGGCCAATCGAAAACGTTAAAGACTCTTTTATCATCATTGCTGAGTACAACAGATCAGTCCAAGGCTTTTTGGTACAGTCGGTGGAACGGATTATCAATATTAATTGGGGATCTATTTTACCGCCGCCGAAAGGGACCTCAGGCAAACAAAGTTATCTGACTGCAGTGACTGAAATCGATAAAGAACTGGTTGAAATCATCGATGTAGAAAAAATTCTTGAGGAAATTTCACCGTCGCCGACAGAAGTCAGCAAGACTTTTGAAAAAGAGACGATTCAGCAAGACCTTGGTGACAGAATCATCCTGATAGCGGATGACTCTGCCGTTGCCCGTAATCAGGTAAAAAGGGCGTTGGAAGGGCTTGGTATTGCGATGCATCTGGTTAAAAATGGCCGCGAAGCGCTGACCTACCTGCAGGAAATTGCCGCTCAATGTCAGAATTCGGTCACTGAAAAAATCGGCTTGCTGATTTCAGATATCGAAATGCCCGACATGGACGGATACACTTTAACGGCTGAAGTAAGATTAGACCCCAAACTTAAACCTCTGCATGTCATTCTGCACACATCGTTAAGCGGAGTGTTCAACCAGCAAATGGTACAGAAGGTTGGGGCAGATGATTTTATCGCCAAGTTTAATCCAGATGAACTGGCTGAATCCGTGCGTAAATGGCTGCACACTGACTGAATAAAGTGGAAGTATTGGCGTGAATAAAGAGCTGCAAGACAGCGAGTACCGAACTTTCCGCGATTTTCTGGAACAGCAGTGCGGTATCGTGCTGGGTGACAACAAACAGTATCTGGTGAAAAGCCGGCTTGCGCCGCTTATGCTGCGTTTTAATCTGGACAGCTTGTCAGAGCTGGTCAATAAGACATTAAGTCCGTTTGAACGTCAGTTGCGCTCGGCCGTTATTGATGCGATGACCACCAATGAAACTTTGTGGTTTCGCGACACCTATCCATATGAATTATTGAAGAAACAAATTTTCCCTGATCTTGAAAAGGATCATCGGAATGTCAAAATCTGGTCGGCGGCCAGCTCCAGTGGCCAGGAACCCTATTCAATTGCGATGACCGGGCTTGAATACCAGCAAAGCCGGCCGGCAGCTTTTAGTCTCGGTATCCAGATTTTGGGCACTGATATCTCGAATACGATGCTCGAGCACTGCCAGCGGGCTGAGTACGACGGTCTTGCCTTATCCAGAGGTTTATCGCCTGAACGACGGCAGAAATTCTTTGAAGACAGCGGCAACGGCATGATGCGTGTCAAAGAAGTTGCGCGTCGTAACGTGAGTTTTCGCCATCTGAACTTACTCGACAGTTACACCCTGCTTGGAAAATTCGACATTATTTTTTGCCGCAATGTGCTGATTTACTTTTCACCGGAAGTGAAGGCAAAAATCATCCGGCAGTTTGCCCAGGCGCTCAATCCCCGCGGCTATTTGTTGCTGGGTGCTTCAGAGTCGTTGTCCAGTACAAACAGTGATTTTGAGATGATCCGTTGCAACCCCGGCATTATCTACCGTCGCAAAAACTGAAGCTCAGTACTGACTTAAACCACTTCCCTCGTTATTTCCTGTCGACGTCACTTTTCAGGCATAAATTATGGCCTGAGTTTTGCTAAAGAATCTCAGATGTTCTTCCGGAGATTCAGGTATGGCAATTAGTTTTAATAAAGCCTTTGGCTTACATGAGCATGGAATGTTGCTGCGCGAGCGGCGCACCGAATTGCTCGCCAACAACATTGCCAACGCGGACACCCCCGGTTTTAAAGCAC
The DNA here is from genome assembly GCA_966252055.1 of uncultured Rheinheimera sp. GTDB lineage: Bacteria > Pseudomonadota > Gammaproteobacteria > Enterobacterales > Alteromonadaceae > Pararheinheimera. The sequence goes on along the minus strand of CBINNO010000001.1, from coordinate 11,782 downwards.
GTGACCTCGATTTTCGCACTGCGCTCGCCAATGCACTGGACCGTCAGAACGGCAGTTTGCAACAAACCGATGTGCATCATTTTGATATTTCTCCGACGACCCGGCAGGAAGTGCAATACCGGACCGTCGAGCAAACAGACACCGGCGACGGTAACAGTGTCGACATCCATCGTGAGCGCAACGCATTCAGCCAGAATGCAATGGAATACCAGACCTCGCTGCATTTTCTGAACAGTAAAATCAGCGGATTGAAAAAGGCTTTAGGAGGGCAATCCTGATGAGCTTATACCGGGTTTTTGATATTGCCGTCAGCAGTAGTCTGGACCAAACTTATCGCGGACGTCATCCGGTATTTGCCGCCGAGTTTGATAACGCGCTGTCCGAGCAGGGCGCGGGTGTCAAGGTGATGGGGGTAGTGGAAAGCGATGCGCCGCTCAATAAGGAGTACAACCCGTCACATCCGATGGCGGATGAAAATGGTTTTATCTACAAACCTAACGTCAATGTGATGGAAGAAATGGCCAATATGATTTCCGCATCACGGTCTTATGACGCCAACGTACAGGTTGCCGATGCCGCCAAGCAGATGTTGAGCAGAACCCTGACTTTGGGTCAGCGCTAAGGAGTAACGGATGACCACAGTTTCCAATACGTCAGATACCAGTTACCTCGACAGCCTGAAGAACAATACAGACGGCACGAAAAAGAACGACAGCGGTGCATTGACGCAGTCCGATTTTTTCGCCTTGCTGACCCAGCAACTGGCATTTCAGGACCCGACAAAACCGGTCGAAAACGATCAGATGATTGCGCAAATGACCAGTTTCACCATGGCCGACGGCATTAGCCAGCTCAATACCAATTTCAAAGACTTTGCTTCGAGCATGAACTCGAATCAGGCGCTGCAGGCATCAAGCCTGGTTGGGCGGACGGTTCGGGTGCAATCAGACAAAATGGTGTTTGACGGGACAAATACCAGTTATGGCGCAGTGGATGTCCCGGCGAAAACAACCACTTTTAAGGTGTCTATTTACGATTCATCCGGCGCGCTGGTCATGAGCAAATCAGTGGAAAATCCGCCAGAAGGCAAGTTTGAGCTGATGTGGGATGGCACAGACAACAATGGTGAAAAGGTTAAAGCTGGCATCTATCAGGTGAAGGTAGACGGCTCGGTCAGTGGTAAAAATGAATCTCTGGTGACATCCAGCTATGTCCCGATTAGTAGTGTGACGCTCGGCAGCTCAAGCGCTGATATGAAATTAAATCTGCTTGGCCTGGGTGCCAAGAAAATGTCAGATATTCTGGAAATCGTTGCCGGTTAATCCCGGCTCGTGAGGTGAATCATGAGTTTTAATATTGCATTAAGTGGTCTGGCTGCAGCGCAAAAGGATCTGGATACCACGGCAAACAACATTGCCAACGTCAATACGACGGGTTTTAAAGAATCGCGGGCAGAGTTTGCTGACGTGTATGCCGGGTCCATTTTTTCGCCAGGCCGTACCAAAGTGGGTGATGGTGTGACCACATCGCAAGTGGCGCAACAGTTCAGTCAGGGGGCGCTGAAATTTACCAATAACTCATTGGATCTGGCGATTACCGGTGATGGCTTTTTCGCGATGACACCTGATTTGGCGGCTCGTGACATGACTTTTACCCGCTCTGGTGCTTTTAAACTGAACAGCGACAATTTTATTGTCGACAATAACGGCAACTTCTTACAAGGCTATCCGGTTGACCCATCCACAGGTGCGGCCAGCTCAATCAGTCTGAGTACCACAAAACCTATTCAAATCCCAAATACAGCCGGGGCGCCGCGTTCTACCAGTAATGTTTATGTAGCGATGAATCTTAACGCCACCCAGCAGGCACCGGCAGGCGGCTGGCCAGCGTTTAATCCGTTGGACAAAGCCACCTATAACAATGGCGCTACAACTTCGACGACTGTGTATGACAGTTTGGGTGAACCCCACGTGCTGAGCATGTATTTCCGCCGGACCGCCACCGCGACTGACAATGACTGGGAAGCCTTTGCTGTGTTTGATGACAACACAGCGGCAGGTCAGACGTTTGGACCTATCACACTGGACTTTGACGCCAACGGCAATCCGACGCTGCCCACCAACGCTTCAATGCCAGATTTGGTTATTCCGGCCGCGACCTTGAATGCTGCGCCATATCTCACCAATGGTGCACAGTTCACCAGCAACCTGACGGTGAATTTCAGCAACGAGTCGGAGACTACGTTCCCAACCCAATACGCCAGTAAGTTTGAAGTGGGAACCTTAGATCAGGACGGTACGACAGTAGGCCGGTTGACCAGCATTGATATCGATGCTTCAGGCCGGGTGATGGCGAGTTACAGCAACGGTGACCAAACGTTTTTATCTCAGGTCACGCTGGTAAAATTTGCCAACCCACAAGGTTTGACTCAGACCGGTAACACCAGCTGGAAGCAGAGCCTGCGCTCCGGCGAAGCATTGCCAGGCGAGGGGAACACCGGTACTTTTGGTTCAATCAACTCGTCTGCGCTGGAAAACTCCAACGTCAACCTCACCAACGAGTTGGTGGACCTGATTGCCGCGCAGCGCAACTTCCAGGCGAACTCGCGGGCGCTTGAGGTGAACAGCTCGCTGCAGCAGACCGTTCTGCAGATCCGCTGATCCTGAAACACTGCCTTGCCAAAAGCCACCTGTTCGGTGGCTTTTCTGTTTTTATCGGCAGGTATTTTGCCGTCCAAAGCTTTTCTCTCATGCCCGCTAAGCTGGCACCATCTTTGCTTTACCACTGTAGACAGCAGAGGAGATCGTTATGGATCGCATGGTTTACATCGCAATGACGGGCGCAAAAGAGAATATGAATGCGCTGTCGGTGCGGGCGAATAACCTGGCCAATGCCAATACCGTTGGTTTTAAGGCAGATCTGGCGCAGGCGCGCGCGATGCAGGCTTTTGGTGATGGTCAGCCGACCCGCGTATTCGCCCTGACCGAAATGCCCAGTCAGAATTTTGACGCCGGAGAGCTGAAAATTACTCAAAACGAACTGGATGTGGCGATCCAGGGCGACGGCTGGCTGGCCGTTGAGGACGGCAGTGGGAATGAAGCTTATACCAGGGCCGGCAACTTGAAGATAAGCCCGGAAGGTTTGCTGCAAACGGCATCCGGCCTGAATGTGATGGGGGAAGATGGCCCCATCGAAGTTCCACAACCGCTGGCGAAAATCGAAATTACCAAAGATGGCGGCATTAATGTGCTGCCACGTGGCGCTCCGGCGACGGCGATGGTCGAAGTCGGGCGGATCAAGCTGGTTAAACCCGACAATCAGGACATGGTGAAAGGCAATGACGGTTTGTTTCGCCGCAAAGATGGCGAACTGGCAGAGCCTGATCCTTCAGTCAATTTGCTCAGTGGCGCTGTCGAAGGCAGCAATGTCAATGCCGTCGGTGAAATGACTTATATGATCAACCTGCAGCGGCAATATGAGCTGCAAGTCAAAATGATGAAGACGGCCGAAGATATGGACCGTCAACATAATCAGGTACTTCGTATCGTCTAGAGCTTAAAGCTCAGGAGGACTCTATGCATCCGGCACTCTGGATCAGTAAAACCGGCTTAGACGCCAAACAACGCGATATTTCGGTGATCTCCAACAATCTGGCGAATGCCAGTACGGTCGGTTACAAAAAGAGCCGGGCGGTATTTGAAGATCTGTTGTATCAAAATATCAATCAACCCGGCGGACGTTCGTCTCAGAACTCTGAATTGCCGAACGGTTTGATGATTGGTGCTGGCACTAAGGTGGTAGCAACGCAGAAAAACTTTACGCAGGGCAACCACATGACAACCGACAATGCGCTGGATGTCATGATCCAGGGCTCCGGTTTTTTTGAAGTGCTGATGCCTGACGGTACTATCTCTTATACCCGCAATGGCCAGTTCACCACAGACAACGAAGGGAACCTGGTGACTTCAGGTGCGGGTTATCAAATCCAGCCGACCATTACAGTGCCGCCGGAGGCGACCGAAATTACCATTTCTCAGGATGGCGAAGTCTCGGTAAAAATTCCGGGTCAGGTGGAGAACGCGGTGCTGGGGCAGTTAGTGGTAACCAACTTTATCAACCCGGCCGGCCTTGAACCTATCGGACAGAACTTGTTCCGCCAGACCGGCGCCAGTGGCGATCCGGTACAAGGGGTTCCCGGGCTTGAAGGCATCGGCATTATTGTGCAGGGCGCCCTTGAAGCTTCCAACGTGAACGTGACCGAAGAGCTGGTGGGATTGATTGAAAGCCAGCGGGTTTACGAGATGAATTCCAAAGTGATTTCAGCAGTCGACCAGATGTTGAGTTTTGCTATCCAGCAACTCTGAGCTTTGGGGGATATGATGCGTAAATTATTAATTGCAGTTTGCTGCGCGGGTTTAACGGCCTGTGCCAGCTATGAGCCGGAAGCGTTTCCGGACGATCCGGCGTTTGCGCCTTTGCCGCCGGAACCTGCTGCCAAGCCGGTCCTGACAACAGGTTCTTTGTTCGCCAACGGTCTGTCCAATGGTTTGTATTCTGACAACAAAGCCCGTCGTGAAGGCGACATCATCACGGTGGTGCTGAAAGAGAACACTCAGGCGTCAAAAAAAGCCAAAACTGAATTCAAAAAAGACAACAGCAATAATGTTGATCCGATGATTGGTTTGGGCGGACGGAATATCTCGGCTCTGGGTAACACCTTACAGCTGGGGGTGACGGCCAATAATCAGTTCAAAGGTGACTCCAAAGCTGACCAAAGCAACAGTTTAGTCGGTGACATTTCCGTCAATGTGCTCAGAGTGATGCAAAACGGTAACCTGGTGATCCGTGGTGAAAAATGGCTGACGCTGAACACTGGCAAAGAATATATCCGCCTGACCGGGGTGATTCGGCCAGAGGATGTCGATTCGCGTAACACGGTGGAATCAACAAAAATTGCCAATGCCCGTATCGAATACAGCGGCACTGGCGCCACGCATGGCGGTCAGGGACCGGGTTGGCTGACCCGGTTCTTCTCCAGCACTTTGTGGCCGTTCTGACGAGTGAGGCTTGTTATGTTTAAAAGTCTGGTGATCACGCTGCTGGTGCTTTTGAGCTTCAGTGTGCAAAGTGCCCGCATCAAAGATGTGGCATCAGTGGAAGGCGTCCGCCATAACCAACTGGTCGGTTATGGTCTGGTGGTCGGTTTACCGGGTACCGGCGAACAAAGCCCATTTACCGAGCAAAGCTTTAAAACGATGCTGGCCAATTTTGGTATCAACCTGCCGGCAGGTATGAAAGCGCAGATTAAGAACGTTGCAGCAGTTGCTGTGACGGCAGAGCTGCCGCCTTTTGCCAAGCCGGGTCAGACGCTGGATATCACAGTGTCTTCGGTGGGCAGTTCAAAAGGGCTGCGTGGCGGGCAATTGTTGCAGACTTTCCTCAAAGGCCTTGATGGTCAGGTCTATGCGGTGGCGCAGGGCAGCCTGATAGTCAGCGGTCTGGGCGCCGAGGGGGCTGACGGTTCGCAGGTCGTGGTGAACACTCCGACCGTAGGACGTATTCCGAACGGCGCTATTATCGAGCGCGAAGTGCCAACACCCTTTGCCCAAGGGGATTACATCACTTTTAACCTCAATCGCAGTGATTTCAGTACCGCCAAAAATATGGCACAGGCTATCAATGACCTGATTGGGCCAGATACGGCCCGGACACTGGACGGCCGCTCTGTGCAGGTTCGCGCACCGCGCGATATCGATCAGCGGGTATCGTACCTGTCGACGCTGGAAAATCTGAGTTTTGAACCGGCCACAGACTCCGCCAAAATCATTATCAATTCGCGTACCGGCACTATTGTCATCGGCAAAGATGTGCGTTTGTTCCCGGCGGCAGTGACTCATGGTGGTATGACCGTGACCATCGCGGAGAACCCGGAAGTGGTGCAGCCAAATGCACTGGCTGGCGGGCAGACCGCGGTGCAGCAAAACACCATCATTGATGTCAGACCTGACAAATCAAGGATGTTTAAATTCGACCCGGGTACCACGCTTGATGAACTGGTGCAAACGGTCAATGCTGTCGGCGCAGCGCCTGGTGACCTGATGGCGATTCTGGAAGCGTTAAAAGAAGCCGGTGCCATTCATGGCGAGTTGGTGGTGATTTAACATGAAGGCGCCGCAAGTGGACGTGTCCTATCACGACCTGTCCAGCCTCAATGAGCTGCGTGCTCTGGCGAGCAAGGACAAAGTCGGCGCGATCCGCCAGGCCGCGCAGCAATTTGAATCCGTCTTTATGGGCATGCTGTTATCGAGCATGCGCAAGGCCAATCAGAGTTTTGAAGAAGACAACCCGCTTAATAGCCAGACGACCGGTTTTTACCGCGACATGTACGACAATCAGCTGGCAACTGAGCTGTCGAAATCCGGCAGTCTTGGCCTGGCGGATTTAATGGTCCAGCAGCTGGCGCCAGAGGCTTCCAGGCAAAAAGCCGCCAGCCAGGTCTCAGCCCCGAATCGTTTTCAGCGGGAGCAGACTCAGGCTTTGTCTTTAGTGTATTCGGCACAGAGCCATCAACTGCCTGTGCATGGTCAGTCGATGAAACTGGATGCCGAACGCATTGTGTATCCGGTGAAAACAGTGGCGCAGCCGCAGGCTGCGACATCCGTCGCTGAGTCATCGGTCGTTGCGCTCGCTTCAGCACAGGCCGTTGCCCAAAGTGTCGCAAAACCTGCGACGACTTCGCACATTCAGCAACTGGGCGATGAGGTGATTGTGGGCAAGCATCGCCAGACAATGGCGCCATTGTCCTCAGTTGCAGCGGGGGCACAGGTCACAGACAAAGAGCCTTTGCCAGAAGCAAGCGCTGAGATCAAACCTGATCCGCTGGCCTCGCTCAGTGGTCCGGAAGCGGATTTTGTGCGCGGCATTTTACCGGCCGCCCGACAGGCCGCGCGGCAACTGGGGCTGGAGCCGCTGGCACTGGTAGCGCAGGCGGCGCTGGAAACCGGTTGGGGCCAGCGCATGTTTAAAGCCGCCGACGGCAAACAAAGCAACAATTTGTTTGGCATTAAAGCACAGGGTGGCTGGCAGGGCGATGTGGCTGTCGTCGATACGCTGGAGTACCGTCAGGGCGTGGCGCATCAGGAGAAAGCCCGTTTTCGGATTTATACCGATCAGGCGCAAAGTCTGCAGGATTATGTCGATTTTATCCGCCAGCAGCCTCGTTATCAGGACGCTGTCGCAGTCAGTCATAACACTGAGCATTATTTTCAGCAGCTGCAGGCAGCCGGTTATGCGACAGATCCGAATTATGCCCGTAAAATTTTACAGGTTCTCAACGGTTCTTTACTGAAAGAGGTCCGGAACTTGCTCGGAAACAGCGAACAAACCGCTCAGTAAGGCTGAGCGGGTGAATTGAACAGGTGGGAGTGTGACATGGCGGACAATTTACTGACGATAGGGACCTCGGGCGTTCTGGCAAGCACAGGCTTGCTGAACACCACAGGGAATAACATCAGTAACCTGAACACCAAAGGTTATGTTCGCCAGCGCACTGAGTATGAATCCAGTATTCTGGGGCTTGGTGTCGGCCGCGGCACCACTGAGCGACTGGTCAATGATTTTTCGCTGTTACAAATGCGTCGTGACACTTCTGCCTACAACTTCAACCAACAATTTCTGACTGAAGCGAGTCGTGTCGACAATCTGTTCGCCAATACGGCAAACAGCATCGCGACTGGTATCTCAGACCTGTACAAGCAGCTGCAGTCGGCCAACAACGACCCGGCCAATACGTCTTTTCGTCAGCTGGTGATGGGCAGTGCCCAGACGCTGCTCGGCAAGTTCAACACCTTGTCCAGCATTGTACTGGAGCAAAAACTGTCGATTAACAAGCAGCTGGACTCACTGGTATCGGAAGCCAATTCGCAAATCACTGTGGTTGCTGAGCTCAACAAACAGATTGCGGGCTACGGCCGGGGCAACAGCACTCCCGCGCCAAATGATTTGCTGGACAAACGGGATGAGGCCATTCGCCGCTTGTCCGAACTGTTTGAAATCACGACGATTGATGCCAACAACGGCGAGAAAATGATTTTTCTCAACTCAGGGCAGCCGATTATTCTGCAACAAGGCAAGTTTAACCTGATGAGTACGGTTGGCGACCCTGATCCTGAACGCAAGTCTATCCAGTTACAACTCGACTTTAACGCCAACGTATTAGGAACAGTGGATAGCCAGTCACTGGGCGGCAAGATAGGTGGGCTGCTCGAATTCAGAACACAAATGCTGGAGCCGACGCAAAATAAACTGGGTCAGCTGGCGATTGGTCTTGCCGATGCATTTAATGAACAAAACCGGCTGGGGATGGATGGCAATGGCCAGCTTGGCAAAGACATTTTCGGTCTGGGGACTTATCCGGCTTACAACTTGAAAAGTAACACAGGGGCTGGTTTAGTCAGCGCGGTGATTGAGCCCGGCAAAGGCAAAGATATGCCGCCGAACGAGTTTCAGGTGACGTTTACAGCGCCGAACCAGTTTACGCTCGAAGCGCTTGATGAGCGCGGTAATGTGGTCGCTGGCTCTGCGGTTACCCAGACCATTACGGCATATCCGGCCACTTTTAACAGTACCAACGTGCCAGGTAATTTTTTATACGGCATGGAAATTACGCTCGATAACTCTGCCGGCGCTTTTGGCAATGGCGATAAGTTTTTGCTGAAACCGCTCAGTACCGCAGCCCAGGATTTGTCGCTTTTGAACAGCCGGCCTGAAGATCTGGCGCTGGCTTCGCCTTTACGTGGGGAGTTCAACGTCAATAATCTGGGATCAGGCAAAGTAGGCACTATCAGCGTCACAGATACCGATCCGGCATCCTCGCAATTTACGGCGCCAGGTGGGGTTACTGGCGGGCCTTTTACCCTGACCTTTATCGGCGGGGATCAGTTTGAGATCCGTGACAACGCCAATACCTTGCTTGGCACCACAGCGGTGATGGCTGGCGGAAACTACAACAATGTGTTCAGTTCTGCCGGGCTTGGCAACTACGGTTTTGATATGAATATCACCGGCGTGCCTAAAATAGGTGACACTTTTACCTTGAGTTACAACACCGGCGGTTTCAAGGATAACAGCAACGGCCTGGCGCTGGCTAAGCTGCAGGACCAAGATTTATTACGAAAAACTGCAGTGGCGGCCGCCGGTGCCGATAACCTGATGACACTGAACGAAGGTTATGGTGTCATGGTCGGCTCAATTGGTGAAAAAACCAATCAGGTTAAGATAGCGACAGAGTCATCAAAGTCGCTGTTGGCACAGTCCGAAGCCTGGTATGAATCGATTTCCGGGGTGAATCTGGATGAAGAGGCGGCCAATCTGATCCGATTCCAGCAGGCTTATGCCGCGGCGGCTAAGATTATTTCGACATCCCAGACCATTTTCGACACTTTGTTACAGGCAGCGAGGTAGTAACCGATGCGACTTTCTTTCAATCAGAAGTATCAGAATAATCTTAATGCAATTCTGAATGCGCAGGAGAAGTTGCAACGCGCCAGTGCTCAACTGGAAAAACAAACCAAGATCCTGACGCCTTCTGAAGATCCGGCCGCCTCTGCCCGAGTGGTCGGGCTCGACCAGCAAATCAGTCAGTTCAGCCAGTTTCAGAACAACAGCATCTTGTTGAAAAACAGCCTGAATATGGAAGAAACCACGCTGACAGGCCTCAGGACTGCCAGCGACCAGGCCAGGTCCCTGATGGTGTCTTTAGGAAATGGTGCATATTCGCAGCTTGATCGCAGCGCCATCGCCAAGCAGCTCGACAACATCAAATCCCAGATGTTCGATTTAATGAACCAGAAAGACACCAACGGGGGATATCTGTTTTCTGGCTTTCAGGAACAGACCCAGCCATACAGCCTAGATATCGCAACCGGAAAGTATGTGTTTAATGGTGATGAAGGGCAAAAATCGTTGCAGGTGTCGCCATCTGTCACTATCGCCAGTAACGACAGTGGCAAGGTGATATTTGAAGATGTGAATGCCCGCTTTAAAACAGAAAATATCAGTACTGCCGGTGGTTTAACCTCAGGCAAAATTTCAGTGCAAAACCAGTCGGTATTCGATGATTTTTACCGGCAGAACTATGACGCCCAAACAGCAGCAAATAACAATTACCAGTTGGTGATTGATGCCGCCAATAACTATGAGATCCAGCGCAACGGTGCCAGTCTGACGCCAGCAGTGACGGGGACCTATACGCCAGGTCAGGCGATTACCTTTCAGGGGCTGAGCTTACAAACTGATGGCGCCGGGCCCGGACAAATGGATTTTTCACTGAAAGCTCCGGAGAAAATCAATATTCTCAATACGATGAGCGACCTGGTGAAGGCCATCGAGACCGACCAGCTCGATGGTGATGCGCTGGCTGAGGCTATCGCCGATGCACTGGCGCAGCTTGATAATGCCACGCTGAAAGTCGATTCCGCCGTATCTGGTGTGGGCGGCCGCATCAATGTGCTTGATAGCGTGTATGAGAGTAATGAAGATCTGCAAATCAATAATAAAGCGTTCCGGGCAGAGCTTTATGAGGTTGACTACGCCCAGGCGCTGACAGAGTTGACCAAGCAGGAAACCGCCTTACAAGCCATTCAATCAACCTTCAATCGCGTCACCAGCACCAGTTTATTCGACTATCTGCGATAAAGGGCCAGGTTCTTCGCGCGAAAGCCTCCGTTTATGGAGGCTTTTTTATTGCATTGGAGTACCAGGTCATGGCAGAAAGCTGCCGGTGTTTCTTATGAATTTTTGCATGCTGACGCAAAAAATTGCTCTGACGCTGATAAATCTCGCTTTTCTCAGAGAAAACTGGCCTCTGCGGCATGATTTTGCCGCAACACAGTGCTGGACGATTGCCGCTGCAGCCCTTTATTTTCAAGCGTTCAGTGCAAAATGTGCTCAAGTTTTTCTTCTGCTGGCCGTTACATAAGTATCAGCGCTTAAACATATAAAAAGCTGAGTGAGTAGCAAAAAGCTATCAGGAGAAAAGTATCATGCCATTATTCGTCAACACTAATACGTCGTCGCTGAATGCTCAGCGGCAACTGATCAACTCCGGCAAATCATTAGATACCGCGTTCCAGCGTTTATCTTCAGGTTTACGTATCAACAGCGCCGCTGATGATGCCGCCGGTCTGCAAATCGCCAACCGGTTAACCAACCAAATCCAGGGTCTGGACCAGGCTATCCGTAATGCCAATGACGGTATTTCGCTGGCACAGGTCGCTGAAGGCGCGATGGATGAAATCACTTCAGCACTGCAGCGTATTCGGGTGCTGGCGGTACAGTCGCAAAACGGTATCAACAGCTCAGCTGACCGTTTGGCGCTGCAAAAAGAAGTGTCTGCGCTTAAGGCAGAAATCAGCCGGGTCGCGACCACCACGCAGTTTGGTGGCGTGAAGCTGCTGGACGGTAAATATTCGTCGACCTTCCTGGTGGGGGCCAACGCGGGCCAGACCATCAGCGTGAATATCTCGCGCACCGGCGGTGGTTTTGGTACTTCAGGCCTGGGGCTGGCGAATTTGAGCATCAGCAGCCTGACAGGCGCCTCTGCGGCGCTGGCGAGCCTGGACAGTGCCATCACCATCATCGACTCGAAACGGGCGGATTTGGGTGCGATTCAGAACCGCTTCCAGTCAACCATTCGCAACTTATCAAACATCGTCGAGAACGTGTCGGCTGCGCGCAGCCGTATTCGCGACACTGATTTCGCCAAAGAAACGGCTGAACTGAC